>CAIVCR010000044.1 GCA_903904515.1 uncultured Bacteroidia bacterium
AGATTCGTCCCAATATACCATTACCCAGGCAGTATCGGATGAAGCCCAGCAAAATACCATATCATTCGATGGTCTGGCGTTTCTGACCGGGAATTTAGGTTCACAGTCATTCCTGCCCCCGGGAAAGGTGGCCGATTACAGCGGGTTCCAGTACCTCAGGGACAATGATCCAACCAAACTCGGGCATAACACCAGTTTTGTAACGATTATTTCGTTCAATATCCTCCATCTGCTGACCACCGATCAGATCCGGATGTTCGCCAGCCGGGCACAAAACCAGATCGATTCGATCAATGCTTTTGCCTATAAACGGTACCCGTTGCTGAAGGCTTTTCGAAGGCTGAAAGAGGGTGATCTTCCATCAGGAACCACTCAGCTGAGTAAGGAAGCAGTGACTGCGTACACCGGGCAACTTTACCGGACCGACGGACAAATCAGCTACAACAGAGCGCAGCTCTTTGGGGAAGTTCTCAACTCATTAAGTGCCCCCCAAAAAACGAAACTGGCAGCCTTGAAGGCCCTTGGAGGGATAGGCAAGTGGGACAGTACCCTTGTCAATCCGCTGGAAGGCCTTAATTTGTCGAAGGATATGAGCGTGGCGGTGATGACCTATGCCAGTGAAATCTATGCCTGGTATGCGGGGTCGGTGACCTCTGATGTTTATTTCTGCCCCGAAAGGCATGGAACCTACTTTGGTTCTTTTTATCTGAAAGACTGGCCGGCCATGGGAAATCCAAATTACACCATTGATGAAACACTGACAGCCAACGCGGGTCAGAGTTTTCTCGCGATCCTGACTACCGCCCAGGCCATCCAGGTGAAAGGGATTGTTAACCTGCAACGCAGTGCACTAACTGAAATTGTGGCAAAAAGAGAGGCCATTTCAACGCAACTCCGCAAATTCCTCACCTCTTCGTCTGCAGACCAGGCAACCGTGCTGGCACTTTCACAGAGATACGGGGAACTGGACGGTGAGCTCAGCTACTACTATGCAACGACATTTTCGCAAGTATACAATACACTTTCGAGTGATCAGAAATCAAAACTGCTCGCGCTTGCTAACCAACTGGGATATGTTGGTCCGACAGGGGGTTTCCTATATTCAGAACCTATCCCGATGCCGGCTATTAAAAATGCGGATTTCCTGTTTAAATAAACGGGCAGATTATAGCGGGATGGTTTTTAATGATCATCCTGCTACAGATTTTGCACTATCTTTCGATGATTGCATGAAATGTATTATATTTAACAGAAAAATCTTCGCTATCATGAATCACTTAATCTTTAACATAGGAAGATTCAGTTTGGTCTCTTTATTTTTATTGATAACCGTTGAGGTGAACTGCAACACCCAAACCCGAGAGCCAAAACAAAAACCTGTGGAGCAGACGACCACGGCAGAGCAGGCCCAGTTGATTAAAAAGATCCTGTCGGGGTATAATGCTACAAAACTGACGGCTGAAGAGGCTAAAGCAATTCACGGGAAATTCAGGGAGGCAGGTATCCACGCCGGTCCTGAGAACGACGCAGCAATCAAGGCTGCAGGCTTCGACCCAGATCAGCTCAAAAAGTTGGCCCCTCCACCCAACGCCGACAGGAAGAACGAGCCTGAGCCCCCATCGCTGGAGGAAAGGCTCAAAATTGTCAGCGAGAAAATCTGCAAACCTCTCTCCCTCACGGCCATTCAGCAGGAAACAGTCAATAAGGCTTTCATCGGTTTCTATACTGAAATGGATCAATTGATGAATGCCAGGGGGGATCATCCGGCACCTCCAGACAAGTCAAAGGTTGATCCTCTGGAAAAAGCCAGGAATGCAAAAATTCAGCAGGTTATGACTGCGGAAAAATTCAAAAAATTTCTCGAACTGGAAAAAGAGTCCCGGCCCGCCAGACCAGACGGGGGTGATAAGAAACGATAGCGGCAAAACGAACAGCGAAGAATGGATAAAAGAAAAATAAAATATGCGGAGATCTCTCTCATCTCCCTGGTGTGGATTGTACTGCTGGTCACCCCGATCCTTTTCAGGGAAGATACAAACAACCCCGTTTGGAACAGCATCACTAACCAGCTGGAAATCCTTATTCCAGTGGCTGTATTGTTTGTCTTAAACCGTTACATTTTTGTCCCTTTTGTTCTCTTCAGGGGAAGATTTGCTGTATACATTATTTCAATCTTGGGTTTAATATTCCTGTTCTCCTTAGGTTCAAATTATTATGATACAAAATTGAATAATCCAAACCGGAATAACCGGCAAATTAACGAACAACGAGAGCCCCCGCCACGCCCCCTGACTGAACAGGCGGACCGGTCTGAAGAGCCTGCACCTCCCGGGCAACGCCAACCGAGGCCTGTTCCACCATTTGCCAACTTTCTTGTATTCTCGGTTCTTGTTCTGGGATTTGACACAGGATTGCGAATGGGTCTTCGCTGGATAGAGGCTGAGAATGAAAAGATAAATCTTGAAAAGGAGAATGTAGCTTCCCAGCTGGTACTTCTGCGGAATCAGATCAGCCCCCATTTCTTTATGAACACCCTGAATAATATCCATTCTCTGGTTGACCGGAACGCGGATGAAGCTAAAGAAGCAATAATCAAATTGTCAAAAATGATGCGCTACCTTTTGTATGAGACTGAGACCGGCACGACCACTCTGAAAAAAGAGATCGAATTCCTTGAAAGCTACGTTAACCTTATGAAAATGAGATACAGCAGCAAGGTGAAGATTAGTTTTGTCCCTCCGGTTTCAGTCCCGGAGAAAATGATTCCTCCGTTTATATTCATTTCTCTCATTGAAAATGCATTCAAACATGGAATTAGCTATCATGAAGAATCATTTGTCGATATCGACCTTATTACCGGTGAGGAGAGACTACTTTTGGTTGTTAAAAACAGCAAGACCAGCAAAACACCGGCAAAAGAAAATACCGGTATCGGTCTGCAAAATACCCGGAAACGGTTAGCATTACTGTTCGGTAATAATTACCATCTGGATATCATCGACAGCGAAGGCCTGTTTACCGTAAACTTATCTATTCCCTTATGATCAGAAGCATTGCAATTGATGATGAACCTTTAGCCCTGGAGCAAATTGGAGATTATATCCAAAAAACACCATTTCTCAAATTGACAGGGCTGTTTGACAGTGCCATAAAGGCCATGGAGTTTCTGTCAACGACTCCGGCTGATCTGATGTTTGTGGATATCAATATGCCCGATCTGAGCGGAATAGATTTTGTGAGGTCTCTCATAAATCCGCCAAGGATAGTCTTTGTCACCGCCTATAGCGACCATGCACTGGAGGGTTTCAGGGTCGATGCGCTCGATTACCTGTTAAAACCAGTCAGTTATAGTGATTTCCTGAAGTCGGCAAACAAGGTAAAAGGCTGGTTTAACTCAAATCTGCAGGATCCGGCCGAAATTAAAAGCAACAAATCTTTTTTGTTTATTAAATCAGACTATAAACTATTAAGAATCAACTTTGAAGATATCAAGTATATCGAAGGAATGAATGAATATATCCGCATTCACCTCACCAATTCGAAACCGGTGATGACTCTTATGAGTATGAAAGCGATTGAAATTCTGTTGCCCGCCGACCGTTTTATGCGTGTACACCGCTCGTATATCGTCAGCCTCTCAAAGATTTCCGTGATTGAAAGAAACCGGATTGTTTTCGATGGAAAGATTTATATTCCGGTAAGCGAGCAATACGTCAAAAGATTTCAGGAATATATTGATACAAATTTTTGACTTACTCCTTAGTTAGGCATCTTCTTTACCCACCATCCCTTTGCTTATTATTTCATTGATTTTCCGCTTATAATATATTTTTGCTGATTTTAATTTTCTATATACAGCCAGTTTAAATGCTTTATTCCTCTTTTTAGCTGATAATAAAACTTTAAACATAGCCAAAATCCAGTTTATGGCAAGAGATAAGGTTATCGAAAGATTGTATGAAACAGAGAATATTCGAAAAAACTCAGGTCATCCCTTCAGCGGATTCCACCCCTGGGCCTGTAAGGGAATGGCATGTCCAACTCCTGCAGTAATCAGATTAACTCCTTCACTTTTATCGGTGATATAACCAATAACTGAAATATCGGGATGATTACGAATCTTATCGTTATCGGCTACAGGAAGGGTAAACAGAAGTTCATAATCTTCGCCTCCGTTCAAGGCTGCAACCAACGGATTGATATTCAGTTCTGCAGCCATTTTTTTGGTTTGGTTATCATAAAGCAGACGGTCTTCATAAAGCCTGCACCCCACCCCGCTTTGGGTACACAAATGAAGAATTTCGGAAGAGAGTCCATCCGATATGTCAATCATTGAGGTTGGCTTGATGCCTAATTCTTTAAATAACAATGGGATATCTTTTCTGGCTTCAGGTTTCAGTTGTCGTTCAAGAATATAATCATAACCGGTAAACTGAGGCACCATCTTGGGATTGACCTTAAACACCTCGTTCTCACGTTCAAGCAATTGCAAACCCATATAAGCTCCCCCCAAATCTCCGGTAACACATAATAAATCAGTGTCTTTGGCTCCGTTCCTGTATACCAGATCCTCCTCCTCAGCTTCACCAATAGCGGTTATGGAGATCAGCAGTCCGGTTAAGGAAGTTGTGGTATCTCCACCAACCAGGTCAACACCATACCGCTCACAAGCGAGGTATATTCCGTCATAAAGTTCATCGATTGCCTCAACCGACATTTTGGAAGAGACCGCAATTGAAACGGTTATTTGCCGGGGAACTGCATTCATCGCATAAACATCGCTCAGATTAACAGTTACTGCTTTGTATCCCAAATGTTTCAAAGGAACGTACATGAGATTGAAATGAACCCCTTCCGTGAGAAGATCAGTTGTTACGACAATTTTCTTATTCTTAAAATCCAACACTGCGCAGTCATCGCCAACCCCTTTGAGTGTACTTTCGTTTTTCAATACAATATTTTCGGTCAGCCGACGGATTAAACCGAACTCCCCAAGCTCGGAAAGCTCTGTCTTACTTTGTGTTGTATTTGCCATACTGGTTCAAACGTTATTTAGAATTTTGCAGCCTCAAAAGTAGTGTTCATTTTGTATCTTTGCAATTTAAAATCAGTCTATTTAAGCACACAGTAGGAATTTGTCGTGTTTGATTGTTATTGGTTTATATTATTGAACTTAGAAATTATCATGGAAGACCAAAATAAATTAATACACGAGGTCACCCAACGCGACTATAGATTTGGTTTTGTTTCAGATATAGAGACCGATACAATTGTCAAAGGATTAAACGAAGAGGTTATCAGAATTATTTCTGCCAAAAAGGATGAGCCAGAATTTATGCTCGAATTCCGCCTCAAAGCTTACCGTCGCTGGTTGACTATGAAAATGCCTGAATGGGCCCAACTTAAAGTTCCTGTGATTGACTATCAGGAGATCATATTTTATGCAGCTCCGACACAACAGGCTAAATATGAGAGTCTTAACGAAGTAGATCCGGAACTGCTCCGCACCTTCGAAAAACTGGGTATTCCGCTGGAGGAGCAGAAAATGCTTTCGGGAGTAGCCGTGGACGCAGTAATCGACAGTGTTTCTGTGAAAACCACGTTTAAAGAGACGCTGGCTGAACGGGGGATTATCTTCTGTTCGTTTAGTGAAGCGGTAAAGCATCATCCCGATCTGATTCAAAAATACCTCGGAATGGCAGTGCCATACAACGACAACTATTTCGCTGCCTTGAATTCTGCAGTATTCTCTGACGGATCATTTGTCTACATTCCGAAGGGGACCCGCTGCCCGATGGAGCTCTCCACCTATTTCCGCATCAATGCTCAAAATACAGGGCAGTTTGAACGGACATTGGTTATTGCTGACGACGACAGTTATGTTTCGTATCTCGAGGGGTGCACCGCACCGATGCGCGATGAAAATCAGCTGCATGCGGCTGTCGTTGAAATCATCGCCCTTGACCGTGCCGAAGTTAAATACTCGACGGTTCAAAACTGGTATCCCGGCGATAAGAACGGGAAGGGTGGAATCTTTAATTTCGTAACCAAGCGAGGGATTTGTAAAGGTGTTGCCTCAAAAATATTCTGGAACCAGGTTGAAACCGGTTCAGCAATAACCTGGAAATATCCAAGTTGTATCCTGATGGGAGACAATTCGGTAGCTGAATTCAATTCAGTGGCTCTGACCAACAACCACCAGCAGGCAGATACAGGGACCAAAATGATCCATATCGGTAAAAATACCAAGAGCACTATAGTCTCGAAAGGGATTTCCGCCGGACACAGCTCCAACTCTTACCGCGGTTTGGTCAGGGTCGCTCCAAAAGCCGAGAATGCCCGGAACTATTCGCAGTGTGATTCACTCCTGTTGGGAGATACCTGTGGGGCACACACTTTCCCTTACATTGAGGTAGGCAATAGCAGTTCAATTATTGAGCACGAAGCCACCACTTCAAAGATTGGTGAAGACCAGATTTTTTACTGCAACCAGCGCGGAATCTCAACCGAAGATGCGATTGGTATGATTGTCAATGGTTACGCCCGGGAAGTGATCAATAAACTTCCTATGGAGTTTGCCGTTGAAGCTCAGAAATTATTACAGATCAGCCTCGAAGGAAGTGTAGGGTAATGAAGGAATGAAGGAATGAAGAATGAAAAATGAAATTACAATTATAGAAGATGCTAGTAATTAAAGATTTATACGCAAAGGTAGAAGGAAAAGATATCCTTAAGGGAATAAACCTCACTGTAAATGCAGGTGAGGTTCACGCAATTATGGGCCCCAATGGTTCGGGGAAAAGTACCCTTGCAAATGTACTTGCAGGAAATACCAATTTTGAGGTTACACACGGTTCAATTACGTTTAACGGCAAAGATATATTTGAAATGTCCCCCGACGTGAGGGCAAAAGAGGGTCTGTTCCTTAGTTTTCAGTACCCGGTAGAGATACCCGGAGTGAGTATGGTCAATTTCCTGAAAACCGCGGTTAACGAACACCGTAAATATCGTAACGAAAAAGAGCTCTCAGCAGGAGACTTTCTCAAGCTGATGCGCGAGAAAAAAGCGATGGTTCAGATCGATTCTCAGCTGACCAACCGTTCGGTAAACGAAGGGTTTTCAGGCGGAGAAAAGAAGAAAAATGAAATCTTCCAAATGGCCATGCTCGAACCTACACTGGCAATTCTTGATGAGACTGACAGCGGTCTCGATATTGATGCCCTGCGGATTGTTTCAAACGGTGTTAACCTACTGAAAAACAAGAATAACGCAACTATATTGGTCACTCACTACCAACGGTTGTTAGACTATATCGTCCCCGATTTTGTGCATGTCCTTTATGAAGGGCGGATCGTAAAATCGGCCGGAAAAGAGTTGGCCTTTGAGCTTGAAGAGAAGGGTTACGACTGGATCAAAAAAGAGCTGGGAGAATAGCTATGACAGAGGTACTAGAAAAAATAACTGCAGTCCGGCGGATCAGTGAGTTATATGCTGCTAATCTGGCTGGAATTACCACAGGATTACCCGGTTGGATAAACCAGGCGCGTAAACCGGCATATCAGGCTTTTCAACGGATGGGAATTCCGGGATTCAGAACTGAGAATTACAAATATACCGACCTTACACGACTCTTCGATAACGAAAATTTCAGACGGTCATTTACCCCCGATGATTTTGAAGTTGACCTGAGCGAGGTGTTCAACTGTGATGTTCCTGAATTCGATACCCACCTGATCCTTGTGGTCAATGGGTGGTACGATGATGCAAGCAATAATAAAACGACTTACCCTGAAGGGGTGATCGTCAAAAGTCTCCGTAAGGCGATGATTGAAAACGCCGATCTGGTTGAAAAATACTATGGCAAATTGGCTAATCCCCAGGAAGATCCGTTAATTGCAATGAACACCCTCTTTGCACAGGATGGGGTATTTATCTACATTCCGGATAATCTTCATCTTGAGAAACCGTTGCAGCTAATCAATATCCTTCGGAGCGAAGATGATCTCTATGTCACTCAGCGCAACCTGATCATAGCAGGTAAAAATAGCCAGGCTAAGATCATGTTTTGTGACCATACCCTGATGCCACAGCAATTTATCAACAACAACCTCACCGAATTTGAAATGGGGGAGGATGCAGTTATTGATATCTACAGCATCCAGAATCAGCACAATAAAACAGCAAGTCTTTCAGGGCTGTATATTCACCAGGAGAGGGGTTCACAGTTGGTCACCAATGCAATAACGCTTCACGGAGGAATTATTCGCAATAACCTGAAAGTTTTGTTGGACGGTGAACATGCCTCGGCAAACATCTGTGGTCTGGCCTTGTCGGATAAAAATCAACACGTTGATAATTATACCAATATAGAACATATCAAACCGAATTGTCATAGTAATCAACTCTACAAAAACATTCTTGATGATAGTTCGACAGGGGGATTTACCGGTCGAATCCATGTGCTCCCACATGCCACCAAGACTGCGGCATACCAGCGGAATAACAACGTTCTACTCACCAATGCAGCCAAGATGAATACCAAACCGCAGCTGGTGATCGACAACGACGATGTAAAATGCTCGCATGGTGCCACAGTGGGACGGATTAACGATGAGGCACTTTTCTATCTGCAGGCCCGGGGGATCAATGAAAAAGAGGCGCGACTCATGCTGATGTTTGCCTTCGCTCATGAAGTTCTTGCCGAGGTCAAAATTGAGAAACTGCGTGACGTGATCGACAAGCTGGTTAATAAACGATTAAGGGGGGAAGTTTCAAAATGCCACTCCTGTGCACTGGACTGTATCAGGTAAATACATTGATTATTTGTTGTTAAATAAAAAAGATACATGAAGCAACGAATTCATTTTTGTATTCAAGTAAAATTCTACTAATCAAATAATAATACTTTTGTCAATTGCCAATTAAAAATTGTCAATTACCAACATTATGATTCCTGATATTCTCAAAATACGTAAAGATTTTCCGATTCTTGACCAAAAAGTCAACGGTAAGCCTTTGATCTATCTCGACAATGCTGCGACAAGTCAGCGTCCGCAGCAGGTGATCGACCGGATCAATGAATTTTCGCTTAGGATAAACGGGAATATCCACCGTGCCACTCACTTCTTTGCCAATAAGACAACTGAGGCGTATGAAAATGCGAGGGAAACGCTCCGCAGCTTTTTGAATGCTGAAGAAACAGCTGAAATAATCTTCACCCATGGTGCAACAGAGTCGATAAATCTGGTGGCTCACTCCTTCGGTGATCTGTTTATCCATCGGGGTGATGAGGTGATCGTAACCGAGATGGAGCACCATGCCAATATTGTGCCCTGGCAGATGATGTGCGAGCGTCGGGGAGCTAAACTAAGGGTTCTCCCTTTCGGTGATGACGGTGTTTTGCAACTGGGTCTGCTGGATGAGCTTCTCAATGAAAAAACGAGGATTGTAGCAGTGGCTCACGTATCCAATGTGTTGGGTACTGTGAATCCGATCGCGGAAATAATCTCGAAAGCTCATCTTAAAAATATCCCGGTTTTAATCGATGGCGCGCAGGGAGCTCCCCATTTTAAAACTGATGTTCAGGAACTTGATTGTGATTTTTATGTTTTTTCGGGACATAAAATGTATGGTCCGACAGGAATCGGGGTGCTTTATGGAAAACGAAAATGGCTCGATCAGATGCCTCCATTTTTTGGAGGTGGTGAGATGATCGACCGGGTAACCATGCAGAAAACAACCTATAACGAAATTCCCTATAAATTTGAGGCCGGGACACCCCATTATGTAGGGGCAATCGGTTTGGCAGCAGCGGTAGATTACCTGAATAATCCGGAACTTTCATTGATTAATCACTATGAAAATGATCTGCTTTCGCAGGCCACGCTCAGATTAAAACAGATTGAGGGGTTAAAAATTTACGGAGAGGCCCCTGAGAAAGCGGGTGTTCTGAGCTTTAACATCGAAGGTATACATCCGTTTGATCTGGGTACTTTACTCGATCAGATGGGGATTGCCGTCAGAACCGGCAGGTTATGTGCCGATCCTGTAATGGATCATTATGGTGTTGAGAATATGGTTCGCGCTTCATTTGCTTTCTACAATACAGCCGAGGAGATTGAAACCTTTTATAAAGCGTTGATCCGCTTAAAGGCGATGTTTTAAAAACACTACTTTAAAATAGTTAATAACTGAGAGAATCATCAAATGACGATAGAGGAAATACAACAGCAGATTATCGAAGACTTTTCGGGATTTGAGGATTGGATGGATAAATATGGTTTATTGATCGACCTGGGTAATGAACTTACCCCTATTGATCCAAAATACAAAGTTGAGAGTAACCTGATTCGGGGATGTCAGTCTAGGGTTTGGCTTCATCAGGAATTTACAGAGGGAAAAATCATCTTTGAAGCCGAAAGTGATGCGCTAATTGTCAAAGGATTAGTTGCATTATTGCTAAAAATCTATTCCAATCGTACACCGCACGAGATACTGACCTCAGAACCCCGCTTTATCGATGAGATCGGGTTAAGACAACACCTCTCACCTACCCGTTCAAACGGACTTTTGGCCATGGTGAAGCAGATGAAACTTTATGCATTGGCATACGAGAAAATTTCACAAAAAAACAACTAAGATGGATCCGCGTATAGATTTAATAATAGAAAACCTCAAAGAGGTGTTTGACCCCGAAATTCCGGTCAATGTTTATGACTTAGGACTGATATATAGTGTTGACATGGAAGGCGATGAGGCCAATATTCTGATGACGCTAACTGCTCCCGGATGTCCTGCCGCCGATATGATTCTGGCCGATGTTGAATACATGTCGAAAAAGGTGGAAGGGGTGGAAACAGTAAAGGTCGAGATCACCTTTGAACCTGCCTGGGATAAGTCGATGATGTCTGAAGAGGCAAGGCTTGAGCTGGGATTTATGTAGAATCATTGCCTGAGGTATCAATTATTCTGTGCAGGATCAGAGATTGAAGATATTATATTGCTTAATTTTAGTAACTCATGAAAGCAGACCTTGCGGAAAGATTGCTTCGTCGCTCAGTAAGTCAGTCATTGTAAGGAGGTACAGCCTGCTCCGCTAGCGCAGCGTATCGGGGACGAAGCAATCTTTACGACATTATATTATTGTTATAATCTAATTTTATTATCCGATGCTCCTCCCTGTCGCAAATCATAGCCTTCTGATCAAGCAAAAGGCGCTGGAGCTTGGTTTTGCAGAGTGCGGCATTTCCAAAGTGCGACCCCTTGAGGAGGAGCGGGAACCGCTGCAGAAATGGCTTTCGGAAAATATGAACGGCAATATGGGATATATGGCCAACCATTTTGAAAAACGGCTGGACCCCGGGAAAATTGAAGAGGGGGCTAAATCAGTCGTTTCAGTGCTGATCAACTACTTTCCATCCCAAAGACAAACCGATCCCGATGCACCTGTAATTTCAAAATATGCCTATGGAAGGGACTACCACTTTGTCGTAAAAGAGAAGCTAGACGAACTTTTAACATACATTAAATCAGAGATTTCCCCATGTAGTGGGAGAGCCTTTGTGGACTCGGCGCCGGTTATGGAGCGGTCTCTGGCTAAAGCCGCAGGGCTGGGATGGATTGGAAAGCACTCCCTGCTGATCAATAAATATTTCGGATCCTATGTATTTATTGGCGAATTGATTATTGACCTGGATCTGAGTTATGATAGCCCTTTCACGAGCGATCATTGCGGAACCTGCACACGCTGTATTGATGCCTGTCCAACCCAGGCCATCGTTGCTGATCGTGTGGTAGACGCCCGAAAATGTATTGCTTATCATACCATCGAAAATAAAGAGGAGGCTCCTGAGCCGATCCGCTCAAAATTAGAAAACCGCATTTTTGGATGCGACATTTGTCAGGATGTATGTCCATGGAACAAAGTGATCGTTCCAAACCAAAGTCACGACTTTCAACCGATCGAAGGGCTATTGGAAATGGGTAAAAACGACTGGATTGAATTAAAACCCGATACTTATAAAAGAAGATTTTCCAGTACCGCCTTTGAACGGGCTGGCTATAAACGGCTTATGCGAAATATCAGTTATCTCAACGGTTAGTGCTGAATATCTGTTTATTATTCTATTTTAATCCGGCTTCAGCCAAAACCCAAAAAAAATTCTCAAAAATTAGTATCTTTATTCCCTAAAGGGGAGATATGATCCAATTCAGAACTGAAGTTGAATTACCTGAATTCAAAAAAAAGGTGAGCTATCGTCATCACTCATTGATGATGGGTTCATGTTTTGCAGAAAATATCGGTATTTATCTCCAGGAACGATGTCTCCCTATCGTAATAAATCCTTTTGGAATTCTCTACAACCCATTTTCAGTTGCCAATTGCCTGGAGATGTTAATGACCGGTAAAATTTTTACCGAAGATGACCTGTTCCATTCGAATGGTCTGTTTCACAGTTTTTCACACCACAGCCGCTTTTCCGGTCCTGATTCAGGCAAAGTACTGGAAAGGATCAATATGCTGGCTTCCGAAGCCGCCACCCGGCTAAATAGCGCCAGTCACCTTTTTATCACCTTTGGAACCTCCTGGGTGTTTGAGCACAAACAAAGTGGTCATGTGGTATCCAATTGTCATAAGCTACCGGCCACTCTATTTAACCATAATCGACTTTCTGTAAAACAGGTAACAGATACCTGGATTCCGTTAATTGAAAATATTAAAAGGATTAATCCGGATTTGCATGTTGTTTTTACGGTCAGTCCGATCAGGCATTTAAAAGACGGAGCGCATGAGAATCAGCTGAGTAAATCGACATTGCTACTTGCCATAGAAGGGTTGATTTCAACATTTGGAAATGAGCTGATCTCCTATTTCCCTTCGTATGAAATTATCCTCGATGAACTGCGTGATTACAGGTTTTATGGGGCTGATATGACCCATTTAAGCGAATTATCGATCGAATTTATCCGGGAGAAATTTATAGAAACCATTCTGGAGCAGGAAGCAGGGTTGATATCTAATGAGGCAGGCAAATTACTCCAGGCTCTTCAACACAAGCCATTTAATCCATATGAGGAGGCCTACAAGTCCTTCCTCAAAACTCAGTTTGCGAAGTTGGAACAACTGCAAAATAAATATCCCAATGTTGACTTTCAAAAACTATATGGAAAGTTTCATGAAAAAATAATAAATTAAATTTTCAGTTAACAAAACGTTTGCCTATTTTTAGCGATGACAGTTTCATCCCCAATGGGAAGCATGTCATCCAAAACAGAGTAAAATTAAAACACGTTTGTATGAGCTACCTAAAATTCGATAAAGAGGAACTTGTAAATCTGGAATACTCCTTACAACGCGAATTTCTGCGCACAAACCGTTCAGGTGCTTATTCCTCCTCTACGCTTGCCGGATGCAATACCCGGAAATATCACGGGATGCTGATTGTTCAACTCGATGAGCTTGACGGAGGGAAGCATGTGCTGCTCTCGTCTCTGGATGAGACTATCATTCAGCATGATACGCAATTTAATCTGGGAATTCATAAATATCCCGGCGAATTTTATGAGCCCAAAGGGCATAAGTATATCCGGAATTTTGAGATTGATACCATTCCCAAGGTGACCTATCGGGTAGGAGGAGTAATTCTGACCAAAACCCGGCTTCTTGTAGAGGATAAAAATCAGGTTATTGTAAAATATACCCTCGAGGAGGCCAACAGCCCGACCACACTAAGATTCAAACCTTTTCTCGCATTTCGAAATGCGCACTCACTTACCCGTGCCAATATGGTAGCCAATACCAAATATTCAAAAGTGAAGAACGGGATTAAGATGAAACTTTATGAAGCATATCCGGAGTTGTTTATGCAATTCTCGAAAGATCCTGACTTTGTCCCTGTCCCGGATTGGTCCCGAAATATTGAGTACATGAAAGAGCAGTCGAGAGGATATGACTACCAGGAGGATCTTTTTGTTCCGGGCTATTTTGAAGTTTCCATAAAGAAAGGGGAGTCTGTGTTCTTCTCTGCCTCAACAGAGGTTTGTGATCCTGCAGAGTTAAAGAAACAGTATAAAATTGAAAAAGAGAGGCGTCTGCCGCGCGATAGTTTCTATAATTGTCTTATCAATGCAGCGCAGCAATTCCGGTGCAACAGGAAAGATGGTAAAGATCTGATTGCCGGATACCCGTGGTACGAATCGATTCCCCGGCAGACATTTCTGGCGTTGCCCGGACTATTTTTAAGCCAGTCGGATCCGGCCACCTATGAAGAGATTTTAACAACCAATCTGAGTCGTCTCAAAGATGGACTTTTACCAAAATATATCGGTGTGGCATGCGATTACGATGCCGCCGATGCTCCCCTTTTCGCGTTTCAGACTATTCAGGAGTTAAAGCCCTACAAAGAGAAGAAGGAACTTTGGAAAAGTTATGGCACTGCGATGAAGGAGATTCTTTCGAATTATAAGAAAGGAACCCGGTTCAATATTCACATGGAACCCAATGGGCTGATCCATGCCAAACAGGACGGGGTAGCCTTAACCTGGATGGATGCCTACATTGATGGAAGGCCCGTAACGCAGCGTGGTGGCTTTGCTGTCGAGATTAATTCGGCCTGGTATAATGCTGTCTGCATAGCCCTTGAACTTGCTGAAGCAGCTAAAGATAAGGCATTTATCAGTGAATGGTCATCGTTTCCTGAATTAATTGCCAAATCGTTCCTCGAAACTTTCTGGAGTGATGACCAGGGGTACCTTGCCGATTTTGTAGACGGGAATTATACAGACTGGTCAGTAAGGCCAAATATGATATTTGCGGCAGGATTAAGCTATTCTCCATTATCACGTGACCAAAAGAAGCTGATAATCAGCAAAATTAGAAACGAATTGCTTACACCACGGGGACTAAGATCACTTGCCCCTAATGACCTCCAGTACAAGGGGTCATGTATCGGAAATCCGGATAAGCGGTCAGCAGCCTTTCATATGGGGAGTGCATACCCGTTTCTGATCTACCCTTTTGTTAAAACCTATCTCGAGATTCATAAGGCAGGCGGTTTATCGTTCGTCAAACAAATCATGGCTGGGTTTGAGGAAGAGATGTCGGAACATTGTGTCGGAACTCTTTCGGAACTCTATGAGGGGAATCCTCCTTATTCTGCCAGAGGTGCCATTTCACAAGCCTGGAATGTAGGCGGCGTACTCAGTGCGATGTCTGTTCCCGAGAAATTTGGAGAGACACCATAGGTTATTGTCATTTCATTTGCAGATGTAACAACAGAATGATTACTATAAAAATAAGAATATTACTCAACTCAGCTATCTAAGGATGTAACTTTTATGAGGCAATTTTCTGTTAAAAGGATGAAAGTCGAAAAGGGTTCCATCCCGCACATGTTGGATAAAAAACAAATTATTATCACATGAAAGTTTTAATGTTTGGATGGGAGTTCCCCCCGCACATTAGCGGGGGTCTCGGGACAGCCAGTTACGGATTAACGAAGGGACTAGCGCAATTAGATGATGTTGAGGTGCTTTTTGTCGTACCCAAAGCTTATGGGGACGAAGATAATTCAGCAGTCAAGAAAATAATCGGGGCCAGCGATGTCTCGATTTCGCAGAAAAAAATCCGTTTCAGCAATACAGAACATCAGTTTACCTCCCTGGAGGTTGAATCGAACCTTTTACCTTATTCAACTCCTGAAGAGTTTTGGAAGTTAACAGAACAACGCGTAACCGCTCAGACACGTTTTATCCAGACTGACTCAGAGGGTAAGCTCCCCTTCACGGGGAAATACGGAGCCAACCTGCTTGAGGAGATTGCCAATTATGCCATCGTAGCGGAGTATATCGGCCGGGAATACGATTTTGATGTGATCCATGCCCACGACTGGCTTGCCTACCCTGCTGGAATCGCAGCCAAAAAGGTGAGCGGTAAACCACTTGTCATTCATGTCCATGCCACCGATTTCGACCGTAGTGGCGGGAGCGTAAACCCGAAGGTTTATTCCATGGAGCGGGAGGGGATGGAGATTGCAGATCAGATTATTACGGTAAGTAACCTTACCAGGAATATTGTGATTGAAAAATATGGAATAGATCCTGCCAAAATAACTACCGTCTACAATGCGGTGGAACCTGTCGAAAAACCCGAAAACAAAGGTTTTTCCAAAGGTATTAACGAAAAAATTGTCACCTTCCTTGGACGGATAACCATGCAGAAGGGACCGGAATATTTCGTTGAAGCTGCCTATCAGGTATTGCGACGTACAGACAATGTCCGTTTCGTAATGGCGGGAAGCGGAGATATGATGGAAAAAATGATCCGACGGGCAGCCCGCCTGGGTATTGCCGACCGGTTCCATTTTACCGGATTCCTCCATGGAGATGATGTATTCGATATGTTCCGCATGAGCGATGTCTACGTTATGCCTTCAGTTTCTGAACCTTTTGGAATCTCACCCCTCGAAGCGATGATGTCTGATGTTCCCACCATTATTTCAAAACAATCGGGTGTGGCAGAGATCCTTACACACGCAATAAAGGTTGATTTCTGGGATATCAACGCCATGGCTGATGCGATCTATGGTATCCTGAAATATCCGGCACTTTCAGCAATGTTCAAAAAATATGGAAAAGAAGAGGTGGATAATCTGCAGTGGAAACAGTCTGCAGAACATGTCCATCAAGTCTATTTATCCGCTTTATCCAGTTCAAAATCTACCCTTAAAATTTAAGAGATATGAAATCAGTTTGCCTCAACTTTCAGATCCACCAACCTTTTCGGTACAGGAAATACCGATTCTTTGATATTGGCAATGATGCCTATTACTACGACGATTTTGCCAACGAAACATTCATGCGCAAGGTTGCCGATCAATCATATCTGCCGGCGAATAAGATTATACTTGAGCAAATCATCAAGCACAAGGGAAAATTTAAGGTAACCTATTCATTGTCTGGTGTTGTGCTGGATCAATTCAAATTATATGCCCCGGAAGTAATCGAGTCATTTGCCAAACTAGCCGCTACCGGATGTGTTGAATTTTTATCGGAAACCTATGCCAACTCGATGGTTTCACTCAATGATAAGGAGCTATTCGAATCACAGGTAAAAGCACATGACGACCTGATCGAGGAGCTCTTTGGACAGCGCCCTACGGTTTTTAGAAATACTGAGTTAATCTACTCAGACGAATTGGGGGATATGGTGCAGAAGATGGGGTTTGAAGCAATGATCACAGAAGGTGCTAAACACGTTCTGGGATGGAAAAGCCCTAACTATTTATACTGCAATGGATTAAATCCAAGACTTAAGGTTTTAATGCGTAACTTCCGTTTTAGTGACGACCTCTCATTTAGATTTGGTAATAAGGCATGGAATGAATATCCGCTCACCGCTGAGAAATACGCCGGATGGATGGCAAGTCTTCCAAAAGAGGAGGAGGTTGTGAATGTTTTCATCAACTACGAAACATTTGGACAGCTTCAGCATAAAAATACAGGGATCTTCGACTTTCTCAAAAATCTTCCGGCGGCTATCTTAAAAACCGGAGAACTTCAATTCTCCACCCCATCAGAGGTTATTGCTAATCTTCAGCCGGTTTCGGCAGTCCATGTGCTCTATCCAATCTCATGGGCAGACGAAGAGCGCGATCTGTCAGCCTGGTTAGGGAATGAGCTGCAGAAGGAGGCATTTGATAAACTTTATCAGCTTAAAGGGAGGATGAATCTCTGCAACGACAAAACATTACTCAAAGACTGGGATTATCTCCAAACTATCGACCATTTTTATTACATGTGTACCAAATTCTTCTCAGATGGAGAGGTTCACAAATATTTCAATCCCTACAGTACCCCTTATGAGGCGTTTATCAACTATATGAATATTTTAAGCGATTTCAAGATCAGGTTAAATGCCCTTGTTCCGGAAAATGCCCAGGATCAGGAGATCACTAATTTAAAGGAACTTGTTAGCACTAAATCAAAAAAGCTTGACCTTGCAGAAACCGAACTGAGAAAAGTCAAGAAGGAGATGACAGCAGTTAAGCTTTCACAAAGTAAGCTTACATCAGTGCCAAAAGCTGAAATAACCACCAAGACACCAAAAGCAGAACCTAAAAAACAGGCGTTAAAAGAGAAAAAATAAATCGTTTATTATGGATAATCGCATCGCCGTAATCGGAAGCAGTAATACCGATATGGTTATTAAAACTACCAAATTACCGGCACCAGGCGAGACAATTCTCGGAGGAGATTTTTTCATGAACCCGGGCGGAAAAGGGGCGAACCAGGCTGTAGCTGCCGCACGACTTGGCGGGAACATAACCCTGATCGCCAAAACAGGCGATGACCTGTTTGGAAGGGAGGCTAAGCAAACCTTTGAAAATGATCATATTAATACCGATCATTTGACAACCGATCCTGGCCATCCTTCGGGTGTCGCCTTGATTACGGTGGATGACCACGGTGAAAACTGTATTGTTGTGGCCCCAGGATCAAATAGTTATCTTAGTAAAGAAGATATCTATCTTGCACGTAATGAGATACTGCGTTCCGGGCTCATCCTCATGCAGCTTGAAATCCCAACTGAAACAGTAGAATATGCAGCCAATATTGCTTTTGAAGCTGGTATTAAAGTAATACTCAATCCTGCACCGGCAGCAAAGATTACAGATGACCTGCTATCAAAGCTTTATATGATTACACCCAATGAAACTGAGGCAGAGCTGATTTCAGGGATTCCGGTACACGATACCACCTCTGCCGGCCTCGCAGCCCAAATCCTTTACAGGAAAGGGGTCAAAGTTGTTATTATAACCCTTGGAAGCAAAGGTGCATATTTATTCACCGGCGAAAAGGGAATCCTTATACCGGCGCCTAAAGTCGAAGCCCTTGATACTACAGCTGCAGGTGACGTTTTTAACGGAGCTATTGCGGTAGCAATTTCAGAAGGATTATCCCTTGAAGAAGCAGTAGATTTTGCCTGCAAAGCGGCTGCAATTTCGGTAACCCGGATGGGGGCTCAATCCTCAGCACCTTACCGAAGCGAGGTAAGTTAAAATGCAAATGTGAAAGATTAAGATTGCAAAGCTAATATTTATAACAACTTACTAATGAAAACCAATTTTTGGAAATTAATTGCATTCGCGTTGATATTAACATCGTGCGGAGTTAATACTGATACACAAACGGGCGAGTTTCGAACCATATCTGCAGAAACTCTCAAAGATAAAATTGCCGGAGGATGGGCAGGGAAGATGCTTGGAGTAACTTACGGAGCACCGGTAGAATTCAAGGCGCTTTGTAAAACTTTTGAAGAGCCTATCAACTGGGTCCCTTCTGATGTAATAGGTTCAAAAGTACAGGATGATCTTTATGTTCAGCTAACATTCCTCATGACAATGGATCAGTGCGGAATTGACGCTCCCGCAAAGAAATTTCAGGAGCTGTTTGCAAAAGCAGGTTACGAGCTTTGGCATGCCAATGTACAGGCACGTAAAAACTATTTTGACAGTATCTTCCCGCCACAATCGGGAAGTCCCGAATATAATATTCATGCAGATGATATTGATTTTCAAATAGAAGCGGACTACATCGGATTTATGTGCCCGGGAATGCCCCTTACTGCAAGAAAGCTTGCTGACAAAGTGGGGCATATCATGAACTACGGTGACGGCGTATATGGAGGAATATTTATTGGAGCACTCTATTCACAGGCCTATTTTGAAAACGATATCTCAAAACTTATCGAAAAAGCGCTCCTCTCAATTCCCGCTGAAAGTGATTATGCCAAAATCGTAAATGATGTGATCCTGCTTCACCGGCATTATCCTTCAGATTGGCGTGCAGCATGGAAAGAGCTGGAAGCTAAATGGGGCAGTGTTCATATTTGTGAAGCTGGAGCCCCTTTTAATATTGACGCCAAACTAAACGGGGCCTATGTTGTGATGGGCTTACTTTACGGAGCAGGAGACCCTCTGAAAACCATGGAGATCACAGCTCGTTGCGGACAGGATGCCGATTGCAATCCGTCGAATGCTATGGCAGTTCTCGGGGTGATTAAAGGACTGAGCGGACTGCCTGAAAAGTACCGCGAAGCTGTTCAGAAAATGGGGGATACACTATTTATATTTACCAAGTACTCTTTTAATAAGGCAGTAGAACAAACGGTTAAATACGCCAAAGAGTTGACGGTTAAGAATGGTGGTCTTGTAAATGACCGCGAACTAAAAATTAAAATTCAGAATCCAAAACCTTATATAGCAGAAGTCTCATTCCCAAAGCTTGTTGCCGATCACCGGGTAACAGTATTTGAAAAACAAGGATGGCAATTCCATGGAGATTGGGCAGTTTTTAATACCAACGATGAGGACAATAACAATAAGCTTTTTGATCAGGCCAAATACAGCAGTCATGCCGGTGATGAGGCGATCCTGAACTTCGACGGGACAGGCATATCTGTATGTGGAAACTGGATGAAAAATTGTGGAAAAGCAGAGATCTATATTGATGGAAAACTAAAACGAACTATTGATAATTATTTTGGTTGTGCAAACCAAATTCAGACAGATATGGATTCTTATCATATTTTAAATCTAAATCCTGGTAAACATGTAGTTAGGGTAGTAGTAAAAGGCGAAAAACGACCAGAAGCATCAGCTGCCAATTTCTATCTCTCAAAAGCAATAATCTTTAAAACTGTCGACAAAAAAAATGAAAATTATAAATTTTCATTTCAAAACTAATATAACCAACAGTGAACCCCTTAGGAGCATTTGCTCGCCTAAAACATCAAAATAATTGACGATTCCATTTGGCTGCTTAACAACAATTTATTTTCGCATGAAATTAAATAATTACTTTCTGACTCTTATTGTTGCTGTTCTCATTTGTTCCTGCATTTCATCGGGACCGTTACAAATTGAACCTGTCAAAGTAATCTTCGACAGCGATATGGGACCCGATTACGATGACGTAGGCGCACTGACCATGTTACATGCCTTTGCCGACAGCGGTAAGGCAGAGATTCTGGCTACAATGGCATCGAATAAATATGCACTCGTTGCGCCATGCCTTAATGTGATTAATACGTATTACGGTCGTCCGGAAATTCCTGTCGGATCACCCAAAACCCACGGGGTAAATATTGGCTGCAGCCAGCATTGGGCCGATTCGCTGGTAGCCCATTATACGCATACCATTATCTCTAACGACGAAGCACAGGATGCCGTTACACTGTACCGAAAAATCCTGGCTTCACAACCCGATAGCTCTGTCGTTATTGTCACGGTGGGTTTTCTGACTAACCTGAATGATCTCCTCCTATCAGAATCAGATCCCTTTTCACCGTTAAACGGTAAGGCTTTGGTGCAAAAAAAGGTGAAGCGGCTGGTCTCAATGGCAGGCAAATTTCCCGAAGGGTGGGAATTTAATGTGAAGGAGGATGCGGCTTCTTCAAAATATGTATTTGAGAACTGGCCAACAAGAATTCTACTTAGCGGATTTGAGATCGGAGAAAAAATACTTACGGGAAAGAGGTTAATTGCCAGTAACCTGAAAAGTCCGGCTCATCTGGCCTTTAAGATTGCTATCCCACTGGCAGCTGAAGATAAAAACGGGCGGATGAGCTGGGATCAGACAGCTGTCTTAACTGCTATTTTGGGAACCGGAGAGAATTTCACCGAGGTCAAAGGGGTGATGATTGCCGAACCATCGGGATATAACCGTTGGAAAAACCTTGAAAATGGAACTCATTCCTACCTGGTCTTTAAAAATTCACCTGAAAAACTATCCGAAATCATCGAGAACTATATGATGCATGGGCAGAAGGAAGGGAAGAAATAAAAGTGTGAAATGCAAAGTGTAAAGTGCAAAAAAAAAGTCCTGGATCAGATGAGTTACTTTGACTTTTGAATTCTGCTTTTTACATTTTGAATTTCTTTTAACTAACAAGAAAATATTAACCAAACATCTAATTATCATGTATATCGTAGAATCCTATTCCGTTGCAGTGATCCTGACCGTGATTACCATGTTATGCTGGGGATCGTGGGCGAATACCCAGAAACTGGCTGCCAAAACCTGGCGCTTTGAACTGTTTTATTGGGATTATGTGCTGGGGATCGTCCTGTTCGCTTTGATATTAGGACACACACTTGGAAGCACCGGAGCTCAGGGGATGGGTTTTACTCAGAATCTCCGGCAGGCAGACTGGTCAAGTATCTCGGGGGCATTGGCAGGTGGAGTAATTTTCAACCTTGCCAATATCCTGATTGTGGCTGCTATAGCTATTGCCGGAATGTCGGTTGCTTTCCCTGTTGGTATAGGGATTGCACTGGTTTTGGGGGTAATCATCAACTATATTGCTGCGCCGCAAGGTGATGCGATCCTTCTTTTTGGCGGTGTTGCACTGGTGAGTCTTGCCATTATCATCGACGCATTTGCTTATGGAGAAAAAGCGGTTAAGGCCAAGAAAATTCCAGCGAAAGGAATTATAATCTCGATAGTCGGCGGTATCCTTATGGCTCTCTTTTATCGTTTTGTTGCCGGTTCAATGGCGACAAATCTGGCATCCCCCGAGGCAGGACGATTAACACCTTATGGTGCTGTGTTTATATTCTCCATTGGTGTATTAATCAGTAATTTTGTGTTCAATACTATTTTAATGAAAAAGCCTTTTGAAGGTGCACCGGTGACCTATTCACAGTATTTCAAGGGTTCGCTAAAGGAGCATTTCACTGGAATTGCTGGTGGGATGATCTGGTGCATTGGGATGTCGCTAAGCATTCTTGCTGCCGGAAAAGCAGGTTTTGCCATATCGTATGGTCTTGGTCAAGGTGCCACACTGATTGCTGCACTTTGGGGTGTCTTTATCTGGAAGGAGTTTAAAAATAGCTCCAAAAAAGTAAATGCCCTGCTCGCAATGATGTTTATTCTCTTTATAGCAGGTCTGGGTCTTATTATTCTCGCCGGAAGCTAATTCGCACGATCCTAAGTAATGAGAATGAATGATGTCTTTTATGCTACAAAAGTAAATGAAGATTTTTAAAAGTAAATGGCCACAAAGTCTCTAAGGCACAAAGTAACACGAAGAATAATCCACTATAATTCAATATTTTGTGAAACTTAGTGTCTTAGTGCCATCGTGGCCATTTTACCTCATTATATTTTATCAGAAAATAAATTTTCAAAAATTACAAAACGACATTTTGTATATTCTATCACTAATATGCGATTGAAATAAAAAAAATATTTTCTAACTATTATTTACGATCTCACCAGACAGAAACATATCTTCATCATCGCCTACAAGGCCGGTAAGCTTGACCTTTACAATCATATTTTTCTGTGCTCCAATAAGTTTAAAATGAACCGGGATATAATGCTGCCCATAACCACTTGCCGTTCCCTGTCCTATCTTTTCAACAAGCACCTCCTGCGTTTTTCCGATAAAGCTCTCCAAATAGCGCCTCATATTTTCTACCGAGAGGTCGCGAACCTTCAGAGAACGTTCCGTTTTAACCTTTTCAGGCAGGTGATTTTCAAGCCGCTCAGCCCTTGTCCCTTTGCGAACGGAGTATTTAAACGTGTGGATATGACTAAAATTAAACTCCTTAATAGCATCTACAGTTTGCTGAAATTCCTCATCAGTTTCACCGGGAAATCCAACGATAATATCGGTGGTGAAATTAAAATCAGGATAAACAGTTCTGAATTTATTAACTGTTTTGCGGAATTGGGCCACATCATACATACGGCGCATCCGGAGCAATGTTTTATCCGATCCACTTTGCAGACACAGATGAAGGTGAGGCATCAGCTTGGGATGGTCAAATAGCTTCACAAAATCGTCACCAAAACCATCGGGTTCAAGGGATGAGATGCGCACCCTGAAATCTCCCGGTACTTCAAGGATCTTTGCCAGTAACTCTTCAAACCGCACTGTCCCGTCTTCATACCGGCCAATATTAACACCTGTAATGACCAACTCCTTGAATCCATTCTCAACGGTTTTACGGACACTTTCCAAAACATCAGCAACCGGCCTCGAGGCAGCCATTCCCCTGACCATGGGAATGATACAAAAGGTGCAGAAATTATCGCAGCCATCCTGGATTTTCACGGCGCTGCGGGTATGCAGACTCTTACGGACCGGCTCATAACGAAATACATCCTGTGGCAACTGATCCGGATGGGCTATCTCTCCCGAAAAATGGGCATCGATTAAACTCAGGATTGAGCTTTTACGACTGTTCTCGACCACAAACGTGATATTCTCCTGGCTTTCGAGCTTCTCCTTAAAATTATTCGCCATACAACCGGTAACCACTACAACAGCATTTTTAGCTTTTCGGGCAGTCTGACTAATAACCGATCTTGATTTGGTATCACTTTGATTAGTCACCGTGCAGGTATTTATGATCACTACGTCGGGCGACGCATTATAGTCGACCAACTCATAGCCGGCATTACTAAAATCGGTAACCAGGGCATCTGTTTCGTACTGATTCAGCCTGCATCCCAGGGTTTTAAAGGCTACACTCTTTTTATCGTTTGTTATCACTGATTTATTTCAGATTAAATAGTTGCGAAGCAAACTAAACATGTTAAACAAGCTCCCCACTCAAAGACAAATTAGCAGCGGAGGTAATTTTGACACTGATAATTTTGCCCATCAAAGAATCATCGTGATGATCCAGGCGAACAATAATCTTTCCTTCGGTAAGTCCGGTTGAAAAACCTGTTTTCCGGTCAGTTCCATTGATCAGCACACGCATGGTTTTACCCAAAAGCGATTCATTGTATTCATGGGAACAAATCTTTAAAACATCCGAAAGACGTTGCAACCGCTCTTTTTTATCATCCGATGTAACTTCATCTTCCCACCGGAAACTTGCAGCTCCTGGCCGGGGAGAATACATTGCGATATAAGCCATGTTGAATTTAAACTCCTCATAAGCAGCCACCGTGTTCAAAAATTCAGCCTCCCCTTCGCCAGTAAATCCGACAATAATATCAGTAAAAAGGGTAGCCTGCGGGATCAGCTCACGGATGTCGGCAACAATACGGCGATATTTGTCCATAGAATGGCGTCGGTTCATCTTGATCAAAACCCGTTCATCCCCGCTCTGCATGGGTAGGTGGATCTGTTTGGCAAGACAATCATAGGCAGCAATGACTTCAATCACTTCGCGGTTCATATCCTGCGGATGGGGAGATGTGAAATAGATCCAGAATTCATGTTCCGAACTACTTCCATATTCACCAATATCCCTTAATAACTGAGCAAAAGTGATCTCCTCACCGTTTTTATCCAGACCATAAGAATTCACATTCTGCCCTAGCAGTGTAATCGATTTATACCCCTGATTAACCAGGTGCCTGATCTCATCAAGTATTTCAGATGAAGGGCGTGATACTTCCCGCCCACGGGTATAGGGAACTGCACAAAAGGTGCAGAATTTATCGCACCCGTTTTGTATCGGGACAAATGCCTCGTAGGTCGATTGATACTTCGGCTTAATATGCCACATCGCAGCAATATGCTCATTTTTAGGCATTATTGGCTGTCTTATCTTGAGACCGGCAGGGGTAACTACCCCGTATTCGCGGATCATATCCGGGAACTGCCCCAACTCGCTCATAGGAAATATCAAATCAAATGTCTTGAGAAATTTCTCCTTATCCGCGGGCAGCAGGCATCCTGAAACAAAGGTGATCAGGTTCCGCTTATTTTTCCACCGGTTCCACTGGGCGATTTTATTATACACCTTGTCGATGGGTTTCTGCCGCACCGAACAGGCCAGAATACCCAGTAAATTGGCATCCTCCTCCTTATCGGTCCTTTCATAACCCATCCCTTCGAGTACGGAACTAACCCGCTCGCTGTCTGCGATGTTCATCTGGCAACCCAATGTGATCAAGTGGTACTTCATTTAAACTAATATTTTAATTTGCCAGCTGCCAGAAACCAGCTGCCAGCCGCCATTTAAAAATAGACTTCGCAATGGATCTGATCGCGATCAAACCCCTTTTCTTTAAGGATTTCAAGCGCATCAAAAATCATATTGCTGTTTCCGCAAAGGTCAAAGTGCGTTTCCGGAGCGAACTTACAGGTCTTTAAATAACCGGTAAGCCGGCCATAATAATCTCCATCCTTATCCCGACTGGTACACAAAGTATAACGATCGCCGGCATACTCCTGGCGATCATAAGCTTCCTTTGAATAGCGCACTCCATGAATTATCCGGTAATCTATTTCAGGGTAGGTATGCACGATACTTCGGAACGGAGCAATACCTGTTCCACTGGCAATAAAAACGAATTTGCCTTTTGCTGCCAATTCAGGTTCCATCCCGAATTTGCCAAATGGACCATGCACTTCGACCATGCTACCCACCTTGAGTCTCCTCAGTCTGGGTGTAAAATAACCATTTTCAACCTCCTTGATCAGTACTTCAAGATTCTCGTCGTTTTCACCACTGTATATAGAGTATTCCCTGCTCTGATTTCCGCCGACAATACCCATTGAGATATGCTGCCCCGCCTTAAAAGCAAAGCGTGCTTTAGGCAATTTCAGCGAAAATGTCTCACCTGTCAAATGTCTGATCTCCTCAACCTTATAAAAGCTCTCGTCCATTTGGATGTCGGGCTTCATTAAACTCATCATCTTCTCTAATTTTGGACTGCAAAATTAATCATTTATTTCTATTTAAGACCAATTCGTCTTCTACTGAAACAAACTCCGGGCCAGAGAATAACAGAGCTACCAATACTAATAAATAATTAGTTATAAATTCAGTAAAATCTTCCAGATTATTCAGGTATGATCGAAACAATTCTCTTTTTGTAAAGATATTTCAAATACATTTGAAAATGTTTTGCGATTTTCCAAATTATAGCCATTTCTCCCTTAATTAAAATGGGAAGATCCTTCAATTTTTTTTATATTTGATGATAAATCTAACACCATGGCTAAAGCTGCAGAGTATTCCCGAACTGAGATCCCCCTTTTCACTGTAAAAGTGATTGAAAATATTGAGATATCACCGGGAGTTTTTTTGATCTCCTGGAGGTCACAGCTTCACTTTATTCCTGGTCAGGTGGTCAAAATTGCTGTCGATCGCCTGCAACCACCAAGGATATACAGCGTTTGCAGCGGAAACTCGGGTGACATCATGAGCGTTCTGTTCAATATTAAGGAAGAGGGGTACCTTACTCCGCGGCTGGCCAGGTTTATTCCAGGCGATCAGCTAATGGTTTCAGCCCCTTACGGAAGTTTTCATGGCGACCATAGTCCGGCGTTCTGGATTGCTACAGGTACCGGTATCTCCCCATTTTACAGCATGTTCCAGTCCGGAATGTCTCACAATAAAGTGTTGATTCATGGGGCTAGCTACCTCAACCAGTTCTATTTTGAAGATGAGCTCGATTGGGCTTTAGGGAGCAACTATATCCGCTGTTGTTCGCGTGAAAAAGATGACCGGGTTTTCCACGGCAGGGTAACAGACTATCTTTTGGAAACAAATAACTTTCCCAAAGATTATAAATACTACCTTTGCGGCAAGTCAATGATGGTGGTTGATGTTCGTGATCTTTTGATATCCAAGGGAATACCCTATGAAAATATTTTTGCCGAGATCTATTTTTAGGGAACCACACACAATACCAGGCAATGACTAATTTAAAAATTGTGTGGAGATGAAGGATCAACTTTTTGGCAAGAATTTAATTGAACTACAGGAGCTAAGCCTGGCCCTTGGATTGCCTAAATTTACAGGTAAACAGCTGGCTGACTGGCTTTACAAAAAGGAGATCAGCTCCATTGATGAGATGAGTAATCTCTCCAAAAATGCGAGAGACCTCCTGAATGAGAAGTACGAATTCGGGCTATCCGCCCCCTCCAAAGTGCAGGTAAGCATAGACGGAACTAAAAAATACCTCTTCCCCACTTCCCATAATAAGTTCATCGAAACGGCAATGATTCCTGATGATGACCGTAAGACCGTTTGCGTTTCGACCCAGGTTGGTTGCAAAATGGGGTGCCTCTTCTGCATGACAGGGAAGCAGGGATTTCAGGGGCAGCTAACTGCCGGCGAGATTGTAAACCAGATCCGCAGCATCGAAGAGTATGGCGAAGTCTCAAATATTGTCTACATGGGGATGGGCGAACCCTTCGACAACCTTGATGCTGTTTTAAAAAGTCTTGAAATTCTTACTTCTGAATGGGGCTTTGCAATGTCCCCGCGACGTATCACAGTCTCTTCTATTGGGATTATTCCAGCCATGATCCGCTTTCTCAACGAGAGTGAAGCTCATTTGGCCATTAGTCTTCATACGCCATTTGACGAAGAGCGCCGGAAGCTCATGCCTGTTCAAATCGCCTATCCAATTGCAGAGGTTGTCAATGAGATCAAAGGGTGGGATTTTGGCCGTCAGCGACGCGTCTCATTCGAATATATCCTGTTCAAAGGACTGAATGACAGCGCCTACCATGTTCGGGAACTAACAAAACTTTTAGCCGGAATAAGGTGCCGGATTAACCTGATCCGCTTCCATCCTGTTCCGGGAACACCACTCGAAAGTCCTGATGAGGAAACGATTACAAGCTTCAGGGATCAGCTGACAGCTAAGGATATTACTACAACAATTCGGGCTTCAAGGGGTCAGGATATCTACGCGGCGTGCGGGTTATTGTCGACTAAAAGTTTGGTTTGATCATAGATTTTCGCAAACCGAATAAGAATTGGAATATCCTTTTAGAAAATGTGCAGCTTATATTTTTAAATTTAAATCATCAGGATTTTGCCTGTTATCCCATATTGTAATTACCTCAATAGTTGCAGGCTTAATTTTATAGAAGATACTAAAATCACCTTCAATTAGATTTCTTACATTCCGAATATCGGTATTAAGTCCAATTTCAGGATTTTTAACCAATAATCTCAATGATCTACGAAGGGTCATACTCAATTTTCTACTGTACGTTTTTGTACCATTTCGATTATAGTAAAATTCCAATATCTCTAATAAATCAAGTTTTGATCTGGGGGACCAAATTACCTTTGTCTTAGCCATGTATCAATCTCCATTTCAACTTGTTCATTAGTGAAGCATTCTCCTTTCGCTATTTGCTCAAGGCCTTCCTTAATTCTCAGTTTTTGTTCCGGAGTTGTCATGTAGATAGTTGATTCCGTCGTCGCTTCAATAAAAGTCTTAATTGAAGTTAGAAATGATTCATCATTAATCTCTCCAATCTGATGGATTAAACTATTTTTCAATTCTAGAGTTGTCATAATCAAATTCTTTAATACGAAATTACGAAACTTTTAATGAATCTATCCCGCTATAAACTGTTTTTAGATATTGACTAAAGACTTATACTTACCTTATTTCGTTAGAAAATTAAACTTACCGCTTCCCAATACTCCGATTTTTAAAACTCGAAATATCGATCAATCCCTGGGTGTCGTCATCGAAACTGATAGCAATACTGTCGCCGGCAAAGGTAACAGGCAGCTCGTTTGAGATCTGGGATGAACCAATGAAAATATTTGGTCTCCCCTCAACCGTAAAATAGTAAAAGCTGTTTCCGTTTTTGATGTCCGAATTGATACGCTGCACCACCGAATTCAAAATAAGTTTCTTAGTCGAACCTTTAGGATTAATTTTATTCCCGGCCATGTTAAACGCATTCTTGTAAGCCATTAAGGTCTCGGTAAGGGTGTTGCCAACCCCAACAATGGTATAGTCTTCAATAGCCACCATCGCAAACATCTTCACCAAACCTCCATCATCTTTAAGGGTCATTACATAGGTAGGAATATTATTAATATTGTAAGGCACAGGTTGAGATGCGTAAAACCGCTTCTCCTGAACTTTTCCGCGTGCCGACTTTTGAGCTGCAGCTTCTGTGGCGCCACTCTGCTTGTACCACACCGTTTTTTTTGTGCGGGTATCAACCAGGACGAATCCTACGGTGGCTTCATCTGCCCCGACCGAAGTAAGACCGGTGTACCAGTACGATCTGTTATCTTCGCCATAGACCAGCGTGACTCCCTGGGTGATCTGCAATTTATTCTCGTTCGAAAAATTCCAGTATCCCTTCACAAAATTTCCCCAGTCGTTGAGTTGGTTTTCAACAAAATTATCGGGTTGAATCCGATCTACCCAGGCCGGTGTATTTTCGATCCCATATTCTTCACATTTCCCGGTTTCTGTATTTACAAGAACAACACCTGTGGCATTCTCACCGAAAAAACCGATTGTCTTTTTATATTTGGTCACTACCCAGTATGGAACACCATCATCATCGATTTCAAAACTATAATCGGTAAGACCAACATTATAAAATCCATTCATGTAGAGGTGACGCTCCAGAAAATCATTAAAAAATCCTTCCGGTTGATATTTGATTCTTATTTTCTTACCCCCAACTTCCTGAACAAGTTTAACATCCCGTTCATTCGAAGCATTGACCATCACATAACCGTTTGTCCCCAATTCGTTCTGGTTCCACATAAAAAAACCCGAATGCAAAAGAGGAGCCACCCAATACAGGTCGTTTTTTACCTTTTGAATATTGAATTGTCCAAGTCGTACCTGGCTTCCCAATGCAGGCTGTGCCCCAAGAACCTTATCTCCAAGAATATTGGCCAGCGACTGGTCCACGACCCGCACCTTTTCCATGGAGATAGGGGCCATATGGGTTGACAAATTCTCCCCAATCTCAACTTTGCCGATAAGATTCCGGTATTCCGAAGTATGCAGCAGTGGCCACGAGGTGACCATCGGGACCAAAGTAGCATACAGAAAAAGTATGACTAAAATACCTGCTGTGATTTTACCCCTTGGTTTCAACTGAAAAGTCTGAACACCGGCATTATATTGCGGAATAACCTGCAAATTTATAACGATCCAGATCATCGTTAATGCTGCCAGCCCGACGGGTAATCCCCAGAAACCATAAGCAATTACCGGCATACCAACATAGAGCATCACCATTGCGGCGAATACGATTAAAATCAGAGTTAAAACTTTTTTCATCTTAGAAGATTAATTTCCATTGTTAAGGAGAATAAAAGTAATCAAATAAAGGGATTGCCCATCGCCGATTGTCAACTTTCACGTTGATGCAAAAAAAGCAGGCCTCTCAACGAGTGAGAAGCCTGCCGCAAATTGATTAAAAAAAATTATTTAATTAATACCCAGGATTCTGACCCATAACACTGGCATTAACATATCGGTCAATTTCACCCTGTGGTACGGCAAATAATGAACGAAAAGCTTGCACGTTTTTTGAATATCTACCGTTTCCTTCGTCTGACTCGTTAAGAAAATTTGTCATAACCGGTACAAAATCACCCCAACGGACCAAATCGAACCAGCGTAAACCTTCAAACATAAATTCGGATCTGCGTTCTTTTTTGATAACGGTGAGGAGAGATGCAGCAGATGCAGACTGAACAAGAGTAAGGGAAGGCAATTTAGCACGATTTCTTACCGCATCAATATAGCCAACAGCCTTAGCGGATGGTCCTTCGGTAGCATTAATAGCTTCGGCAGACATCAACAGGACATCCGAATATCGAATGATTGGCAGGTTGTTAGCCCAATCGGTACCTGATTGCGGCTGGTATGAATGGCGACTGAATTTCGTACACCAGGTATAACCTGCAGCACCGGTTCCTTTAATTTGATTTGATGTAGCAATAGTCTGTCGGTAGTCGCCAGCTTCATAGGCACTTACCATATCTGTTGAAACTTGCAATGCTGCACTTGATCCGCGCAAAGCATATCCTTCAGTTCCGCTATACCCTTCCGGCATACCCATTTCACTGAAGGTCTGACCTTCACCAGACAAACCTCCGATATATTGAACTTCCCACACACGGTCCTTTGCCACATTATTATCAAAAGCATCTGTGAAACAATCCTCATAATTTGCAGCCAATGTGTAAATGCCGGAATTTATAACCTCCTCAAGATATGATTTCGCATTAGCTGGTTGATTCATAAACATATACAGTTTTCCTAAAGCGCCATCAGCCGCATACTTTGTTATCCTGCCAGCATCAGCACTACCCCACTTTGCAGGGAGAATACTAATTGCTGCCTTATAATCACTAATAGCCTGAGCAAATGTTTCCTCCTGTGAGGAACGCTTTATGGAATAGGTTTCGGCGGCTGTATATTCAGCGTCAACGATCAAAGGTACTCCTCCAAAAAATTTCCCCAGATTATCATAAGCCCAGGCACGCATTGCATAAGCTTCGCCTTTGATATAATCCCTGGTAGTGACATCATCAAATTGTACTTTATCGATACGAATTAAAATACTATTGCAGCGCGTGATAATCACAAACAAACTTTGCCAGACATTGGTCGTACAAAGGCCGATTGAAGTGTCCGTAAACGTATCAGCTCCATCAGAGTAAGTATTTGTATTGACAGCATTGGAATCATCGCTGCGTGCTATAAGAAAATGGAGCATGCCTGATTGTCCATCATAAAGATCCTGCTGTTTGGCATAAACTGCAGAAATAGCCAATTTAAAGTCTGACTGAGAGGTATAGAACGTCTTTGTCGTATAAAGTGATTCCGGATTCGGGTTAAGGTAATCTTTGCAACCCGAGAGTAACAAAACCGAAATACATAGTGTAAAAAACAATATTGTTTTTGATATAGTCTTCATTTTGAATAATATTAACGGTTAGTTAGAAAGTAAAATTGAGGCCTAAAGTAAATCTTCGGCTAAGAGGATACGTACTGTAATCAACGCCAAGCTGTGTGGTTCCATTACCATAACTGCTTGTCTCTGGTGTAAAACCCGGATAATTACTGAAAGTATGAACATTATCAATTGAACCGTATATCTTTAATTTTTCAACCCTAAGCTTTTTTAGAAGCGCGGAAGGCATATTGTAACTTAAAGTTATATTCTTGATTCTGACGTATGTAGCATCATAAACGCGTGAATTTGTATCATCAGCAAAATTGAAGGCATTCTGCGTTTTGCCGTCCCATGACATATCAATACCGTGAGCGGCATTATATTCTGTTGGAATTGCAGCTTTTAAGTTTTCCGGTTTATAGGTTCTTACCCAGCGGCTGTAAGAGGTACGTCCAGAAAATCCGGCATCAATATGACGCGCACCAAGGAAATAGATATCACCACCCGTCTGACCTTGCAGAAGAACGCTCAATTCAAAATTCTTGTAGGTAAACTTATTGGTTAAACCCCAGGTCATATTAGGCAGGTTACTTCCGTACGCAACAAAATCACTTGAATTTATTTTGCCGTCTTTATTGGTATCCACATATTTGAAGTTACCTTCCTCTTCTCCCGCCAAAATGGGCACCAGGGCTTTACCGCTGGCGTCAAAGTCACTTGCTGTCAAAACTCCTTTAGAAGGCAAAATGTAGAACTGCGAAACCTGACCACCAACCTTTGTAATAAATTGTCCACCATTTATTGAAGAGATAATCTGCTTGGTATTTGTCCCCATCTCAAGGACTTTATTATTATTGTGCGATAAATTTAAATTGGTAGTCCATTTAAATTTCCGATCCATATTGTGGGTAGTAAGATCAATTTCCCACCCGCTGTTACGAACCTTACCGATATTTGTCAGGGTTGATTCGAAGCCTGTAGTGTATGGTACCGGGACATTAAACAGCAGGTTCTTGGTATCATTTCGGTAATAGTCAAAATTAAATTGTACGCGGTTATGCAATGCTGACAGGTCAAAACCTAAATCAAAGGACTGAGTCTCTTCCCATTTCAATTCCGGATTTGCAATGTTGGAAGCTGCAGCTCCGATTTGTTTGGTTCCACCAAAAGCAGAATAATAGGTACCTAACTGAGACAAATAATTATACTCACCAATTCGGTCATTACCTGAAGTTCCCAAAGAAGAACGGAGCTTCAATAAATTAATCGACTTGATGTTCTTCATAAAATTTTCCTCATTAATTTTCCACCCTGCTGATAAAGAAGGAAATGTACCCCATTTTGCATCAGCACCAAAGCGAGAGGAACCGTCACGACGTACACTGGCAGTGAAAAGATATTTGTCCATATATTCATAACTTGCACGACCAAAGAAAGAAGCAGTTGTGTATGTAGTCTTAAGGGTGGTTGACGTTACTGCAGTTGAAGCAACATTGAGGGTTGTAATATTTTCATAAGGCCATCCTGCAGCTTCCAGTTTTGCAATATAATATTGTTGTTTCTCTGAGCTTTGTCCTGCCAGTACATTTAAATGATGTGATCCGAGAGTCTTGTCAAAAGTCAGGATATTCTGGAGCACGTTATCATTTAAGCGTGATGAAGAGCTGTTACCTTGCGATTTGTACGCATTTCGGTTCACCGATGCAGGTTGAAAGTAATCGTAAGTTATACCATCATAGTTGTTGCTATACTGTATCTTATAGGTTAACGATTTCATCACTTTCCACTCACCCCATAAGGAAGCCTGTAAGCGTGTAGTTTTTGATTCATCAAGAGTTTGTTGCAACTGAGCCAGTGGATCAATCCAGTTAGCTCCCCAATCATCAGAGGTAACAGTGGATACAGGCACCCCTGTAAAGTTATTGGCTGCTGTTCTTACAGTAGAACCCGGTGCCAATAGAGGTGACATCATCAAGGCATGGTGAACTGGTGAATCCTTTCCCTGGCGATCACCTAAATTGGCACTTCCCTCACTTTGAGTAGCGTTTGAAAATGACATATTAACCCCAATCTTGAAATTTTTGGCGATGTTCAAGGTACCATTCATCCGTATATTATAGCGGTTGTAATCTGTAGCCTTTATAATACCATCCTGACTCAGGTAACCAATAGAGGTGAAAATGCTCCCCATATCACCGCTTGCCGATGCAGAGGATTCATAGCTCTGAATCGGAGCATTACGCAAGATTAAACTCTGCCAGTCGGTAAAATTAGTTGTCGTATTCCAGAAGTCAGGAATTCGTAAAGCACTAGGTCTGGAAGACATAGGATCACTCATCTTACCACCTGTGCGGATGTAGGAAGCATTTCTGTAATACATATTGTACGCGATCCACTCAGGTCCGCTCATAAGATCAAGCTTTTTTTCAGGAGTCTGGAGACCATAATAAGAATCGAATGTTATAGTCGGTTTGCCGGACCCGGTCTTGGTCTCAATGAGTACAACCCCGTTTGCACCGCGTGAACCGTAAATTGAAGTTGCTGAAGCATCTTTCAATATTTGAATGGTAGCAATATCTGAAGGATTAATATCCCGCATATTATCGCGCGGAACGCCATCAATTACATAAAGAGGACTACTATTCCCGTTAATCGTATTGATACCGCGGATCCGTATTGTAAGATCCTCACCAGGTATACCACCACTGGTAGCTTGCGCATTAACACCAGCCAACTGACCTTGAAATACCTCACTTAATGTAGAAACAGGTCTGTTTTGAATTGCATCACTTGTAATTTTAGAAATTGAACTGGTCAAATTCGACTTTTTTACAGTTCCATATCCAATTGTCACAACTTCATCCAATTTGATAACATCCTCGCTCAGAGTTACATTAATCTGTGATTTTCCTGAAATCTGAATTTCCCTGGATCTCATACCTACAAATGATATTGAAAGCGTACCATTGTCTGGGACAGTTGCAAGGGAATAATTTCCGTTTGAATCGGTAATGGTACCATTGGTAGTGCCTTTGATTGACACCGTGACACCAGGCAAGGGCGCGCCAGCGGTGTCGGTAACCTTACCCGTAACAGATTTCTGCTGCTGGCTATCGGAAGGATTATCGGATTTATTACTGTCAGGAGTAATAATGATTAAATTATCAGGCATTACTTTATAGCTAATAGCCTGGTCTTTGAATAGCTCATCGAGAATTGTCTCTACGCTTTTATCCAGGATATTCAGATCTACCTTTCGGGTTACATCGACCTGCTCACGCTGGAAGAAGAATCTAAAATCGCTTTTATCCTCAATCTCCTTCAGCACATCAACTACTTGTCTGGATTGAAAATTGAACGAAAATTTCGTTGTCTGTGAATAGACAGTTGCCGAAACCTGCGTCAGGCAACTCAGTAAAACAATAAATGTTAGTTTCATTTTTAGAATTAGCTTATATCCTATTCTCCTTCGTTGGGAGGATACAATTTGGTTTTTTTTCATATTTTTGTATGTGTTTGATTAATAATATTACCTGGTGTGACAGCACCGATTTATTAATTGCATTGAGCCGGTTTGATGTTACAGCATCACCGGCTTATTTTTTTCATTATGGTTTAGTTCATTATTCCTCCTTCCTGTTTTCTGGTTTTTATATATGTTTTTTATGAATTATAATCTTTTGACCTACAATTTTATACTCAATGGGTAATGTTTCCCTGAGGATTTCAAGAACCTCAAGGATTGACTCATTCTTTATGGTCCCATCATAATGATAATTCAAAATGCTTTTCTCGCTGATCTCTATCTCTACTCCATACTTCCTTTCCAGCAATATTCTGAGATCTTTCAGACTCATATTGACAAACATCAGTTTATTCTCCTTCCATGAGGTATACCATTTCGGATTAACTGCATTGATCTGAATATTTTTCATCTCTTTATTATAGATTAACTGCTCACCCGGTTTAAGTACCATCTCTTCGTTAATCTTCGGATTTTCGAATGATTTCACATGAACAGACCCCTCCTCCAAAGTGGTAATAACCTCTTTATCTGAAATATACGCTTTCACATCAAAGGAAGTACCAGTTACCTGAACATCATAAAAGGGGGTATGGACAAGGAATGGTTTTCTTTTCATTTTAGCCACATGAAACCAGGCTTCCCCGGTAAGAAACACTTCACGCATTCCGTTGAGACCATCGACAGAATATTTTATTTCAGATCCTGAATTCAGAAAAATATGAGATCCATCGGGCAAATACATTTCTGATACAGAACCATTGGGTGCCAGGGAGGTATAATATACCGGAGTTGACGGCTTAAAGACGTAGTTCATAAAATAGCCCATTATCAGGCCGGATACCAATACAGCCGCCAGCTGAACAAGTCTCACAATAAGCCGGTTTTTAGAATGTGGATTGGGAATTTCGATGCTCCGTTTATGCCAGATTTTTTCGAAGAGCTCATCATAGAAAAATGTGTTTACATCCTTCACTTCAGTGTGATGCAACTCATCGAGAAGTTCATTTTTTAGTTCAAACTCCAGGTCAGGTTGGTGAAACAGCGACAAGTACTCCTGGTTTTGCTCCTGAGTCGCATCATTTAATTTTCCTTCCCTGATAATATTTTGTAGAATTTGATCCATTTTTTTCAAGCTTTAGAGGTAATACGATTTAACCTTACGATTTACTCATTCTAACTTACTATTTTTTTCTCTTTCAATAAAAATCGCATAAAATCTGAAAACGGGTTATTTTTAACCGGTTATAGCTATACGCAAAGTCGTCCTTAACAACTCAACGTATTAGAGGATTATAATTTAAACTATTTAAAATATAGGAGTTTAGGGAATAGGTGCTTTTTGCTATTTACAATGGAGAATAAAGAAGAGCAATGCCGCCAACGATCCAGCGCCTAATTTCTCCTTTAAAGAGGAGACAGCCCTATAAAGCTGATTTTCAATTGTTCGCCGCGACAGACTTAGTTGTTGGGCAATTTCATCATTTGATAACCCATCTTCCCTGCTCATACGGAAGATACGCTGCCTTTGTTCAGGCATTACAGACACCAGATGATGAAGATTGCTTAGCATCTCATTATAAATAACCTCATGCCAGGTATTATCACTGCACTTTTGGCTATCGTTTTCGGAATAATCCAAATAGGCCTTCTCAATATTCTTCCGTCTTATCAAATCATAGATCAAATTTATGCAAATCTTGAATAAAAACGATTTAATATTCTTAGAACTATCAAGGGAGGCACGGATTTCCCAGAGCTTTAAAAACACCTCCTGCAGCAATTCCTCAGCATCAGCATTGTTTTTAAGATAGGATAATGCAAACGCATGGATTTTGGGACCATACGCATCATACAAACTATGGAAGGCTTCTTTCGAACCATCCTTTAACTGATCAATGATCTGATTATCCTGATTTGTTAGTTTGGTATCCATTAACCCGGTGAAATAGTTCTGACAAAGATAATTTTATTTCACAAACCGGATATAAAATACAAAATTTTCAGCTTGTTAATCAAAAAATGGTGTTGTGTTTGAAAATTTACATGAATAAGCTATCACTTCAGGCTTAAATTCCCCCATTTTTTATTTGGCTCTTTACCCATCTCAATAACTATTTTACCGCCCCCGGTTATTTCATCATGATAAAACCACGATTTCGTGAGCGGTTTTCCATTTAAAATTACAGACTGGATATAGCAATTTTCAGGTTTATTGTTCTTTACCTCGATGACAAAACATTCTCCTTTGTAGTAATCTGAATTAAGGTGAATCGCAATTTTATCAAAAACCGGACTTCCCAATTCGATAACCGGCCGCTCTTCTGCACCGGATTTCATCTCGAACAGCCCTATTTTCATCAAAACGGCCAGTGAGCTCATCAATCCCTGGTCCTCATCTCCACTATACCCTTTATCGGTGGACAAATCACTGAACACCTTTTCAACCACTTTTCTTGACCAGTATTGAGTTAACCATGGGTAGCCAATGTGGTTGAAAACAAATGCCGTTTCAATAGATGGCTGATTGCCATAGTTAATAGGGATACGTCTGTAGCTCTCATGTAACTCGCTGTCATGAGCTTTTCCAGAGGTAAAATCGAGTTTTGCCGACTCTTCAAAACTCTTGTTTAGTTTAGCTGCAGCTTTATCCTGTCCACCCATAAGTAATGCCAGACCGGAAAGATCGTGCGGTACATACCAGGTTGACTGGGCGGCATTGGATTCAATAAACCCGCTTTCGTACTGGTACGGATCGAAGGGGTTTTTCCATTTTCCATTCAAATCCCGTGGGCGAATCCAACCGGAGGCAGGGTCGTACAAGTTTCGCCAGTTGGTCGAACGTTTCATGAAATAGTCATAGTCAGAATCCTTCCCGAGTTTTTTGGCCATTTGCGCCAGGCACCAATCCTGAGATGCATATTCCAGTGTCTGTGCCGCCCCATCCTGGTGTAATCCCCATTGTTTATTTAGCGGATAGGGGACATAACCCCTTTCAATATAGTATTCTATCCCTCCTCCATTGGCACTATTGTGTTCATATCCGGCCTTCCCCATCATTCCACCGGGCATATGATTTTTCTTCATCCCTTCATAAGCCTTCTGGGTATCAAATGTCCGGATCCCTTTCATATAGGCACTTACAATGAATGGAGTCGATGAAGCACCTGTCATCACTGCAGTATAGTTGCCCCCGGAGGGTCCGCGCGGGATAAGTCCCCCGTCATCATACATGAGCAGCATAGAGTTTACAAAGTCGCTGGTTATTTTGGGATAAACGAGATCCCACAGTGTTGCAATTGTCCATTGCGCTCCCCAGAAAGAATCAGAATTATGATGATCAAACAAAGGATTTCCTTTGGGATCAAGTGGGATCTGCCTGATACGCCTCTGAGGACCGGTCATATCGCAATATTTACCATTTGCGTCGCTGATCATCCTGCGGCCAAGTAACGAATGCCATAAATCGGTATAAAACCGTCGTTGCTGAACCAGCGTTCCCCCCTCAATTTCAATTTTGCTGAGATATTGATTCCATTCATTTGCCGATTCCTGTACCGTTCTTTCAAAATCCCAATGAGGTAATTCTGCCTGGATATTTAGTTTGGCTTGTTCAGCATCGACGTAGGAAATTCCGACCTTCATTTGAATTATCTTCCCGGCATGGGTATCAAATTTAAGGTAGACTCCCCCATTGCTTCCCTCATATTCATTGACGATTCCCTGCAATAGCCCATCCTTCCAGGCATTCATATTTTCGAATGGAGTATCAAATTGAATATCAAAGAAAATATACATTGCTTTAGGTCTGCGGGATGTTTTATCCATCAGGGCATACCCTTGTAGCTCCTGATTATTCAAACTTTTTGCGTATCCCTTAACCGTACCTGCAGGACCTAAAAGAGTGCTCAGATCCAGTAGAATATAACTCTCCTCTGCTTCAGGAAAATGGTAACGGTGAAAGCCGACCCTTTTGGTCGATGTTAACTCGGCCCTGATGCCATAACTTTCAAGAAAAACCGAATGATATCCAGGCTTGACCACCTCTTTTTTATGCTGATATTTTGAACCGTAAATTTTTGAGCCTAAGTGCCCCTGAAATTTACCGTTAACAGGCATTACGGGAATACCCGAGAGTTGCCATCCATGAATATGACTAAAAAACTGAATAGAATCGCGCTCATACCGGTATCCGGAACCCCAATCGGCATTGGCATTATTATCAGGACTAAGGTTGACCATCCCAAAAGGACGGCAGGCTGATGAGAAGAAGATCCATCGCGAGTTTTCAGTATCCAGTTGGGGATAAACCAGATCGGCAGGTTTTGTAGTTAACTGAGCATTTAAAGTAAAGACAATTACCATTAACAGGAGTGTTCCCAACCCTTTTCCAACAGAATTCATAAGCATATAATCTGATTTTTAGTCTTACAAATAATACGGGTAACCCACGAAAAATACTCATTGAATAGCTAAGAATTAATGATAAGATTAGCATCATACCAACAGGTTCTATGCTAAAATCAGTTGCCAATTTCGTATCAAAACCTCTATTTGCCGGCCTTTATCTGATTAAGCCGTGCTCTTAATCTTTCTCTAATTTTTGGGTTTTGAGCAGCCACATTTACCATTTCACCAATATCTTTGGTTAAATCATACAACTGATCCTGATTAAGATTCCCCAATTCGGTATTGGTTGAAGAATCATAGGGTATTCCCGGCCCGGGGGCGATAAATTTCCATTTCCCATCTTCAATGGAAAGGCTGTTGTTCACATTTTGCAGGACGAGCACTTCCCGCCCTATTCCACCCTTATTGAGCCAGGTATTCAGTTGACTCTCACTGTCGGGTGCTGCGCCGGACGGGAGTTTTACCGTTAATAGCTCAGAGCATGTAGCCACCATATCGACCTGGCAAATCAGTTTATCTGATACCCCCGGTTTTACTGTTCCTGGCCAGCTTAAGATCCCCGGAACGCGGGTTCCCCCTTCGAAACTGCTATACTTTCCTCCACGAAGATTCCCTGCCGGCTTATGATTTCCAAGGAGTTCCAGCGCGTGATCCTTATAACCATCATCAACCACCGGACCATTATCACTTGTTAATATGATGATTGTATTTTTCTCAATACCAAGTTGTTTCACTGTTTTCAGCACCTCCCCAACCGTCCAGTCAAATTCAATGATTGCATCACCCCGAGGACCCATTCCACTCTTTCCCATAAATCGCTGATTTGGAACGCGTGGAACATGAGCGTCATGGGTAGCCAAATAGAGGAAGAACGGCTGATCCCTGTTCGTTTTAATAAATGAAAGTGCTTTAGACGTGATAACATCAGCAATCTCCTCATCTTTCCACAATGCCGATTTTCCACCTTTCATAAATCCGATCCGCGAAATGCCGTTCACGATCGACATATCGTGACCATGACTGGGATGCATTTTAAGCAGTTCAGGGTTGGATTTTCCGGTTGGTTCTCCCTCAAAATTCTTTTCATAGCTTACTGAAATCGGATCGTTGGGATCCAGGTTGACCACCTTTTGATTTTCGACATAAACGCATGGAACACGATCTCCCGTAGCTGCAAGAATAAATGAATAATCAAACCCGATATCCGATGGCCCCGGCGTGATAAAACCATTCCAGTTCTGTGTCCCTGTCTGATCGCCCAATCCCAGGTGCCATTTTCCAACAACTCCAGTCTGATAACCGTCACTTTTAAAAACATCGGCAAGGGTATACCGTTCAGGACGGATGATTGAGCCTGCATCACCTGTCGCAATGCCGGTTCCCTCCCGCCGCCAGGCATACTCGCCAGTTAGAAGCGCATAGCGGGAAGGGGTACATGTTGCAGCTGGACTATGCATATTGGTAAACCGAACACCCTGTTTGGCAAGAAGCTCCACATTAGGCGTTTTGATTGTCCGTGCACCGTTACAACTTAAATCTCCATAACCGATATCATCGGCATAGATAAAAATAATATTAGGCTTTCTGACCGGTTGCTTTGCTGAAACATTTTGAACCATACTGCTCAGGGGAAGAGCAGCCAGGAGATAAATTGAGTGAACTTTAAATTTGATCATTGGGGCAGGTATTTTGTGTTCCTGAAGTGACCCGGTGACTGTCCATAACTTGAAAAGTCACCGGGTCACTAATTTAAACTTTTACAACTATTCACTTATGAAATTGAATTTTACACTTCCAAAATTATCCGGTTTGCCTTTTTCCGCTTTTGCTACGACCCCATTCATTTTGCCCTTTTTGTCTGAAGTCACCTTAATCTCGCGCCATGAAAATGCCCCTTTCTCATAATCGAAAGTCTCCCCGTCATCATCATACAATTTAAAGGAGCCCTCTTTGTTCCCGTAAAAACGGATAATCAGATTGTTTTTATCACCCGATTTGAGTGATATCCGATCGGTTTCAAACATCGGGATAATCCCTCCATCTTTCACATAAACAGGGATTTGATCTAATCCTGGGAGAGCCGTGATCACTTCACCTTCACCCGCGAGCCGACCTGTATAGAAGTCGTACCATTTACCTTTGGGAAGTACAACCTTCCGCTCGGTTTCGCCGGTAAAGAGTGGTGCAACAAGCAGGTTATCCCCCACCATAAACTGATCTTTCATCTCCTGACGGGTCGCTTCGGCATACGGATTTTCGGTTGAACTCAACTTCCCTTCCACTTTGGCGACAACCGCAGTAAAACCATCAAGCAGGTTCATCGCACGCATAGGGGGTCTTCCATAAAAAGCATACTCTGCAAAGCATGTATAAATATACGGGATCAATTGCATCCGGAGTTTGGCCACATCGGCTACCTGTTTTTCAACTTCGGGGAACGACCATGGCTTCGTTCCATCCGACCAGGCATTGAGCATCGCCAGTGGTGAAAAGCAAACTGTCTGCATCCGGCGTAACCACTCCTCAGCAGTTGGCGAACTCCGCACTTCAGGCGTCCAAAGAACACCAATAAATGAACTGTTTATCAAAGCAGTAATAAAATCACGGTGGCTGTAATAATCGTTGTAAATCACATACGGGAAAGAGCATCCGCCGGCATTTGATGCCCTCACTAGCCCATAGGTCCTCCTGTTTTGTTCCCTGTAAAGCTGAGTAGTCATCTTCTGCATCATCACGCCATAGAGCTGGCGCATCTGCTCTGCAGGAATATTGGAGGGGAATCTCGCCACATCAGGCCAGAGCCAGCCATCGAAACCATCATTCTCATCCATCTTAAAACCGCTGACGCCGATATCCAGCTGATGCTTCCTGAGATGATCCCCAATGATTTTATTCACTTCAGGCAACCCGTAATCGGGAATATAACCGCTCCACACAGTATACGAAGCAGTAAATGGTTTGAGTTTTTTGATCAGTTCCGATTCGGGCGAAATATAGGGATTCATCCAAAGATTGGTCTGTACCCCCTGATCTTTAAGCTGTGCCACAAATTTAGCCGGGTCGGGGAAACGCCCTTTATCCCATTCGTAAGTACATGGATAGGATTTGCTTTGCCAGCCCGGCTCCAGTCCGATGACAGAGAGGGGAAACTGATGCTTTTTAAATTCTTTAACCTCATTGATGACCAGGCTATCTGAATAAAGTGTTGGAGTACGGTGCCAAAATCCCAGGCCCCATTTGGGTGGAAGCGTACCACCCCCATTGTAAAGATTAAACCGGCTAACTGCATCCAGAGTTGTCGGACCACCAAAAACCACAATTTCAACCCCTTCGGCAGGGATCAGAACTGAAACATTATCCGAGTAAGGCTGTGAAGTCCAGGATTTATCGGTATTACGATCCCTGGCATCCATAGCAACTTTGCTATCCTTTTGAACAGCCGTGCCAACCCAAAGGTCGATATAGCGTGCCGAATTGATAAATACTCCGTATCCCTTCGAAGAAACATAGAATGGAACCGGTGCATGACTGCGGCCATTATCGGTTCCGTTGTAATGATCCATATGGAGACGCAGAATCCGTCCACGCTGCTCAACTGTTTGGAAGTTTAATCCCAGACCAAAGATCTGTTCTCCCAAATCCAGGGGAAATTTAAGATAAGTCTTACCGTCAAAGACAGTTGCCTTAATCTCATTTTCTGAAAGTGGAAACGGTACATCAGCCATTGCGTTAATAGCATCCAACTTTGGTTTTACGCCGGAAACGGTGGTGAAATTAACTGCTTCAGGCTGGCCCGCACCTGCAACCCAGACACCGGAAGATTTTTTGGTCCAGTGCAATGTTTGATCCTGAGCGTTTGACTTAGTCGGCAATGACAACACACCGATCAAAAGAAAGATGATTTGCCAATTAATTACAGTTCTTCTTTTCAACATTGGTAATAAGTTAGAGTTTTAGTTTCGCAAAAAAGCCATGATTAAAATATCGCCATTCAGGAATGAAAATACAATAATCATGGCTTTTTAATCAAACCATTAAAGAAACAAATTATCCTGAAATAAACTTACATTTAGTTCTGATTTAATAATTTAATCCTTTTCAGATTCTTTTTACGTTTGAATCTTAACCTTACGACGTAGTCCATATAATACAATGCAGGAACAAATATCAGGGTAAGGAAGGTTGCAAAGCTAAGACCGAAAATAATAGTCCAGGCCAGCGGTCCCCAGAAGGCAACATTATCACCTCCAAAGTAGATATGAGGATTCAATTCGGTAAACAAGGTTACGAAATTGATGTTCATTCCAACTGCAAGCGGAATCAGACCCAGCATTGTTGCAGCTGCAGTTAACACTACCGGCGTAATACGGGTCCTGCCTGCCTCAATGATCGCCTCACGGGTTTTATACCCCCTTTTCATCATCACATCGCAAAACTCGACAATCAGAATCCCGTTTCGAACCACAATACCACCGAGGGCAACAATTCCCAGTCCGGTCATCATAATCACAAGATCCATCCGGAATATAATCACCCCAAGCAAGACTCCTATAATACTAAATATCACCTCACTAAGTATGATAATTGTTTTACTGATCGATCCAAACTGAGTAATAAGGATAAAGAAAATAATCCCCAAAGCAATGATCATTGCTTTCATGAGGAATGCTGATGTCTCATTCTGATCCTCCTGCTCACCTGTAAGTTTAAATTCTGTTCCCTGATGCACACTAAACTTTGCTGCTTCCTGCTTGATCCGTGGAACAATATCGTTAGCAGAAAAGCCTGAAAGGACGTTTGAGAATACTGTAATTACCCGTTTCTGATTTAACCTTTTGATCCCGGCATACGATGTTGAGTAATTTATTTTGGCAACGGTTGACAATGGAATGCTTTTCAACAATCCGGTATTCATATCGCGGTAGGTTATCTGTAGATTGATCAGGGCATTGATGTTATCCCTGGTGACTTTATGATAACGCAGTGTGATCGGATACTCGTCTTCATCCTGTTTGAATTTTGAAACCTCCTTACCGAAAAGGGCTGTTCTGATTTCCATACCAATCTGACCGGTTGATACCCCTTGTCGCAAAGCCCGTTCACGATCAATATCAATGATTATTTCAGGTGAATTCATCTCAAAATCTGTTTTCAGCTCTTCGACACCAGGAATCCTTAATGAATCGATATAATCCCTGAATGCATTGGCATCCGCGATCAGATTTTCAAGATTTTGGCTGGTGACCTCAATATTGATTGGCTTTCCGGTAGGTGGGCCATTGCCATTCTTATCAACAGTAATTTCGGCTCCGGGAATATTTCCAACACCAGCCCTTATCATCTCCATATATTTGGTCGATGAAATACCTGTTCGGCGTAATTTATTTTCAATAAAATTTACTGAAATCTTTCCCTTGTTAAACGGCTTTCCTGCAGTTGTGAACCCTTGTTCTTCAACACCAATTGTAACATTTGAGATAATGGACTCAACATCCTTGTTATTTTTCCCAATAACCTGATAAACCCTTTTTTCAACAATCTTCGTGACACTATCTGTTACTACCTGGTCGGTACCACCTGGCATCTTAATATATACATAGACATTATTCGGGTCATTATTGGGGAAAAACAGCACCTTAGGTTTTACGATTCCGGTAAGGAAAATAGTAAAGAAGAACAATGCGATCATAAAGCCAAGCATCCACAACGCCCGTCTACCAACAAGTACCCATCGGATAGTGTGCACATACCTATCCATAAATGAAGGCCATAATTTCTCCTGGAAACCTTTGATCCAAAAGCGTATGGCATATTCATAAGCAACCACCATAAGAATTGCGAACATCAGGAAGTTGGCAAGACCAAACATCTTAAAGGCATAGAATATCAATGCAAATCCAAATACTACAAGCAGGTATTTCCTGGTCTTTTTCCAAAGCGTTTTGGTATCAGCCTCTGCATCATATTCGTGCTGCATAAATGAAACAGCAAACACAGGATTAAAAATATAGGCTACAAAAAGCGATGCAAACAATGTAATAATAAGTGTTACGGGAAGATAATGCATAAACTGCCCAACAATACCCGGCCAGAATGCTAATGGGAAGAATGGTGCCAGCGTTGTTAATGTACCTGACAAAATCGGCATAAAGACCTCTCCTGCCGCCATTTTTGCCGCGACCTTTATATCGGGGTTATTTCGATGGAGCCTGTGGGTATTCTCTATCACCACAATGGCATCATCGACCACAATTCCCAGGGCAAAAATAAACCCGAACATCACAATCATATTCATCGTGAATCCGATCCCCGGAAGAACAAGGTAGGCAACAGCCATCGAGAGTGGAACCGAAAGACCAACAAAAAAGGAGTTGGTGAAACCCATGAAAAACATCAAAACAATGGTCACCAGAATAAACCCGATGATAATCGTATTGTTAAGTTCTTCGAGTGTATTTCGTGTGAAAAGGCTTTGATCACCTGTAACGGTCATGGTCAGATCGGTCGGAAACTCTTTCCCGGTAAGTTCATTATCAAGAATATTCTTGATATGGTCGGAGGCATCCAACAAGTTGGCGCCACTCTTCTTAATTACATTTAAAGTAATCACATTATTCCCGTCAAGGCGGGCAAAACTCTCCTGCTCCTTAAAGTCATCCTTAACGTCAGCAAGATCACTCAACCGGATAAAAGCTCCGCTAGAAGAGTGAATAATGATATCCTTCAGTTGGTTAACCGTTTGAAACTGCCCCTTCAACCGAACTGTATTTTTCGTCCCGTTGGTGTTGATCGTTCCACCCGAAATAGTAATATTCTCGCCTGCCACTGCCCGTTCAATATCGCTGAAAGTCACTTTTGCCGCCTGCATCTTGAAGATATCGGCCTCGATCTGGATTTCACGCTCCAGTGCACCAACAATATCCACGCGTGTAATCTCCTTCACCCCTTCAATCTTATCCTGGGCTATATCTGCAAACTTCTTCAGTTTATCGAGACTATAATTCCCCGAAATATTGATGTACATGACAGGAAACTCCGAAATATCAATATCGAGCACCTGGGGCTGATCCGGTAAATCGTTCGGAAGATCTGTTTTTGATTTATCAACTGCATCCCTAACCCTTTGCTTGGCATCAGGGATCGATATCTTAGGATCAAATTCCACAATGATTGAGGAGAAATCGGGAACCGAGTTGCTGGTTATCTTCTTAACATCACCCAGCGATTTAAGCTGTTTTTCGATCGGACGGGTCACCAGATTCTCAATGTCTTCGGGTGAAGTTCCCGGATACGGGGTATTTACAACGATATACGGAATAATAACCTGAGGAAACTGCTCCTTTGGGATTAAAATGTAGTTCATAAGTCCCAGAATGGAGATCAAAAACGCAAGTACATAAATACTGGTTTTGTTATCGATAGCCCAACTCGTCGGGAAGAACTCTTTTATTTTATGTTTACTTTTTGACATAACTAAAAATTAAATCAGGTTAATAGGTGATTTGTACGCCCTCGTTGAGGCTTTGAAAACCAGCTGTTATAACTTTATCTCCCTCTGTCAGCCCATCAAGGATTTCGGCTGATCCGTTATAATCCATTCCCTGCTTAACGACACGACGTGTGGCGATGTTCTGGTTATTCTTTTGAACTGCCAAATAGACAAACTTTCCCTCCTTATTGCTCTGGATAAAGTTCACCGGAATACAAAAGGCCTTTTCGTTCGTGTAATCCTTAATCTTAACGTAGGCAATCATGTTGGCACGAAGTTGAACCTCATGCGATTGTATTTTGCACTCTACCTGAAAAGTACGGTTGGTCGGATCAATAAAATTACTGGTGAAAAACAGCGTACTTTCAAGCTCTTTTCCAATATCAGGAAACCTGACGATCACCTGATTTCCGTTCTTAATTCTGGCAGCATAGTTTTCGGAAACATCTGCCTTTATTTTTGCCACGTTCATATTGATTACACGGATAGCTGATGTGGGAACTCCAGGAGAAGCCATCTGTCCAACTTTCAGAGGAACACTTTCAACAGTTCCCGCAATCGGGGATATAATTTTGGACATATCGATTTGACCCTGAAGTGTCTTAATTTTATTCTCGAGCGCTTCCTTGTTTGTTTTAGCCTGAAGGAACTGAACTTCACTGCCGATATTCTTGTCCCAGAGTGCCTTCTGTTTTACGAAAAGACTACTAACCAGGTCAAGTTGAGTTTTTACTTCATCGAGTGATTGTTTTAATACTGCCGCATCAAGCTCTGCAAGTATCTGCCCCTTTTTAACGTTTGTACCCTCGGTAACATAAACAGCTGTAACAATTCCATTGACCTGCGGGCTTACGGCAACATTTTGGTCACCATCAACAACACCCTGAACTTCAACATAATGGTTGAAAACACAATTGGTAACAGGTTGCACCTTTACCGGAATCGATTTTACTTCGGAGGGACTCCCGCCGGGATTAACCTCTGCTTCGAGCGTTGCAATCTTAACAGCTAACTCATCGTGCTGAACTTTTAGTTTTCCCAATTCCACCTTCTTATCAGTTGCATTGCCGCATGAACTCAGGATGGCTGCGATTGCCAGCGTGTAAATAATGTTTTTCATATACTTCTTATTTTGAGATTTTCTGATTGATATTGAATAATTTTTCGAGTTTGGTCCGCGCTCCAACAACGTCATATATACCTTGATAATAGTTTGTCAGGTTACTCAGATATTGATTCTGAATCGTCATTAACTCCATACTTGACGAGATTCCCTGTTTGTATTTCTCAAGCGTACGTTGGTAAATATTGTCTGACAACTCCTTGCTTTTTTTCTGAATCTGAAATTTTTCAATTTTTGTACGTAAATCGTTCTGATATTGTGAAGACTGCATTAATAAGGTGTTACCAACATAGAGTCTGTTGTTCGTCGCCTTTTCAAAAGTCATCCTTTTCTGTGACACAGTAGCCATTCGCTGTCCACTGCTAAAGATTGGGAGACTTAAGTTAATCCCAAAAACATTCTTGGGTGCGAAATCAAAAATTGGGGTTTTCCATTTCTCCTGATGGTTGTAAAATGCGTTGATAGTCGGGTAATAATTGGTGATCTCCCTCCTTAAATCATATTTTGCAAGCAGCTCATTGGTCGACAGCAATTTGTATTCGACGTTTTTCTCCAGGATAAATGGCTCGCGTGCAAGAGTAGAAAGTTTTGTGACCTGCGTTTCTTCCATACCAAGCGGATCAGTAAGAACGATCCCGGTATTCTCAGAAAGACCCATGTGAATTTTTAATAGCCGTTTGCCCATTTCAAGGTTATTATCAATCTGGGAAATGGCATTTACAATTGTATTTGCAGTCAGATCCAGCTGATCAACATCGGTCTTCTCAACAAACCCCTGTTTATACATCTCCCTGATGTCTGAAGCAGTTTTGTTCACATTCTCAAGGTTTGCTTTTAACACTTTGCGGCTCTCCTCGCCAACCAGGATCATATAATACGTATTGGTCACCGACTCGTTAATTTCGAGAATTGATTTTTCAAGCGACTCTTCCGCAAGATTATAATAGACTTTCGAAGCCTTTAACCCAATCAGGTAAGCCCCGTTAAAGATCAGCTGTGAAACAGTAAGGTCATAAACAATATTCTGTTTAACACCAAGTTCGATTACAGCATCTGAAGCAGCTTTGGGATCGAAATTCGAAGCGGGCAATGTGGGTACCGTTGGAGTAAACTGGTACTTGGCTGTTCCGTCGACATGAGGTAACCCAATAGCCATTGTTTCCCATATTTTCTTCTGGGCACTCTTCAGATCAAGCTGTGAATTCCTGATCGTTAAATTGTTGGCCTGCGCTATTTTTAAGGCCTCATTTAGCGAAAGGCGAAGCGTATCCTGTGCCAAGCTGATCTTTACCCCTCCAAAAGTGAGCAGGATCAACAAGATAATCTGACATTTCTTCAATAACATCTTATTTAATTTTTAATTATTATTATTGTTTAACGATTCAATAATTTCCTTCTTCCTTTTTTCGAAATAGTCCACACCCTCAGGAGTTGAGATTGCACGGATATGGTTCTCAAACATTACCCTGAATAGTTCATCAAAGGTGACATTGGCTATTTTGCAGACTTCTGCATTCGTATGAACCTCGACCAGATAGTTCATATATATAGCAACAGCTGTTTCATTATTAAGATCCTGACGATAAAAGCCCTCCATAATTCCCCGCTTCAGATTTAAAGTCATTGATCGTGAGATGATTGCTAACCGTTGATTATGAAACTCGTTATAAAGTGATTCGTAATATTTCCTTAGCTCAAAAAGAATCATTGGATTAAACCGTTTCATCTCCTCATAGACCATGAGACTAACCTTAAAAAGTGTTTCAATGGCATTATCTGACTGGGAACCAAGGAGGTTCATTGACTCAACCCACTTTTTCTGATCATACTCAAAAAGCCTCGTAAGCAAATCTTCTTTACTCTTTACAAACCTGTAAAGGGTTTTTTTCGAAATACCCAACTTATGGCTTATATCATCCATATTGAGGTTCTTAATCCCAAATTCAAAAAACATCTCCTTGATCTGTTCCAGCATCTGTTCCAGCTTCTGTTCCTGGTTCTCTAATTCATTATCCATGTTTTATTTTCTTATCAATCTTAATCAATTGCAAAATTAGGAAACATTTTACACTTAAAACGTTTCCTTAATGTTAAATGTTTCTAAAGTTTTCAATTTGGATTATTTTTATATCCTTTAAATTATACCTATATTCGCACCAAATGAAAAAATGACCTGAGAATCATTATTAGATTTTTAGATTTAGTCAACTGTTAATCAGTTATGAAGTATAAAGCTTACGCAATTTTTCAATTGGTCATTCTGGTCCTTTATCTTTTAAGA
>CAIVCR010000045.1 GCA_903904515.1 uncultured Bacteroidia bacterium
ATTCGATTAAGCGGCAAGAGCAAAATTATTTTCGCCAATTATTTGTTTGGATATTAAGATTTACGGGCCAACGATCCAATGCCCGGCATGCTTACATACCTCTTCTGCCCGCTGTCAAAACCGGTCAGCCCCATGTATGTAGGAAATGCAAAGATACGATATTTAGAGTTTGATTCTAAGGCAAAGGGCCATTTTATTTTTTAACCGCTTGCCATTTGCTTCTTGCCGCTGGCTACTGGCAAATTTTGCACAAAAACCAGTCGCCAGTTGCTAAATGCCAGTTACGGGAACCTGAAAAATTGCAGTTTAATTTCAAATATTCTTCAATTGATGAATCGTCGCAGCAGGATCCTTAGCATCAAAAATAAAGCTTCCGGCAACCAGCACATCTGCCCCAGCTTCAAAAAGAAGCTTGCCGGTCTCTAAATTTACGCCACCATCAATCTCTATAAGGGTTGTTGCCTGACGTTCATCAATAAGACGACGCAATTTGACGACTTTCTGATAGGTATGATGAATAAATTTCTGTCCCCCAAATCCCGGATTAACAGACATCAAAAGAACAACATCAATTTCTCCGATAATGCTTTCCAAAACATCCACCGAGGTATGCGGATTTAACGCAACACCGGTCTTCATCCCTTCTCCTCGAATCGCTCCGAGGGTTCGGTGAAGATGGTTGCACACTTCAAAATGAACAGTCAGAATATCGGCTCCGGAATCCCTGAACGGCTTAATAAACGGATCTGGATTAAGGATCATCAGATGCACATCCAACGGTTTAGTCGCCAGTTTTTTAACAGCCTGTATTACAGGCAATCCAAAGGATATATTCGGAACAAATACACCATCCATAACATCAAAATGAATCCAGTCTGCTTCACTTTGATTGATCATCAGGATATCCTTACCCAGGTTATTAAAATCAGCAGCCAAAATTGAAGGTGAGATCTTCCGGTTCACGTTTATCATCGTAATACTTTTATTGCGGGATTATTGACCAAAAGTAATTCAAAACACTGAATTAATAAAGCCACAAAACCTTAAACAGAAATATCTTATCCGAATAATCCCTACTGAGCATAAACCCAGCCTTAAACATATTCAGCATAATATATTGATATTATGTTACTTAATCTAACTTTGCCGAATTTATTGTTATTTAGATCTAATTAAAATAGCAATTCTGAGCAGAAATTGATAATATTGTGGTTTTGTTATAAATATTAGAGAGATGGCATGCAACGGATGCAATACAAATATTGATTTAGATCGGCCAGCAATGCTTGGGACATTTGACTGGATGAGTGATATACCTGACACCTCACATGAATCGAATATAGTCGAAATTCGGTTCAAGGGGACCAGAAAGGAGTTTTTCAAAAACGAAAATGGCATTTCATTAAAGCGCGATGAATTAGTTGTGGTTTCCTGTAATCCGGGGCACGACGTAGGAGCTGTTTCACTTACAGGAAGATTAGCAGAACTTCAATTCAACCGCAAAATTAAAAAACAGGATCGGTACGAATGGAATAAGATTTACCGGAAAGCTACTCCCTCCGATGTGGTGAAATGGGAAGAAGCCAAGGCACGTGAGAATAAAGTGATGATTCGCTCCAGACAAATTGCCAAGCAGTTGAATCTGAATATGAAAATTGGTGATGTGGAGTTTAGGGGAGATAACACCAAAGCTATATTCTATTACATTGCTGACGGAAGAGTTGATTTCAGGGAACTGATTAAGCAATACTCCAGGGAATTTATGATTAAAATTGAGATGATGCAAATAGGTGTCCGGCAGGAGGCTGGCCGCATTGGCGGAATTGGTTCCTGTGGACGGTCGTTATGTTGCTCTACCTGGCGCACCGATTTTACAAGTATCACTTCTGATGCGGCAGTCAAACAAGGCTTATCGCCCAACGCCGAAAAAATGACTGGACGATGCGGAAAGCTTAAATGCTGCCTAACTTTCGAACTTGATCAATACCTTGAAGCACAAGCCGATTTTCCGAATGAACTACTCTCTATCGAAACCGACAGGGGGTTGGCCCGCCACTTAAAAACCGATATTCTTCAGAAAAAAATATGGTATAAGTACGAGAATAATATCGGACCAATCTTTGAGCTCGGTCTCGAAGATGTCAAAAAATTTCTCAACCTGAACAAGCGTGGCGAAAAACCTTCGATAGATGGTTTTACAGAAAAAAAGGCACCCGAAGTTAATATGATGAATGTTGGCATTTTAGACCAGAAATTTTTCGAAAAGCCGGTTCTTGTAAAGAACAATAAAAAAAGTCTCGTTAGACATCATAGCAAGGCTATTTTGGAAAAGCGTGGACCAAAACAATAATAAATTCACTCTGTTGTACAAATAAACAGAAATCAAATTTTGCAAATAATGCCGCTTTACAATTCCATTGACCGGAAAGTATTAAAAGAGAACCTGATAGCCGAATCGTTTGTCAGAAAAACAATTTCGTTATACCGTTATTTCATTCTTGACAACCCACAGGAATTCAGGGATCAACTTTACCGGGAATGGGCTGAATTAAACTGTTTTGGCAGGATTTACATTGCGAGGGAGGGGATTAATGCGCAGATGAGTGTTCCGCAGGAAAACTTTAATGCGTTCCTTCAAACGTTGAATAACCATCCGATTTTCGAAAATATACCGATTAAATATGCGATCGAGGATAATGGAAAATCATTTTATAAGCTTTCGATTAAAGTAAAGGAAAAACTTGTGGCAGACGGACTGGATGATGGTACTTTTGACGTCACCAATGTGGGCAGGCACCTAAATGCCAGAGAATTCCATGATCTTGTTGAAACCGGAGAACATATTGTCGTTGATGTCAGAAATCATTATGAATCTGAAATTGGCCATTTCAAGGGGGCTATACGACCCGAGGCGGATACTTTTCGCGAAGAGATCAATATGATTACCGATCTGCTTAAAGATAATAAGGAGTCTAAATTATTGCTCTATTGTACGGGCGGGATCAGGTGTGAAAAGGCAAGCGCTTACCTGAAACATCATGGATTTAAGGATGTTAATCAGCTCCATGGTGGAATATTGGAATATGCCAGAAACATCAAACAAATGGACCTCGAATCGAATTTCATCGGGAAAAATTTTGTGTTTGATGAGCGGATGGGCGAATCGGTCGATGGTCAGGTTATTTCACATTGTCACCAATGCGGAGCCTCGTGTGATGTCCATTTGAATTGTGCCAATGAGCTGTGTCATTTGCTGTTTATTCAATGTGAGGCGTGCGCAGCAAAATTTGAACAGTGCTGTTCCGATGAATGTCGCAATCTGAAAAACAGTTCAGAAGCTGAAAAGCAAATTCACAGGCACACCATGGCACCAAAATTTGGAAACAGAAGCATTTACCGTAAAAGCTTCAGGCTTGCAAAAAATACTAATTTTGCAGACTCAATTTCAGAGTCAGGAAAATAACCTGTAATATTTAGTATGCCCAATTTTTGGAGAAATCTTTCGAAACCTATTTTTGCCTTGGCTCCCATGGAGGATGTTACCGATACATCTTTCAGGGAAATCATTGAAAGACTTTCAGATCCCACGATTCTTAATGTCTTGTTTACTGAATTTACTTCAGTCGACGGGATGAACCATCCGAAGGGAAAACCTAGAGTTTCGGAGCGATTATTTGTCAGTGATTCGGAAAGAGAGATCCTGAAACAGAAGAATTTTAAGCTGGTAGCTCAGATCTGGGGGAACAATCCCGAAATTTTCCATAAGGTAGCACGCGACATTACTGATGAATACGATTTTGACGGACTCGATATCAACATGGGGTGCCCGGTAAAGAATGTTGTAAAAAATGGTTGTTGTTCAGCGTTGATCAGTCAACCAACCCTCGCTAAAGAGATCATTCTTGCCACCAAAGAGGCAACTCATTTGCCTGTATCGGTCAAAACCAGGACCGGTCTGAAAGCTCATGACACAGAAGTATGGATTTCGCATGTTATGGAAACTAAGCCAGCTGCAATTATTCTCCACGGCAGAACCCAAAAGCAACAATCGGACGGTTTAGCCGACTGGGAGGAGATTGCCAAGGGTGCCCGGGTCCGAGATCAGATCGACCCCAATATTCCTTTTCTGGGAAATGGCGATGTGATGTCTGTTGCTCAAGGAGAAGAGCTCACGGCCCAATATGGGTTGGATGGGGTGATGATCGGACGCGGTATTTTTCATAATCCATGGTTCTTTAATCAACCTGCCCCTACCCTATCGGTAGCTGAAAAATTAACCCAATTAATGCTTCATACCCGGATTTTTGAAACTAATTGGGGAGGCAAAAAGAATTTCAATATCCTTAAACGGTTTTACAAAATTTATACCAACGACTTCCCTGGAGCAGCCAAACTTAGGGCTGAGCTGATGGAGACAAAATCGTTTGATGAAGTTTATCGGATCGTGGAGGCGCAAACTACCTGATATCTGAGCACCGAAGTGCCTCAAGTAACTCTTTAAGCCGGAAAAATTTAATTCGACCTTTTCGAATTAAACCGTTAATGTATTCCATAAATTGATACAAATCGTCAGAAATTGAAAGATAATCCCCCAAAAAACAGGGTCTGATATATGATTATTATATTAATTAATGAAAAGGGGACAATTTGACAACTTGTAGTAAGCAACAATAATTTACATTTGTAGAAAAAAATAAAAAACGATATGAATACTACATCACCAATTAAACCTGAAAACAAAAAGAAGATTCTTCCCCGAATTATAATTAGCACAGTTGTAATTCTTGGATTAATCTTCCTGGTAAAACAAGTGTGGTTTGCCATTCACCATGAAGAAACGGACAACGCCCAGGTAGAGATGAGGATAGTCCCTATTCTTTCGAGGGTTTCGGGATATGTCGATAAAATTTATGCCGATGACTATTCGCTGGTAACTAAGGGTCAATTGGTTATGGTTGTCGATTCTGCGGAGCTGGTCTTGCAGCTTCAGGAGATGCAGGCTGATTATATTCAGTCGTTATCCGATATTGATAATGCCAAAGCTGCATTGGTCAATGCAGAAGCATCACTGGCCTCCTCAAAGGGAAATGTTGAAGTTATTAAGGTTCGGTTGGAAAAATCGACCGCAGACCTGAAACGGGATAAAAGCCTGTTCGAAGGAAATGCAATCACTCAAAAACAATTGGATGACACGCAGTCGAATTTTGATGTCACTTCAATGCAGCTTAAAACCAGTCAGACAGATGTAAAAGTAGCATCAACCCGTCTTGCAGTCCTTAGTTCACTTGTAAAAAAGGCCCAGGCTCAGGCTGACATTAAGAATTCCCGTATTGATCAGCAAAAACTAAAACTTTCCTATTGCCGCATTTATGCCACTGCAGACGGCAAGCTGGGAAAACGGAATATTGATGAGGGTCAGTTTATTCAGGCAGGTGCACCACTATTTACGATCGTGAATACCCAAAGCCAATGGGTTGTCGCCAACTTCAAAGAGAATCAGCTAAAAAATTTAGAGGTTGGGAAATTAGTCAATCTTAAAATTGATGGTTACCCAAAATTGGAAATTCAGGGTAAAATCACTTCGATATCGGATGCAACTGGTGCAAAATTTTCGCTTCTTCCTCCGGATAATGCCACGGGTAACTTTGTCAAGGTGACCCAACGGGTCCCGGTTCGGATTGAAATTCTGGATGAGTCTAAATATAAAAATCTCCTTCGCGCAGGAATGAGCGTAGTCGTTTCAGTACCCATTTAACCAGACGCATGGAATCTATAAGTAAGACGGCGAAGATCTTCATCGCGATCACTACGATCTCGGCTGCGATCATGGAGCTGATCGATACCTCTATCGTGAATGTGGCGCTGAATCAGATGGCCGGAAACCTGGGTGCTTCCATCGAAGATATTGCGTGGGTCATCACCTCCTATGCAATAGCCAATGTGATTATTATCCCGATGACCGGATTTCTGGCAGCCTATTTCGGCAGGCTTCGGTATTATATGGCTTCAATTGCAATATTTACAATTGCATCGATTCTCTGCGGAACATCAACCTCATTGTGGGAAATTGTTTTGTGGCGGTTTGTACAGGGTTTGGGGGGAGGTGCACTTCTTTCCACTTCCCAGGCAATCCTGTTTGAGACCTTCACCGGTAAAGAACGCGGCATGGCAGCTGCCCTTTTTGGAATGGGGGTTGTACTGGGACCAACTCTCGGTCCAACAGTAGGTGGAATTATAATCGACAGCTACTCCTGGCCGCTCATTTTCTTTATCAATTTACCCTTTGGTATTGTTGCCAGTATGCTTGCCTATCGTTTTATACCTAAGCGGCATGATGAACACATAAAGCCAAGTATAGACTGGTCAGGAATCTTTCTGCTCACAATAGGAATAGCCTCTCTCCAATATGTCCTGGAGCGGGGTGAGGCAGAAGACTGGTATGACTCACATTTAATAATCGGGCTTACAATCGTTTCTGCTATCGGTTTGATCACCTTTGTCTGGTGGGAATTGCAACAGAAAGAGCCTGTTGTTAACCTCCATATTTTAAAGGATTGGAACTTGTCGATAACCACAATGCTCACCTTTATAGTCGGGTTTATCCTGTTTACCTCCGTCTTTGTTTTTCCGCTGATGCTGCAGCGGGTATTGGGTTATACCGCTTATGAAACCGGGATCACCCTTTTACCTGCATCGGTGTTATCCCTGGTTTTTATGCCATTCATCGGGCGATTACTGCAGAAGGGAACCAGTCCCCAAATATTTGTCATTGTTGGATTTATAACTCTGATGGGATTTGGAATACTAATGTCGCGGGCCGATCAGAACGTTACCTCAAGTTTCTTTGCACTTCCGCTCATGATACGCGGAGCAGGTCTTGCCTGCCTTTTCGTACCACTAAACGCTATGGCTGTGGCGGGATTACAACCTAAAGACATTCCACAGGGTGTTGCCCTGAATAATATGATGAGGCAACTGGGGGGTTCCTTCGGTATTGCAATTATTAATAATTATATAGCCCACCGGGTTGCAATTCATCGGGTCGACCTGATCAGTAACCTATACGCCGGAAGTGCACAGTTAAATGAAAGGTATAACCAGATTTACCAGGGTCTGCAATCCAAACTGCCGGTAGCAGCCAATTTGCAGCATCAGACCTACCAGGTTATTGAGATTACAGTAATGAAGCAAGCCTTTCTGCTGAGTTACCTGGATGCTTTTCTTTATTCCACCCTCTTTATTTTATTTGCCTTTCCGCTGATATTCCTCACCCGGAGAAGCCGGATTAAAAACAAGCGGATGTTAATGGCGGCCGAAGAGGTATAATAATTAGAATCAACGAAGATAAAATTAAACTTTGCGAATCATGAGAACCCATTTATTAATAGTCACGATCCTAATCACGTTCACACAACTATCTGCACAGGAACTAACCGTTCCGGCAGATCTGAAACACTTTGTTGAACAGACCTTTCAGAAATACCCTAAAGTTGGTGAAATGAAAGAAATGGTAAATCTCAATGAAGCGAAAGTTGGTCTTGGGAAGACTGCCTATTTGCCAACAGCGATGGGGGATCTATCCTATCGCCTTCAGTATCCTACACCTGCCATTGAGTTTCCCTCATCGTCGGGGCAAATTCAGCAAATAAAAATACAGCCTGCTGACAACTACAATGCATCCATCATGTTGGTACAGCCCTTAATCGATTTGCGTGTAAATTCATTACTTAATAAAGCAAAAAGCGATCTCGACATTTCGAAGGATAACCTTGACGGTTTTAAAATCACCCTTGCATACCAGGTTGCACAGATTTATTATTCCATTATTTTTCTCAATAAGAGCCTAATTGTTCAGCAGGAACAAATCAACCTGCTTCAATCTACTTTGCAACAGATTAAGGTGAAAGTGAAAAATGGGGATGCCTTAAATTATGACCTGGTCTCAACCGAAGTAAAATATGCCAATGCCGGGAATTTTTATACCGATTTGAAATCGCAGCTCGATAAACAGTATAACATCCTTGGGATGCTAACAGGTATTCCGGGAAAGGACTACCTGAACGATTTAAATTTTAATTCAACGGTTTTTAACCTGATGACCGATTCACTTTCGCAACTGGCATTCCGGAATAATCCTGAAATCCGGATTGCAGGAGATAAGATAAAATCTACCGGTTGGGACATTGTTTCAGCTGAACGGATTCACTTACCATCGATGAATCTCCTAACCGGTCTGGGATACAAAAACGGTTTTATGCCCAATATTGATGCCGTAAATTTCAATTACTTTGTGGGTGTGGGTGTTACAATACCTATTTTTTCAGCCGCGCGGCCTGGCTTTCAGCGTAAGCTTGCAGTAATCAATCATGACGCTTCAAAGCTCGCTCTTGAAACACAAAAACTCACTTTAAACAAAGATCTTTTGAATGCGCTGGACGATATTCACAAGAATCAGAAGAAACTTGCCAGTGCCGACACCTTGATCAAGCAGGCACAGCTGGCACAGGTTCTGGCTACTGACCGGTATAAATTCGGAGTAATTACAAACCTTGAGCTGCTCACTGCCGTATCCAACTTTAAAGAGGCACAGCTTGGACAACTACAGTTTGAATACAACCTGTTGCTTTCAAGAATGGATCTTTGCCGACTGGCCGGTATCCGTTGGTGGGAATAGCTATTTATTGGCAATAACTGCCGGCTGCACAAATTCTTTGCCCCATTTGTACAATTCTGCCAGTACCGGCTCCAATTTCCTCCCTTTATCAGTCAGTGAATATTCTACTGTGGGTGGAATTGTGGCAAAAGCCTCCCGGATCAAAATCTTGTTTCTTTCCATTGATTTTAATTCTTTCACAAGCATTCGTGTGTTAATTCCTTCAATACTTCGTTCCAGCTCCATGAAACGCTTCTTTTCATAAAGAAGGGCGTAAATAATTGAGAAAGCCCATTTGCCACCAAGAATTTCCAGAACCTCACGAATAGGGCAAGAATTTTCATTAATTATTTTGCAATTTTCACCAGTGTTTTCCATATTTCTTTACATTGTGTTACTACTGTACATTCATGTACCTACTTGCAAAAGTAAAGTAAAAGATTTTAATTTGTCGGATAAATCATAAATTAAATTGAATATGGGACAAATTATAAGTCAAATTGAACAAGAGAAAGTAATTGGCAAAACAGCTAAAATTGGTGCTGTTTTATTTGCTTTTTGGGCGGTATTACATCTTTGGGTAGGTTTTGAAGGAGTTCATCAATATTTTAGTGGAGGGGCTCCCGGACTCTGGAATATGCTAACAGGAGGAAGTGCAGCTCCGCGAGCGGCATTTCAACATGCAACTGATGGGATAACTGCAAATGTACATGCGCATCTGATATTGAATTTCTGTATTGACGTTGCCGGGTATGGATTATTAGGATTGGTAGTAGCTTTTTATATTTGGACGAGAGGTTCCTGGATCGCCTATTTCTTAGGCGTCATAATCATTGGTGTTGCAGACCTGGCTTTCCTTTTTTCATTGGTTACACCGGGTATCATTGAGCTGAATGCCGGAAGTATCGGTGGTCCTGTAATCTGGATACTAGCTTGTATAATTACACCTTTCGGTCTCCCTAAATATGATAAAAACGGATCATTTTAAATAATTCTATTGGAAAGAGACCAGCTTAATTTATGCTGAAATTCTATTTTTCTAATAAACAATTAAAAAAATAAAGGCTGACATTTTGAATTACATGTCAGCCTTTGTTTTAGATTTTTGGTAATGTCCATGGCGCCCTATAAGCAGGAATCAGGTACTTATTCACCTCCTCGTCATTCGTAAACCGTGTTCCATCCCAAACCAGTTTCTTACCTGATCGATAGGCGATATTACCCAAGTGAGAAAACTTGGCAATGTGAGCCGCAATTTCAACACTCGCATTGGTATTGCGATTGCGGGTTTGCCTGCATTCAAGGAAATTCTTCAC
>CAIVCR010000046.1 GCA_903904515.1 uncultured Bacteroidia bacterium
AAGGCAGATGTAGTGGACATGGTTTTTGTCCCGGCCAAAAAATAAATTCACAGTGGGATTTAAACAAAAAAAGAGGGGTCTCGATTTTTGAGACACCCTCTTTTTTATTGTCGTGAAGCTGAGGGGAACGGAACCTTGCGGTTATCCGATTAATTGTCAGCTGTTTACATTTTCAGAATTTTGCAAAATTCCCGAATTGCCACCTCAAAACGTAACATTTTGAGTATCAGATTGCTTCCATTTGCACTGTAAAAGTAGTAAAAATCTTCCAAATCTCATACTGTATTTCACCATAAATAATAAAAAATAATCGTTATTCACTGTTTGTAACTGTTTTTCACCTATATTCGCTAAGCATATTTCACCATGACAGATGAATAGTAACTCAATTTCACAAAGAATAACTACTTTTCACGGAAGGGTAGCACCGGAAGAAGGGTATCTTGTAGGCTATGGTGCAATCATAGCACGCCATAACTTAAAGGTAACTATTCCAAATAAGCTGGCACTGATTAGCCAAAAGAAGAGGCAATACCAAACCAGGGAATGGCAGGTCTATACCCCCAGACATCAACCAGACGAAACACTATTCAAACAGTTGGTTTTTGCCTTAAAATATGAGGGAGTCAATCTTCTGGTGTTGAAAAAATTGTTTGATGTACTTGAACCGGAGAAAATCAAGGAACTTGTGCAGATAGAACCACTAAGTCAGTATGCCCGAAGAATCTGGTTTATTTATGAATGGATGTTCAAAACGCAATTGGATATTCCTGATTTGGACAGGGGCAATTTCGTCCCTCTTATTGATGAAGAGATCCAGTTTGCAGTTGACGGCAAACGATCTTCCCGTCACCGGATACTCAATAATATTCCTGGCACACCTGTGTTTTGCCCTTTGATCTACAAGACTTCCAAACTTGATAAATTTATCTCCTCAGAATCGCAGGAGCAAAGAATCACCTATATCAACAGCATCCACAAAGATGTGATGCAGCGCGCCGCATCCTTTCTGCTTTTGAAAGATTCGAAGGCCTCTTTTACCATTGAAGGTGAAAATCCGGGACCCAATCGTGCAATGCGATGGGGCAAGGCGATCGGGGAGGCTGGAAAGAATACGCTGACCAATAAAGAGTTGTTAAGGCTTCAGCAAATCATCATCGAAAGCAAACGATTCACCAAAATGGGCTTTCGGATGGAAGGTGGCTATGTAGGTGATCGGGACAGAACAACCAGTGATCCTATTCCCGATCATATTTCGGCAAAATGGCGGGATCTGGAAGTTCTTATGGAAGGATTGATTGAAACCTACCAACTTCTTGAGAAGGGAAAATTTGATCCGGTATTAACGGCTGCCATCATTGCCTTTGGTTTCGTTTTCATTCATCCGTTTTACGATGGGAACGGACGACTACACCGTTATCTGATCCACCACATTCTGGCGAAGATGAATTTCATCCAACAGGGTGTCATTTTCCCAGTCTCAGCTTCGATCCTGGATCATATTGATGATTACAGAAATGTTCTGGAAGATTATTCTCATCCCGTTCTGGAACTGATTGATTGGGAAGTGACCCCTGATCACAATGTAAATGTCCTCAATGACACCCTCGACTATTATCGGTATTTTGACGCTACAAAACAAGCCGAATTTCTGTTTGACTGTGTCCTGGATACAACGCAACGGATTATACCGGAAGAGGTGAGTTATATCTTAAAATATGATGAATTCAAACGGTTCATTGATGATCAGTATGAAATGCCTGATAAATTGGTGGGCACCCTGGTTCGATTCCTGGAACAAAACAATGGAGTTCTATCCAACAGAGCCAGGACCAAGGAATTCTCAAAGCTAAAAGACAAAGAGGTAGACGTGATAGAAAGGACTTACTTAAGCGTCTTTGGTAGGGAGTAAGATATTTGCCAATAATAACCTGAATTAACCAATGCAAAACTTTACAGAGATTCTTAATTTTTACAAATCATTGATTAGTAAGGGAGATTTATTCAATGAAGCCCCATTCACTGATGAAAGTCTTCATTTGATAGACAAGGATATTGAAAATCAAAATCAAGATTTTTTTGAATTGCTATTGCAACTATCTTACAGCAATGACTTTAATTATAAGAGTTTACAAATTATATTCAATCAGCTTTCTGAATTGTATTGGGACCTACATGGGGACTTTGTAATCACCAAATCAACACCCACGAAAACACTCCTCTTTTTAGGTTCCCTATTAAGTTTGATGGCTATCAGGTAACAAAAATATTAAGTCATCTTTAAATTTTTGAAGGGATTTCAAGTATATACAGGAATTTGGAAACAAATTTTTCGAAGGAAATAGAATTGGGTGAAAGACTAATGCCACTGAGTTATGTCCCTGACTATTTTGATAATGAGGGATATATGAGACACATTTACGAGAAACTTGTTTCGGAGGATTGCCTTGAAAAGGAATTCTACAATCAATCAGAATATCAAGTTCAAAAGATAGAAGAATTTCTTCTGTTAATCCCATCAAGTATTATGGTCGGTTTGCCAATTGATTAGGGGTAAAACAAAAAACCCCTGTAAATGTGGCATTTACGGGGGTTTGCTTTGACTTGCTTTTCGAAAAAGTGGAGCTGAGGGGAGTCGAACCCCTGTCCAAACGAGGAAGCAATACGCTTTCTCCATGCTTAGCCTTGATTTGATTTTCGAATGACAGCTGGCTCAAGGCCACCGACTCTCATCTTAACTCCTGTTGTTTCGTCAGGGAAGTGGAGTAATCCCCTGACTATTCCCGATTTATCTGCACCTCCGGGTCGGGCCGCTTCAGGACATGGCACCCGGGAGATGTCTCACTCCAGTATCTAATACCGGATTAGCTGATCAACGTTACGTC
>CAIVCR010000047.1 GCA_903904515.1 uncultured Bacteroidia bacterium
AAAAAACTCCCACAAGAAATAATATTTGGCTCATGCGGCGAACGCGGACCGGATTTTCAATTAAGATACGATCGCGCCGCGTGGTCACCCGGATCACCCACCCCGGGCTATTGGCTTCGCCGATCTTCGATTCATATCACACCCCTTCAGGGTATGAAAAAAGCAACTCTGGAATAATATCCTTTCCAGGTTGAAATCAGCACTTTCTCTGAAGTCACCCTCGCCCTCGGGCAGCCCCGTCGGGGCGTCATATTTGTATCCCGGGGTAAGCAATCCGTCACCTGACGGATTGCTTACCCCGGGATAACGAAAACGCACGAACACCGTCCGCGATCGAATCAAATGATTTGCACCTCCGATATTTCGGACGGAACAGATTGAACCTTCATGAATGAACCCTTCAAAATACATTTCATCCTCGGAACGAAGGAATATTCATCAAATAAAAAAACTTAAGAAATAACATTTGGCCCAAGCGGCGAAACCATGCCGGATTTTCAATTCAGAGACGATCGCGCCATCGGGTCTCTTCCATCATTACCCCCGGGTGGCACTCACTTCGTTCGTTTACCCGGGGTTATTGATCCGTCAGTTGACGGATGGCCCCATCTGGGCCACGATTCTCTTACGTTTAAAAATTTCCAACTGTTTTAATTCCTTCATTCTTTCATTCCTTCATTTTTTTATCTTGTCTTAAACACCACCGTATTTCCGTATCCCACCTGATCGGGGTGTCCGGGATACCAGGCAAATGAGGCGACACAATAGACGGTATAGTGTTGCAACCGGGCAGAAGTCTGAAAGGTTCCTGATCCGTCCCCGCACCTGATTATTACGATATCCGGGTTTTCGAAGGTGACCGTTGATGTCTTACTTACTATAAATCCCCTGATGCAATCGGTGGTCCCTTTCACGTTGCCGGTCAGCAGTGCCGATTTCGGCTGTATTTCGGATACCTGTGTCGAAAGTTCAGGAGCCGAATAAAACTGGTACTGATTGCCGCTGTTCAGTAAATTAACTCCGACAATAGAAATAACGGCCACCAGTAGTAGTGCGTAATAGAAGATGGTAAACGATGTTTTCAGCTTCATTTTGTTAAAAGTTAACCACCGAGTTTCACAGGGTGCTTATAGAATTACGCCGGGTTATAAAAATTAAACCATCACCTTTCTAAGTAATTGGAATAATTTATTGTCCTATATTTTAAATAGTAAGATCCTTTATTTACCATTTCTTAAGCTTGGCGTCTCTGCGCCTTTGCGTGGTCTTTCCTTTTTATCTCTCGCAATCCGTCAACTGACGGAGCTATGACGCAAATTAAAAGTTGCGACATTTTATCTTTACAATTACTTAATTCCCTTCTCTTTAAAACTTATTTAAACATCGTCACCCCACTCTCCAGAAAAAACTTCGAATAGGTTCCATTGTATGATTTCCGCCAGATCGAATTGGCCGCCATATTCATTCGGTCGAGATCGGGCTTGTCATCGGTAAAAACCACGGAACTTTTCATATTTAGAGTTTTTGGATCGAGAAAGAGGGAATCCAGATCGACAGGTTTACCCAGACGGAGTAAGGGATAGCGCACCTGATGGAATTCCTGCTTTTGGGTAGTGGCAATAAAAAGGGTATTCCGGTCCTGCTCGGCACCCGGCGTGGGGAGAATTTTTGTTTCAAGTCCGGCTGCCTGTAAGGTGGTGTAAACGGACCTTCCCGGTTTGCCAATTTCGTCACTTAAAAATCCATTGAAGTTTATGATGATAATCCCGTCCTTATTCAACAGCGATTTAGCCCGTTGAAAACACTCCAGCGTGAGTAAATGCGGCGGCTGTGTCTCCCCTTTAAAAAGGTCAAAAAGGATCAGATCGTAGGTTTTTTTCGTGGTTTCGAGATAATGACGCGCATCATCAACAATCACCTTAACGGCAGGATTCAGATTGAAAAAATCACGGGCCACTGTGGCAATCCGCGGATCAAACTCCACGGCATCAACCTCCGTCTGCAATCCAACCAGTAACGCATTGGCCATCGAGCCGCCCCCAAGTCCAAGCAGCAGGGACTTACTCCCGGCAGGCACCTTACTGGCAATAGCCGTGGAAAAGGGGAGATAGGTCCAGTTCGAGTTTTGCGTATTTCCATTGATATTGGTCTGTCCCATCCTGTTGATAAAGAGCATCCGGTCGTTTGTGGCAGCGCCAACTCCGTTTTTAAAAATATCTGCGACCAGGACCTGACCAAGCAACCCTTCCGAATAACTTAAGACTTTTAAATCCGGTGTTGATCTGTTTACCTCACGTTGTGAAAAGGAGAGCAACATAACCAGCACAAAGAGCAGCGAGAGGTATTTTTTCTGACCGAGTAGTTTTATCAGCGGTACAACTCCCACGAGTAATCCGATAACAATGGATGGGACCGTTAATCCGAAAGCAGGAATCACGAAAAATCCCACTACAGGCAAAGCCAGGATACCGCTTGCAGAGGATATTGAAAACACCCTTCCAGTGGTGGCGCCGGCGCTCTCCAATTTGTTAGTCAGGTATCTGATCAGCAGTGTTGGGACCATTCCCAGGAAGAGAAGCGGAGGCAGAATCAGGAACAGGCTTACAACCACCACCGAAATGCGTAAATCGAAATCTGCAAAAACAACCGTCAGAAATTGTGAAGAGGAGTGCATGAGCACTAAAAAAACAGCGGCAGAGAGTACGACCCAGTGAATGGTGTTTAAGTGAGCATATTTATCTGCAAGCTTTCCACCTGCAAAATATCCCAGGGCGAGACTGAGCAGTGTAATTCCGATCACTGTTGCCCAGACATAGAGCGATGACCCAAACCAGGGGGCGAGCATCCGGGCGGCCATCAATTCAACTGCCATCACCGTTGACCCTTCGAGGGCGGCATAGAGGAGGATGGAGTTATGAGTTATGAGTGATGAGTGATGAGTGGAGAGTTTGGGGTTATGAGATATGAGTGATGAGTGATGAGTTTTGGATTTCGGGTTACGAGTGGCTTGTTGCTGGATGTTCGTTACTGGTTTCTGGCTGCTGGCCCTGTAGCTTTCTGGATTTGAACTTTGCTCGTCTAGTCTTGAATTTTGAATTTTGAATTTTGAATTTTTAGTATTGAGGATAATAGATCTGAGGATGAATGTAATGGGCAATACCGCCAGAGCCAGTGCAGTGATATGGGCGCAGAAGGTCAGCCCGAATTCTGGAATGCAGAAAAATCCAAATGCGAAAGTGGCGATGATTCCTCCCAGTGTTGAGGTGAAATAGACGGTCCCTGCCACGTTTCCAAGTGTCTCCATTTTTTGCGCCATCAGCCTGACCACCATGGGGCCGACAAGACCAAAACAAAACATCGGAGGTACCAGTAGAAGAAAACTTGCAACGCAAATCCCGGGAATAAGTGACATTGCTCTTGTCATTTGGATGATCGAGGGCGCGGAGTCTGGCATGGCATAAACCAGTAGGGCCGATGCAGCCAGGATCAGGGCAAGGAGCTTTTCCGAAGGATATTTTTCAGAGAGGCGGCCACCGGAATAATAACCAAGTGTTAATCCGAATACTGTTATACTTAAAACTGCAGTCCAGACATATAATGAACTTCCATAAAAAGGTGCCAATAGCTTGGCGCCTGACAGTTCTACTGCCATCAAAGAAAAGCCTTCAACAATCAAAACTAAAAATAGGTACCAGAATTTATTTAGCATGTGTCAGGTTATTGTTGTAATCATTCAAATTCTATTATGAACAAAATATGAATTAAGCAAATGTAGGTAATGCGGATTTGTGGAGTTGTATTTAACCGGATAGTAACGTTTATATCCGTTTATAATCGGATAGGCTAATGAATGAGATTGTTAATATGCATTAAATAAGGTAGTTGTAAGCATATATTATAAAAACGGGTAAATTGAAAAATTGTGCTGTTGTTAAACATTGCACCACCCCGGACTATTAAGATTTGGCCCCTACAGGGCGTGGATTCCCTTATGTTTAGAAATCTGTGGACCCTTTTTTTTTCTTATTCTCCGTGAACCTCAGTGTTCTCCGTGCCTCCGTGTTAAATTTGTTTTTGTCCACATCCTCCGTGAACCTCCGTGTGCTTAGTGCCTCCGTGGTTTTCCCGTCCCTCCCCGGGAATCACCCCAATCAACCGGGTTTCTCTTTTTTTACGTATCTTTACCAGTCAACATTGAATTTAATCACTCCATATATGAAAAAATCAGCCTGTTTAAAGTTGTTGTGTTTGATCGTGCTGGCTATTGTATCCTCCCAACCGGTAAGTGCCCGGATGCCTGAGGGAGAAACCGTGCCTGCGCTCCTGAAAGTTACCGTTTTTACCGACAGGGCGATGATCGCCAAAGAGGCGCTCCTGACCGTTAAAAAAGGGGAAAACATCATCCGGTTCTCCGGGATTACCCAAAACCTCGTCGACCAGTCGGTGCAGGTTACCCTCATGGGACAAAGCGATCTTGCGATCTCGGAAGTTGCTGTTGAGGAGACTTTCCTGAAGAAAACCGATCAACCCGAGATTCAGAAACTGCAAACGCGGCTAAACGCCCTTAATAGCCAGATCAGGGAGGTGTCAGACCAGATCTCGGTGATCGGCAGTGAAAACGAGTTTCTCAAAAAGGTGAACCCTTTTCCCCAAAACATCAAAGTCACCACTGCCGATATGGAATCTCATGCACGGTTTCTTGAGAAATCACTTGCCGCGAACCTTGCACGCATAGAACTGGAGCAGTCAAAACTTAGAAAGCTGGATGAGGATAAGACTGCACTCGAAAACGAACTTGCCGCACTCATTTCAGGCAAGAATAAAAGCAAGACAATCGTCATTCATCTGCTCTCCAATTCAGCCAGGAGCGGTGTGAAGATTGGATTTACCTATGTCTCGACGCAGGCCGGCTGGTCATCGCAGTATGAAGCAAAGGGTGACTTCAACGCATCAAAGATCGACTTTAACTATTTTGCTTCCATTTGGCAGTCAACGGGAGAGGACTGGAGCGATGCTACAGTTGAGATCTCTACCGCCCGCCCATTTGTTTATGGCAACATACCCGAACTTTCACCCTGGTATGTTGATGTTTTCACGCCACACTTTTTCAAGTCAAGATCGATTGCAGCCATGGACCGCTCAAATGCCCCTCAGGCGATGATGGCTCAGGCGGCTGCCCCGGTGGCTGAGAATGAGTTAAAAGAGACCGAGATCCAGGAGGAGAATACCTCGTTTACCTTTGTCCTTCCGCGCAAGGTGGATATTATCTCCGATGGCGAACCACACAGGGTTTCCATTTCAAAATCGACCGCTGAGGCTAAATATTTGTGGTTTACCATCCCCAAGCTGATTCAGAATGCCTTTCTGAAAGCAACGATGAAGAATCCATTTGCTTTTCCGCTCTTGTCGGGTCCGGTTAGTGTCTTTTTTGATCAGAAACTCGTTGGTACAGCATCCATCAATACGCCGGTACTCGCCGATGGTGAGCTTGAACTCTCTTTGGGAATCGATGAGGGGATTAAAATTGAGCGGAAATTAGTAAAGAAATACACCGATTATGCTGGGCTGATCAACAAGGAGACCACGGTAAATTTTGAATATGCCATCGTGATCACCAACGGTAAAAGCAAGGAGATCACCCTTGATCTGAATGACCAGTTCCCGATTTCACGAAATGAAAAGATCAGGGTAGAGCTGAAAACCCCCAAAGGTGATGAGGCGCTGGTCAATGAAGAGGGGAAGATTTCGTGGAAGATCACCCTGGCGCCGGGGGCGAAGAAAAGCATCCCGGTTAAATTCAGCGTAAGCTATCCGAAAGAGATGAACGTTAGCGGACTTTAGAGAACAAAGAATTATTTTATGAGCTGACAACCTTTTTCTTATCCAATTGCACCAAATTATTGCCCAATTGTAGGAACGTGATTAATAGCGTTTCTATAATTGGGTTTTCTGTTTAAAACCAAAAAAAATTATAGTCAGAAAAATTGCAACCTTTTGGTGTTAAAAATTGTTAATACACAATTGTGCTTTTTTGTAACGATTAGACCTGTTTTATATGCATCATTCATTCAGAATTAATCTGCGAACAACGCTTCGCAGTTTCACCCTCTTCATTGCTTTATTACTGATCCCTTTGGCTCAGGGGTTTGGGCGATCAGTTGAAGTAAACACTATAAATAATGGAACAAATGGTTCGGTTAATTCGGCCGAACTAAATTTCCTGACCGGTGTTTTCACTGTCGAGATTTATCAGCATACCAATGTTTCCTGCCATGGTGGTAGCAATGGCAGTGCTGATGCCAGTTTCTCTGGAGGAGCATGTGATGGTGCAACTGGTGTCACATATAAATGGGATGATGGAGAATACACAGGGAGTAGCAGAACTGGTTTAATAGCAGGGGTATACGGAGTTACAGCTCACGATGACAAGGGGGAGGAGTCGCATACTACAGTAACGATTACGGAGCCGGTTTTGCCTGTTTCTACCAACATATTGAAATGCTATGAATCAGAGAGCTGGAATCCCACCACCTGTATGTATGAAGTAACCGGCACGCAGCCTGTTTCTTCAAACATATTGCAATGCTATGAATCAGAGAGTTGGAATCCTGTTACATGTCAATGGGATGTATCCGGCACCCAGCCTGACTCCCCAACCGGATTGGAATGTTATCAAACCGCAGACTTCGATCCAACAACGTGTACATGGATTATAACCGGTGACCAGCCTGTTTCTCCAAACATATTGCAATGCTATGAAACAGAGAGTTGGAACC
>CAIVCR010000048.1 GCA_903904515.1 uncultured Bacteroidia bacterium
ACACAGAATGGAAAACCACCTTCACCGGCAACACGGATGCCAACGGACAACTGGCGTTCCGTGGATTCCAAGGTCGCTACCAACTCACCGTAAACGGGAAAAGCGCAAGTCTTCAATTCACCAAAGCCACTTCGCAGCCGATCACCGTCACAATCCCTTGATTGTTTGTCCCGTCTTTCTGCAATGCCGAAGTTACATATCGCGACTCTGTGAAAATGTCCCCTTGTAACTCATTAGAATACTGTAAATAGTAAGCAGTGAGGAATCTCCTTATTTAAGAAGCCAACATAAGGTTGTGATTGTAAGTGCCCATCCAGAAATCAACAATAAAATAGCCCCGATGCTATTCAAATCAATATAAGAACCATTTCTTAACAAAATATTCCGCAGGAACTAAACCGGTCTGATGCAACTAAGTAGTATACTGACCCTGTCGAAGTGCTGTCCGTTTATTGAAACAGTCTCTCAATACAACCTCTCCCCGATTGCCGATCTGAGTTTAAATACATTCACCGTGTAGTCGATCCTCGATTTGAGCAACATGAGCCTGCTCTCTGAAACGGCGGTTGAGCCGTCAAGCAGTTCGAGGTTGGTGATCACACCGGCATCGAAACGGGCTTTCGCAAGATCGTAAGCCTGTGAAGCCTGCTGCAATTGCAAAGCAGACTGATCCACCTTTTTCTGGGAAGCCTTCAAGCTTGTTTCACCCTCGATTACTTCACCGATAATAGTTCTGCGTGAAACTTCTGTGTCTTGATCATTTGTAGCTATGGAGGATTTAGCTTCAATCAACCTGTATTTATTCCGCTTCCCATCGAAGATAGGAACTTTTATCCCGATGCCGGCCACGAAATTCGCTTTGGGATCGTACATATAGGGGATATATCCGTTTCGTATTCCGCCCGACACAAAGGCATTAACTACAGGATTATTTTGCGAGATGGTAAGGCTGTAATGTAAAGCAGCCAGCTTTGCCTTCTGTTGAGCAAGTTTCATCTCATCACGGTTTTGCATTGCAGCGGCAATAAGGGTATCGCTTTGTAAGGAAGGGAGGATGAAATTGAGGTCGTTTGTGACACGTTGTGCTTGTTGTTCAGGCTTTCCAAGCAATGAATTCAAATGACTTACCTGTACCTGGCGGGATGTTTCAAGATCCGTCTTTTGATTCTCAATCGCTGAAATTCGTACCTGCGTGGTTAGTATCTCGTATTGTGTAGCCGATCCTGTGGCCTGTTTCTTCTGAACAAAAAGCAGATGTTCATTTAGTGTGGTGAGTTGTTCATCCTTAATTTTAATCGCCTCCTGCAAATAAACAAGCGAAAAATAGTTGTTAATGGCGGCTTCTGAAAGCTTCTGCTTCACCTGTTCCAAAGACTGACGGTTTAACTCTTTCCCCTGTTTTTCAAGGGAAATACTCTTTCCCGTTTTCCCAAAATCGGAGATCGTCTGATTCACATTCAGCCCTGTGGAATAATTGTCTTTAGGCATAAAGGCGAAAGTTCCCATGTCGGCAATTGTGAGTTCAGAGATTGGGCCAATCCTCGAATAGGAAGTAGAGAAATCTATTTCGGGAAGATTGTTTGCCTGGGCAATTCCAATTTTTGCATCTGAGGTATTGAGGTTTTCGATTGCCTTTTTCACCAGCGGATGGTTTTGAACAACCTCACTAATTATGAAGTTAAGGGATAGCGAATCGGGGGCAAGCGTCTCACTTTTGACTTGTCCGGCGGACAAGAACCCTGTGAGAAAGAGCAGAGCCACCAGGTATTTGGATATATTAACAATCATATAGTTAAGTATTTACAAGTTGTTTCTTATGTTTTGTTCTCATGATAATAACAGGGATAAGCCCCAGAAAGGTGAGTACGGCTGCCATGAGGAAGTCATCGTCGATCCCTGCAATATAGGCCTGTTTACTGATATGGGATAGAATCATGTATTTACTTTGCTGAGCTGCTGTGGCCAGATTGCTCCCCGTATGTTGCTGAGCAAAATGGGATAAATTTGTCGCGACATTTCTGAACTCCTGCGAGCCCGATTGAATCGCTTCACCGAACATCTGTGAGTGAAAGTTTATTCGGGTAGTAAGCATGGTTGCAAAAATAGCAACACCCATACTGCCACCCAGCTGACGAACTGTATTGGAGATTCCTGAAGCCTGGGCCATTTTCTCCCTCGGCACGGTTAGCAACGAGAGATTACTCATGGGTGTAAAGATAATTCCCATGGCAAATCCGCGCAGATAAAGGGTGGTCATTATAAAACTATGCTCAGTCAGATACGAAAGGTTAGAATTCAGATAAAAACTGATTCCCAGTACGATAACTCCAAGTATCATTGGAATTTTAGGACTGAATTTATCAGAGACTCTTCCGGCAACGGGGGACATAATTCCCTGGATAATACCAACAGGGAGAAAGACCGATCCTGCCTGCACAGCAGTATATCCCATCGAATTCTGCAAATAAAGTGGAAGGAGGAAGGTGCTTCCGAACATCCCGATACTAAAAATCAGCATCACCAGGTTCCCCATACCGAAATTGTAATCCCCCAACAGCCGTAAATCGATCAGCGGATTTTCTATGGTAAGTTCCCTTGTTATGAAAACCGCGAGTGCTATAGCTGAGATGGCAAAACATACCAAAACATAGGTGGCTCCCCAGCCAGCAGAGTTGCTTGCTGCCGATCCCTCAGATAAGGCAAAAAGCATTAACGGAAGAAAGGTGACGACTGAGATAAAGCCGATCACATCGAAAGATCCTACCCGCCGGTTAATATATTCCCGCTGAATAAGAATCGTAAAGACCATGGCCGCTATTCCAAACGGGATATTCACATCAAAAATAAGCTGCCAGCTGAAATTGTCAACCAGATAACCGCCAATCAACGGACCAAAAGAGACCGATGCAGCGGCAGAAATAGCCCAGAAACCGAGCGCCATTCCACGCTCTTTAGGGGGAAACTCCCTCGTGATAATTGCCATCCCCAGCGGTTGAATGGTTCCAGCTCCCAATCCCTGAATAATCCGTGAAATGATCAGCGTATTTTCGTCATTGGATAATCCGCAGAGCATCGAACCAAATGTAAATAAAAGCAAACCCATAAAATAGAGCCGCTTATAGCCAAATCGGTCAGCTAACCACCCCGATGTTGGGAGCATTACAGCCATTGAAAGCATGTATGCCGTGACGACCCATTCAATCTTATCGATTCCTACCCCGAACGAAGCCATAATCTTTGGCAACCCCACATTGACGATAGTGCTGTCGAGAACAGCCATAAAGGTTCCAAGCATGATATTGGCCAGTAAAAACCATTTGTAATTATCATGCATTGGGTGAAAACCAGAACTGCGGTTGCGCAGTTTTCGGCGCAACTTATGTGAAAAGGTAATCCGGGCCATCCTTAGCGGATAATTTTTACAACAGCCGACATTCCTGACAGGATACGGAAGGCGGATAGTTTTTTACCATCCTTAACCCCCTCAATAGATATTTTCAACTGTACCCGTTGGGTTACTTTGGTAAAATTCCCCGACGCATTGCTTGCCGGAATCAGCGAAAACTGCGAGGCTGTATTTGAGCCAACCTCAATAATCTTTCCTGTAAAGGTGACTCCGGGATAGGTATCCAGCGAGAAAAGACAAGGTTGTCCAAGATGCAGATTCTCCAGTTTGGTCTCCTCCAGAAAGATGGTTACCCATAAATTCCGGTCATTGACAATCGTGAATATTGACTGTCCTGCCTGGGCAATATCTCCGGGAAGTAACCACCGTTTTCCAATAACTCCATCACTTGGTGCGTAGAGTCTGGCATTGTTAATTTGAGTCTGAATCACATTAATCTGCGCCTGAGCACTCTCCACAGATGCCAGCATACTTCTGATCAGAGATCCCGATACCTTACCCTGTGAACGATCTGCCTCCAGCTGAGCCTGAGCAGTTTCAAGTGCTTTTTTTGCATGGTCATACTGCTCCTGGGTGATCACATCACTCTTAAACTGACTTCTGGCCCGGTCAAAATCGCCTTGCACCTTACTTAGGGTAATCTCCTGGACTCTGCTATTTTGCAAATCAAACTGATATTTGGCCTCGGCTTGTGATACCGCTGCTTCAGCCTGCATCTTAGCAGCTATGGCCTGGTTCTTCTGCGCGATAAGATCGGTGCTGTCGATCACGACAAGCAATTGACCCCTTTTAACAAAATCCCCCTCCGCGGCAAAAATCTGACTAATCCGCCCCAACATCTTTGAGCTCACTGCTACGTTGTCAGCCTCAACATGCGCATCATCGGTATTGATGTATTTTGAATAGTCGATATACCAATAAATAGCGCCGCCTGCGATGAGTAAAATGATAAGCAACAAGGGAATATAGACCTTCCCGCTCTTCTCCTTCTTAACCTTTTCCATAAAATATTCTCTCGTGTATTTTAATTTTTCTATCCTGTTATTTCCTGGTCAAAATTCTTTGTTCTTCTCTTTGGATAAGATTGAAATCAGAATCTCCTTCATCTTTTGCGATGCTTTTGAAAGCTCCTCCTGCTCCTCTTCACTGAGCAAATTCAGCTTACTTTTCAGGTTTATACTTAGCGCCTCTTTAAGCTCTTCAAATTCAACCAATCCCTTTTCCGTCAGTAGAATATTTACCACTCTCCGGTCACTGGGATCGTTTTGACGCACGACATACGCCTCCTCAATCAGCCTGTCGACAATTACCGTTACATGCGGCTTGGGCATCGACAAACAATTGCCAATTTCAGACATGGAAAGCATTCCATTTCTTTTGAGAATGCCCATTACAAACATCGAACCAGGCGTAATCGACGACTTGTTCTTTATTGGCTTGGAAATGCTTTTGTATAGCAAGGGGTGGATCGCCAGGAGATTTTCCGCAATAATATCAACGTTTAGTTTCACAATCAGAATTATTCATTAATTATAATGGTTACAAAAGTATAACTATTACAATAACCTGAACAAATTCGGATGTTAAGATGAGGTTAAATTTATGCAGGTTGAGTGAGCGGGTGACTGTTCAGGAGATGAAGAGTCACCCGCTCACTATAAGCATGAAAACTATCTACAAAAACCACGGATAGACCGTATTTTCATGTTCCACAAGTGTATTGCTGATCACAAACTGCCTGGTAATTCCGATATTTCCGGCAAGCTTTTGCAGTTTTTTATAATCAGATTCTATAGCTTTTTGTTTTACTTCAAAAGCGATCTCCTTATTCAGAATAAAATCTATTTCAGCGCTATTCCTTTTATTGTAAAAGCATAACTCTCCGTAATAGCCTAATTGATTTGCGACTGCAGTTTCAAGAAGTTGACCGTTGGTTACTTTGGCCACAAGATTGAGTATCCCGGTATCTGAAAAATAGACCTTCTTACCACCGACCACAGTACGATCAACGCTTTCTGAATATTTAGGAAGTAACTTCAGAAAAAAGATACTCTCCAGAAATTCCAGATAATTGTACATCTTAACCCTGTTCACCCCAAGTTCAGATGACAATTTAGTAATATCCAGCATATTGCCATTCCTGACTGCGAGGAGCAAAATCAAATCTCTTAATTCCCTGACATCCTTTAATTCGGAAAATACACGAATATCCTTTTCGAAAAAAGAGGCAAAAATATTCCTTAAAATAAGCCGCTTGGTCTCCTTGTTACTGGTTATAACAACCTCCGGAAATCCGCCAAATTCAACATAATCCGGATAAAGATCTTTCCATTGGAGAATCTCAACCTTTGATTTGGGTTTTAAAGCATCATCGATACTCCGGGTCAATTGATCTTCAGAGATTCTTTCATTAAAAACCAGGAATTCACGAAAAGAGAGAACCGGTAAAGTGTACAGGAATTTCCGGCCACTCAAAGATTCAGGAAATAAATTGCGCTGGTAATAATTTGATGAACCGGTAACTATAAATTTCACCCCGAAATGATCGATCAGGTATTTAATGATTTTGGTAATCTCAGGAAGATTTTGGATTTCATCGATGCAAACCAACATGCGTTCATCATTTTCGATACCCGCAAGGTTTGCCAGCTCCCTGTATACGGAGTTATAATCAATACTCTCAAAAACCATCTGGTCTAACGGATTATCCAGATCAAACCACAGACGCTTTCCTACAAAATCATCATACAACTGGCGCATTAAGGTCGTTTTCCCAACCTGCCTCATACCCGTAATTACAATCGCATTTTTGTGCTCAAGTTGAGGCCGGATCGTATAGAACAGCTCTCTTTTGTACATATTCGTAAATTTATATATACAAATATACGCTTTTTTGTATATATTTATTTATATATTGAAGCATTTATGTAATTATTTATTTACATTATTGCATTAATAACAAAATATAAAACTGGATTATATTTATATTGATTAATTAATAGCCCTTTATAAATATCAACTTAACAGTATGATTATGTCACACTCTCCTTTTCCGGTACTCAGCCGGTGACATCCCCATCACCTTGCGGAAAGTGCGCGAAAAATAGAACTGGTCATCGAAGCCGGTTTCGCGGGATACATCGGCAATAAGCCACCCCGAGTTATCAAGCAACCTGCAGGCACGCTGGATTTTTAACTGGATGAAATATTCGATGGGCGAATGGCCCGTCCGCTTTTGAAAGAGGGTTGAATAATAGGAGGCAGACAAGCCGGTTTGAGCAGCAATTTCATTAAGCCGCAACTTTTGGTTTAGATTTTCGAGCATAAAGTTGATGCTTTAGGCGATCGGATCGTTCTCTCCCGCCTCTTTCACCAACCGAAACTGACTGATGTGGATAAATGAGGATAACAGGTAGTAAAGCGTGAGGTTAATGTATTCAAGCGTTTCAATGCTGAACCCGCGATCCAGGTTCCTGAAAATCTCCGAGAAAAGATCAACGCGGTCACTGATTCGGGATGTTCTCCCCCGCTCAATTGGGATGCTCTGGCATGCAAGTCGGGCGAATAATCCAGCTTTGGATCCTGAGAAATGAATCCAGTAGATCGACCATGGATTCTGTTCGTCGGAACGATAGGCGTGCGATGTCCCGGGGGGAATGATGAAAAAATGGTCGGCCGGGAGTGAATGGAGCATCTCCCCGACCCGTATTTCCCCCTGTCCATCAACACAATAAATCAAAATATATTCAGCGCTTCCTGCAGGGCGCTCCCTGAAATGGTGGCTCGCCTGCGGATAATAACCGATGTCAGTCAGGTATAAATCAGCGATGAGCGGATTATTCCTGATCAGCCCCTCGATTTTTTCCGGAAGCACAAAACTGATTTGCCCCGGGAATCCGTCTGGTTTCTTCATTTGTACAATATTATTAAAGAATAAAAGTTCGTAGCATTAAACGCGACTAGCCACTGGCTACTGGCGGCTAGCATAAATCTTCGTGCGAGGTTTCCTGATTGTTAAGCATGGATTGAATTACATCTTAACTGTGGATTAACTGCCAGTTGCCAGCCGCCAGTCGCCAGTTGCCAATAGCCAGCCACAAGTTGCCAGTCGCAAGCTGCCAACAGCCAGTTGCCAGCCGCCAGCCGCCAGCAGAAAGCCGCCAGCAGCCATATTCTTAATATCCATATATTTTCCTAATTTTGAAAATGGCCTTCTTCGACACAAAATAACCTAAATTTCAATATTTAACGAAATCAAATATTTAACTTATAATTCATAATCCATAATTTATACATAGTAATATAATCCATATTTTCATAAAATAATACATTTTCTGCCAGAGCAGATCCGCTTATTTTTGTTATAACTAAATCAAACAACGTGGAGAAATCAAAATTCAATCAGCCATTTATTCTGGGAATTACCCTCGTATCAGCGATGGGGGGTCTTTTATTCGGGTACGACTGGGTAGTTATCGGAGGGGCAAAACCATTTTACGAACGTTTTTTTGATATTTCAGCCTCTCCGTACCTGCAGGGATGGGCCATGAGCAGCGCACTCATCGGATGCCTCTTTGGAGCCATGGCTTCAGGCTACCTCACAGATTTATATGGAAGGAAACGGCCACTGATCGGTGCAGCGGCTCTGTTCACCATTGCCGCCATTGGAACAGGCGCCGCCAGTCAATTTACACTTTTTATCATTTTCAGGCTCATCGGCGGACTGGGAATCGGTCTTGCCTCAGCACTTTCACCCATGTATATTGCCGAAATTTCGCCTGCCCATATGCGCGGAAGATTGGTTTCTATCAACCAGCTTACTATTGTGATTGGAATTCTTGGTGCCCAGATCATCAATTACCTCATTGCCGATAAAGTTTTGGAAAGTGATTCTACCAAGGTGATTCTGGAGTCTTGGAACGGACAAACCGGGTGGAGGTGGATGTTTTGGGCAGGGACCGTACCCGCTTTACTGTTCTTTATTCTCTCCTTTTTTATACCCGAGAGCCCGCGATATCTGGGTAAAAGGGGAAAATGGAAGGAGGCACTGCATATTCTCGAAAAGATAGGGGGAAATGAATACGCTGTCCATGAACAAAAAGAGATTTCAGCTACCCTTCATGAAACAGGCACAAAGATCGACTGGAAAGTTTTGTCATCCAAAAAAGTGAGGCCAATACTTGTTCTGGGAATTGTACTGGCCGTTTTTCAGCAATGGTGTGGAATCAACGTGATCTTTAACTACGCCGAGGAGGTCTTTACCTCAGCTGGTTATTCCGTTGGAGATATGCTCTTTAATATTGTAATCACCGGGACTGTAAACCTGATATTCACCATTTTGGCCATGCGTATGGTTGACAGCTGGGGTCGCCGGAAACTTATGCTTCTTGGAGCCGGTGGGCTGGCCGTGATCTATCTGGTTTTGGGGACCAGCTATTTTCTTGAACTCAAAGGGTTGGCTATTCTTGTACTCGTGATGGCAGCCATTGCAACTTACGGACTCACTCTTGCCCCGATTACATGGGTCGTTTTATCCGAAATATTTCCGAATTCTGTCCGTGGAACAGCAATGGCTATAGCTACTTCTGCATTATGGATTGCCTGTTTTGTGCTGACCTACACATTTCCCATACTGAACAAACTGCTCCATGCCAGTGGGACTTTCTGGTTATATGGTTTGATCTGCCTTGCCGGATTTCTGTTTATCTTTAAAAAACTTCCTGAAACCAAAGGAAAAAGCCTGGAAGAAATTGAAAATAAATTAATTAATCAGCAATGAAGATCCTTTCTCAAATACTAATTGGAATTATCGCCACTCACTGTTTGATTCTTCAGGCAAGCGCCTCCCCAATTTCATCCGGTAAACGTGGAGTTCCTGCAGAAAATCAAAATCGTATTAGCAATCAATTGTTGACTTTGACCTTTGATTCAGGTTCGAAAAGCTTTAGCCTGACTTCCGATCAAAATCATAAAACATTCCTTAAAAATCTTCTGCCGGAAGGTTCAACTGGAATTATCCGGAAAGAGCAAGTTGCCAATCCTGTTTTTGGGACAGGAAACGCCTTGATAATCAACTCTGTCTGCGGATCGGTTTCATTCACACTTTTCCCCTCACAACCGTTCCTTTTCGTGAACCAAACAATCCAAAACACTGGTTCAGAAATTATGGATAACCCGAAGCTGCATCCGGTCTCTTTTCTGGTTGATCTTGGGAAACCCGCAAGTTTATTGAAGACCCTGGGAACAGGGGGATTGCTCTCTCCTGACAAAAATCCGGGCAGTTATGTTTTTTTGACAACCGTTGATCCCACAACCCGGAATGGTGTCGTTACGGGATGGCTCACCCATGAGAAAGGGTGTGGAGCCCTCTTTTCAGCAATTAAAAATAACCGTGTCGAAATAAAAACGCAGATCGATTATGGCCATTATCGGCTTCCTGCCGGGAAAAGTGAAGTTACTGAAACATTGCTTATCGGCTATTTTGAGGATGCCCGTTTAGGGGAAGAACATTTTGCAGATCTCCTTGCCAGGCAGCACGATATCAAACTAAAAACCCGAAGTGCTGTTTACTGCACCTGGTATTCCGAAAAGAATGGCGGAGCCGGAAGCGAATCCTCCTCTATCGAACTGGCAAAATTCATCAAAAAGAATCTGAAACCATTTGGTCTTGGGACCCTTCAGATTGATGATCAGTGGCAAGGGGGCGACCAGTACAATGGACCACACCGCCGGTTCGATCGGGCTGATCCCAAAGGGGGCTATCCCAACGGAATGACAGCCACGGCTAATGCCATAAAAAAAGAGGGATTAAGTGCCGGAATCTGGTGGATGCCTTTTGCACGCAACCATCAGGATCCGGAATATAAGGAGCGTCAGCATTGGTTCGCATACCGGCCTACCGGAAAACCTTTTGAAACACCCTGGGGAGGAACATCACTCGATCTTACTCTTCCCGAAGTTCAGGATCATATCGCATACGTTGCCAAAACAATGCAAAACTGGGGTTTCGATTATTTCAAGATGGATGGTCTGTGGACAGGAACAGTTACTGAACAGATTTATATTAACGATGGATATAAAGACGACAGTATCGGCAATTGCCAACCGTTGCATAATCCAATGATAACACAGATTGAAGCTTTTAGGAACGGACTGAAGCTGATCAGAAAAACTGCGGGCAACGAAGTTTTCCTTTCGGGCTGCTGTATAAGCCAGAACATGCGCTCCTTTGGTGCTTCGATTGGCCTGGTTAATGCCATGCGAATCGGCCCCGATTTCAACTCTGACGGTCAGAGTATCCGCACGGGTGCCATTCGCGCATCGAGGCTCTATTTTCTAAACGGAAGAGTATGGTGGAACGATCCGGATCCTTCGATGTTAAGAGAGAGCGGCATATCAACAGCCGATCCTTCAGCTTCCGGAATCGGAGGTATCGTCAGGGCACGGCTGCTCCCTTCGTTTGTTGCTGTCTCTGGTCAGTTCTTTTTAAGCAGCGACTGGCTTCCCGATCTCCCGGAAAACCGGATTGAAATAATGAAACGGACGATGGCTTCCCATTCTGGAGTTGCGCGGCCTGTTGACGGCTTTGAAAAAAATCTCCCCTCAATCTGGCTGGCAACAGACCAAAAGACCGGAACTCCACGCAATGTAATTGGCTTATTCAATTGGGAAACGGCATCTCAAAACATTGGTTGTCGATTAAAATGGGCCGGACTAAAGGACAATACGATTTATCATGCCTTTGATTTCTGGGGAAATCAGCCTATGGCGGATATTAAGGATTCCATTTTGTCTGAGCTTCCCTCCGAATCATGCCTCGTGATTGCACTTCGGGCCAAATCCGATCATCCGGTAGTTGTCTCCACATCACAACACGTCACTCAGGGTATGATAGATTTGACGAAGGAGACCTGGGCAAACGGAATCTTATCGGGAACAAGCAAAATAATTGGTGGTGACGACTATGAAATCCGCATTGCGGGGATGAATGACGGTGCAGATTGGAAATTAGAGACCGCAACCATTAGCGGAAAATCAGGTAGGACCTCAATTGTGAAACTGCCACAGAAAGAAAAGGGCTGGTTACGGATTTTGATCAGAAACAAAGAGAGCCAAATTGTAAACTGGCAATTGAAGTTTTCGAAATAGCTTAAAAATTTAAAGATAATAATATCAACTAAAATGTTTAAAGGATGAAGAGTTTACTAATTGGGGCAACAATTATGATTGCCCTGGTCGCCTGTACCCAAAAAGTTGAAAATAAAATCGATCTTTCAGGAACCTGGCAATTTGCTGCAGATCCTTCCGATAAGGGAATTTCGGAAGGTTGGTTCAACAAAACATTACCCGATAGTCTTTCTCTGCCCGGCTCGATGACCTCGAACGGGAAAGGGGATGAGATAACACTCTCAACACCATGGACAGGCCAGATTGTTGACAGCTCCTATTATAAAAATCCTGAATATGCCAAATACCGTGAGCCGGGAAACATTAAAATCCCATTCTGGCTGCAGCCGACAAAATATTATAAAGGTGCTGCCTGGTACCAAAAAGAGGTTACCATTCCGGCAGCGTGGACCGGGATGGCCTTCGAATTAATTCTCGAGCGATGTCATTGGGAGAGCCGCCTATGGATTGACAATAAAGAGGTTGGCATGCGGAATTCATTGGGCACTCCACACAAGTACGACCTGACAGGTGTCTTAACCCCCGGAAAGCACAGGGTGACCCTTTGTGTCGACAACCGGGTAAAAGATATCGACCCGGGATTGAATTCACACAGCATCTCGGATCATACTCAGACAAACTGGAATGGCGTGGTTGGAAAGCTCTGCCTGGAGGCGCGACCGTTGGTGAACATCAAAAATATTCAGGTATACCCTGACATTAATGCCAAAAAATTCAAGGCAAAAATAAGAGTCAATAATCTTTCCCAGATACCAGTCATCGCTAATCTTAAATTAAGTGTCTCGGGTGCAGGGAACCCTGAAAGTCAATCCCATAATTTTACACTTGCTGCCGGTGAGAGTATCCTGACTATGGAGTACCCGATGGGGAATGAGGTTAAACTTTGGAGTGAGTTTCACCCTGATATTTATAAGCTTACAGCCAACCTTAATGTTAAGAATTCTGAAATTACAGATACCTTTCTGACCACCTTTGGGATGCGCGAATTCAAGGCCAGTGGAAAGCATCTGACAATCAACGGCAAACCCACATTTATGCGAGGCACGCTCGAATGTGCGATCTTTCCGAAGACCGGATATCCGGCAACCGATCTCACCGAGTGGCTTCGGATATTTAATGTTTGTCGCGCCCACGGATTAAATCACATCCGTTTCCACTCCTGGTGCCCGCCCGAGGCAGCCTTCGAGGCGGCCGACCAGACAGGTTTTTATCTCCATGTGGAGTGCTCCTCCTGGGCGAACGGATCGACTACGATTGGTGATGGAAACCCCTTCGACAAATACCTGTATGAGGAGAGTGAACGGATGGTTGAAAATTATGGGAATCACCCCTCATTTTGCATGATGGTTTACGGCAATGAACCGGCCGGCAAGAATCAGGTACCATTCCTGACCGATTTTGTCAACTTCTGGAAAAAAAGAGATAACCGCCGGATTTACACCTCAGGAGGTGGCTGGCCTTACCTTCCGGTAAACGACTATTTGAGTTCTCCTGCTCCCCGTATTCAAGGATGGGGACAGGAACTCAAAAGTGTTATTAACGGGGAGGCGCCAGGAACAGATTACGACTGGTCACCATTTATTGCAAGATTCCCACAACCGGTTATAAGTCATGAAATTGGCCAGTGGTGCGTCTACCCCGATTTTAAGGAGATTGCCAAATACGATGGGGTGATGCGTGCACGGAATTTCGAAATCTTCCGGGAAACATTGCAAGAACACGGTATGGCGCAATTAGCCGACAGCTTTTTACTGGCATCCGGAAAATTGCAGGCTTTGTGTTATAAGGCAGACATTGAGGCGGCATTACGTACAAAAGATTTTGGCGGATTCCAGTTGCTCGATCTGCACGATTTCCCCGGTCAGGGAAGTGCATTAGTGGGTGTCCTGAATGCTTTCTGGGGTGAAAAGGGATATATTTCACCTGCTGAATACAAACGTTTCTGCAATAGTACAGTCCCTTTGGTACGGCTAAAAAAATGCATCTTCACGACTAACGAAACATTTGAAGCTGCCGTTGAGGTGGCACATTTTGGCGATTTACCAATTACAAACTGTACTCCGGTGTGGAAAATCACCAATAAAGCGGGCCGGATCATTCAAACCGGAAAACTTCCATCGATCGATATTCCATTGGGAAATGGATTTAAGCTTGGAACTATTTCTGCCCCTTTATCATCTCTTTCCGATCCGGAGAAGCTGACTCTTGAAGTTTCGGTGGATCAGTTCAGTAACAGCTGGGATTTCTTTGTCTACCCGGCTCAAAAAGCGGCTGTTGCGGGGGAAGAAAAAATCAGGGTGGTTCAGAAAATTGATTCCCAAACAACTCAATTTTTAGCCGATGGGGGAACTGTTTTGCTGAATCTGAAAAAAGGAACACTTCCAAAAGAGCTGGGTGGTGATATTAAAATCGGATTCTCCTCAATTTTCTGGAATACTGCCTGGACGCATGGACAGGCACCCCAAACACTGGGAATCCTTTGCAATCCTCACCATCCTGCCCTGGCTGATTTTCCGACAGAATACTACAGCAACTGGCAGTGGTGGGATGCGATGAGCCATTCGGGCGCAATTGTCCTGAGCAGCTTTCCATCCGAATTAAAACCGATAGTCAGAGTAATTGATGACTGGTTTACAAATCGTCCGCTGGCACTTTTATTTGAAGCAAAGGTTGGAAAAGGAAGGATTCTTGTTTCTGGGATTGATTTGACAACCGATTTTGAGAAACGTCCTGAAGCTCAGCAATTACTGTTCAGCCTTAAAAAATATATGACCGGAACGAATTTTAATCCGGGCGTTATACTTGAACCAGAACAGGTGAAAAAACTCATTCAAAAAACGTGCATATGAAAAGAACAATTTTGGCCGTATTTATTATTTTAATGCTGAACATTTTTATGGAAGGATGTAAAAATAGCCAGGACGATCCGGAAATTGTTTTTAACAATCCTCCTGAGGATGCAAAGCCCGGCGCATTGTGGATGTGGATGGGATCAAATGTAACGAAAGAGGGAATCACCAAAGACCTTGAAACGTTGAAAAAGGCCGGATTCAGCCGGACAACGATGTTCAGCCTTGCTGACGTTACTGCAGATTTTCCCGCGGAAATTTCCAATCGGCCCGGTCCTGAAATTATATCATGGACGGAGCCGTGGTGGAAGATGGTTAGGTTCGCTGCTGAAGAATCGAAAAGGCTTGGTATGGATTTCGGTATGTTCAATTGTCCAGGATATGAAACGAGTGGAGGAGTTTGGATCACTCCGGAACTCTCGATGCAAGATCTTTGCTGGTCACAGCAGAATGCCACCGGAGGAAAAAAGGAGGTTCTCATGCTCGAACAACCTAAGCCAGATCCAAAAGCCAACCATAATATCACTCAATATAACCGGGAAACAGGGAAGGCTGAAGTTCCGGTTATTGAAGCCAGGAAAACGTATTACAAGGATGCTGCAGTTGTCGCAGTTCCGCTAAAAGGCAATATCACCGCCGAAGATGTCATTGATCTTACTGGTAAAATGCAGCCCGACGGAAAATTGATGTGGGATGTGCCTGCAGGTGATTGGACAATTTACAGGTTCGGTCATACAACAAAAGGATCACTTATATTTCCGGCACAATGGCAAGCCTCAGGTCTTGAATGTGACAAAATGAGCAGGGAAGCGGTGGAATTCCACATGGACCATATTATCGGTGAGATAAAGAAACATCTTGGGGATCTGGTGGGTACCGGATTCACCCATGTACATTTCGACAGTTACGAAGCTGGTTTGCCCGGGTGGACCCCGAAGATGCCCGAGGAGTTCAACAGCAGGAGGGGTTATGATATCAGGCAATGGCTTCCCATCTTTGCAGGAAGAAAGGTAGGAACAACTAAGGACTCACTTAAGTTCAGAAACGATTTTCTGCGGACAATGAAGGATCTTTACCGGGATGTGTATTTCACAACAATCAGCAAAAAACTTGCGGATGCCGGTTTGACTTTCCTTTCAGAGCCTTACGGCGGACCATGGGACAATAATGAGATAATGCCACTTGTGCATAAGGTGATGGTCGAATTCTGGACCGACAGAGGGGTATTTACCCCTTTCGAGCTTGAACCTACCGTTGCCGCCCTGAGAAAGGCAGGAAAAAACATCATCGATGCTGAGGGACTGACAGGTCAGCCGTGGTACAGTAAGTGGTCGGAGTATCCGGCATGGCTCAAACCGATTGCCGATGCCTCCTTCTGTGCCGGTGTCAACAGGTTAGTAGTTCACCGCTATACGCATCAGCCTTTTGCCGACAAATACAAGCCGGGTATCACCATGGGTTTTTGGGGCACTCATTTCGACCGGACCCAGACCTGGTGGGAGCCCGCCAGAGCAATGTTCGTATATTGGCAGAAATGCCAGGCGCTTCTTCAATGGGGAAGAATTGATGAAACAGAACATGACTTCGCTGTATCGGATACCACCGGTGGGATAAAACTTGGTCACATACACCGGAAAATGGGCAATACCGACATCTTCTTTGTAGCAAACACCTCTCACAATCTGGGAAACGCTTCATGTAGCTTCACAATAACAGGGATGCAGCCCGAACTATGGGATCCAGTTATGGGGACAATGCGTAAGCTTTACTTTTATGATGATTCGGGAAGCAGAACTTCAATCCCACTGAAGTTTGACGATGCCCAAAGCTTTTTCATTGTTTTCAGGGAAAAAGGGAAAAGCAGAGGAGTAGAAGGAGACAATTTCCCTGATAAAAAGCAGGTTGCGGACATTAAAGGCCCATGGAAAGTTTCCTTTGATCCGAAATGGGGAGGACCTGTTGAACCGGTCTTATTCGATAACCTTCAAGACTGGACGCTTCGACCCGAGAAGGGAATAAAATATTACAGTGGTACAGCCACATACAGAACAGAGTTCGATCTGCCGTTAAATACAGGCAAAGGGGAATCTCTTCTGATCGATCTGGGCATTGTAAAGCATATCGCAAAAGTCAGATTGAATGGCGAAAACCTGGGCGTAATCTGGACTGCCCCATGGAATACAGAAGTATCCCGAAAGATTCTTAAAGAAAAGGGCAATATTCTGGAAATCGAAATTACCAACGTATGGGCCAATCGTCTGATCGGGGACGAGCAGGAACCGCCGGAAACAGAATGGAACCCAAGTGCACCTTACTTTCATACCGCTGGATGGTGGATGAAAAGGTTCCCTGACTGGTTTGTAAATGACCGTCCGCGTCCCTCATCAGGGAGATATTGCTTCACAACCTGGAATTATTTCACTAAGGACTCAGAATTGATAAGTTCCGGTCTGCTTGGGCCTGTCACTCTGAAATTTGTTAATCAGAAACGGGATTGAATTTTGAATATAAAATCTTTACATTTTACTCTGTCTGTTTGAAGAGTATAACCTTTAAAGGCTTGTACCCCGACCAGCTTTGTTAATGAATTTTAGATAACAGCATAGGAAATCCTGGAAATAGTATACTTTGAGATTATTAATTCTATTTATTGAAATATGAAAACAATTAAAGCTTTTGCGATGTCTGCTGCCATTTTGTTAATTATGACAAATATGGAATCCTTCGGTCTTGAAAAATCAGGTAATGCCGTAACCGAAAAGACAGAAATTCTGACACCAAAACCCTTGGCAAAACCCAGAATCAACGGTCCATTGGTCTACGGTTGCCGTCCCGGACACCCATTTATTTACCGGATCCCATGTCAGGGTGAGCGTCCCATCCACTTTGAAGTAAAAGGATTACCGAAAGAATTAATTCTGGATAAGAAGAGCGGAATAATCACTGGCAAAACACCTGCCAAGGGTGAATATGATCTGATTCTAGAGGCAAAAAACTCCAAAGGTAATGATGAGCGGAAATTAAAGCTGGTAGCAGGTGATAAGCTGGCTCTGACACCTCCCATGGGCTGGAACCACTGGTATGCCCATTACGACCGGATCACCGATCAAATGATGCGCGAGGCAGCAGATGTGATGATCAGCAGCGGAATGGCCGATGTTGGTTATCAGTTTGTAAACATTGACGATTGCTGGATGAATGCAGAAAAAAACAATGATCCGTTGCGGGTAGGGCCCTTGCGGAATGAACAGGGAAATATTATACCGAACAAACACTTTCCAGATATGAAGGGTCTCACAGACTATATTCATAACAAGGGACTGAAGGCTGGTATCTATACCTCGCCCGGACCGCGGACCTGCGGAGGTTTTGCAGGAGCCTGGCAGCATGAAGAGCAGGATGCGCAGCAGTTTACAAACTGGGGATTCGATTTCCTGAAATATGACTGGTGTTCTTACGGCGAGCTGGCCGGGGAAAAGGTGACCCTGGACGGATACCAGAAACCGTACAGACAGATGGGCAAAATTCTGAAATCGAAGGCCCGTGACATTGTATTTAACCTTTGTCAGTACGGAATGGGCGATGTCTGGAAATGGGGAGGCGAAGTGGACGCTCATTGCTGGCGGACCGGGGGTGATCTTGGATTTGAACTCGATCGTATTTTCGATGTTGCCTTAAAAAATGCCGAGATTGGTCAATACAATAAACCCGGTGAATGGAACGATCCCGACTATATCCAGATCGGATGGATCGGAAATGCCAACAAAATGGGGATTCCCGAACTTACCCCGATGCCCGTTAACATGCAATATGCCTATATGTCGTTGTGGTGCCTGCTCGCTGCACCGCTTATTTACAGTGGCGACATGTCCAAACTGGATGGACTTACCCTGAGCATCCTTTGTAATCACGAGGTAATCGGTGTTAACCAGGACCCGCTGGGAAAATGCGGATCGGTGCTTAAACACAATGCTGATTGTTTTATCATGGTTAAAAATCTCGCTGACGGATCAAAATCTGTGGGTCTCTTTAACCGCGGGAAAAGCGCGGTTGATGTCACAGCAGAGTGGGCTGAACTGCAAATAACCGGAAAACATGCAGTGCGCGATCTTTGGAAACAAACGGATCTGGGTTTATATGATCAGAAATTCACCGCACAGGTTCCATCCCAGGGGGTAGTTATGATTAAGATATCCAAATAATATTTATCGAATATAATAGCTAATTTGTAAAATCAGATTTAAACATAATGAACAAACTGAATTTCTTATTAACCATCCTCTATTTTTTGATGATGACGGCGTGCAGCCAAAGTGATGTTTTTACAGTGAAAATGTCAGATTACGGACTAAAACCGGCAACGGGTGAGAATGCAATTCCGGCAGTTATAAAAGCCTTAAATGAGTGCAAAAAACATTCCGGCTCAGTGCTCATCTTCGAAAAAGGTCGTTACGATTTCTGGATAGATTCAACCCATACCAGGATGTATTATGAGTCAAACACGACGAATGACGCACCCAAAAATCTGGCAATCCTACTTGAAGAATGCAATGGGCTTACCCTGGATGGGGGAAATTCAGAATTTGTCTTTCATGGTGCGATTCAACCGATCACCGTGGATCACAGCGATAAAATAATAGTAAAGAACGTCACTATTGATTGGGATATTCCGCTCACCGCCCAGGCAAAGATCCTTGCCGCGACTCCGAAAAATATTGATCTGGAAATAGATTCAACGCAATTTCCTTATGAAGTAACCGATGGAAATTTGATTTTTACAGGTGAGAAGTGGAAAGCTAAACCAACAGGGTTTATGGAATATGAAGCCAATACCCACCGGATAGCCGCAGGAACAGGAGACAATGGTTGCCTCAGAGGTGACTGGAGTAAACTATCGGTAGCAGAACTGAAACCCGGAACCGTCCGAATGAACGGGGAATTCACCCGGATTCCGGCAGTCGGGAATTACCTGATTCTGCGTCATAGCAAACGCGATCATGCAGGAATCTTCATCCAGGAAAGCAGTAATGTGACCCTCGAAAATGTTACGATCTACCATACCGTAGGACTTGGTGTTTTGTCTCAATTTACACGAAATCTGAATTATCATAGCGTGAAAGTCATTCCCAACGCGGCAAAGAACCGCTATTTAAGCGGACATGATGACGGTTTTCATATTTCAAATTGTGCCGGTAAAATAGCGATTACCGATTGTGAATTTGGCGGTCTGATGGATGATCCGATCAATGTCCACGGAACGAGTGTCAAAATCATGGAGAAGATAAATGACAACCAATTGAGATGCCGTTTTATGCACGAACAGAGTACCGGAATGAACTGGGGCCATCCGAATGATACGATTGGGTTTATTGACCACAAGAGTATGCAAACCCTTTCTAAAGTAACCGTAAACAGCTTTAAAATGCTGAATCCTGAGGAGTTTTTGGTGGAATTCAACAACCCGATTCCATCAGGGATTGTAGTTGGCGATGCGTTGGAAAATCTAACCTGGTCGCCGCAGGTAACCATTGAAAATTGCAGATTCGGAAGTTGCCGCGCCAGAGGTTTGTTGATCTCTACACCCCGAAGGGTAATTGTCGATAAAAACGAGTTTGAATCAAGTGGATCTGCCATTCTCATTGCAGGTGATGCCAACGGATGGTATGAATCAGGTGCAGTTTCGGATGTTACGATCACCAATAACCTCTTCAAGGATGGCTGCATGACCTCCATGTATCAATTCTGCGAAGGGATTATCAGCATCTACCCGATCGTACCGGAAGTTGATCCGCTCAAACCTTTTCACCGGAATATTACCATCGAAAACAACACCTTTAACGCATTTGATTATCCGGTTTTGTATGCCCTTTCGGTCGATGGGTTAAAATTCAACAATAACCGTATTGTCCGTTCCCATCAGTTTGCCCCTTTTCACGAACGTAAACACCTGCTCACCTTTGAAGCCTGTTTAAATGTCGGGGTGAAAGGAAATCAGTTTGAAGGTGATGTACTGGCCAAAGATATCCAACTTGAGAAGATGGATAAAGGGCAGTTAAATTCAGATTTAAAATAATTCAATTAACAAAATAATGGAGGTCAAAGCCTGGTACGAAAAGGTAACTATTCCAACCTACGGAATCGGGAAACCCGAGAAAAATCCGATGTTTCTTGAAAAACGTGTTTACCAGGGGAGCAGTGGTGTGGTATATCCTCATCCTGTGATTGAAAAGATTTTGGACGAAAAGGTTGACAAGGAATACAACGCTATCTACCTCGAAAACCAGTATCTGAAAATAATGATCCTCCCTGAACTTGGAGGGCGCATCCAGATGGCATTCGACAAAACAAAAAACCGCCACTTTGTCTATTATAACCGTGTCATCAAGCCGGCACTGGTAGGATTAACCGGCCCGTGGATCTCAGGAGGAATCGAATTCAACTGGCCTCAACACCACCGGCCCTCAACTTTTGAACCAGTTGATCATTGTATTGAAGAAAATTCAGACGGCAGTATTACGGTTTGGTGCAGTGAGGTAGAACGGATGTTCCGAACCAAGGGGATGGCCGGATTCACCCTTCATCCCGATAAAGCTTATCTGGAAATCAAGGTGAAACTGTTCAACCGGACTAATCTTCCGCAGAGTTTTCTGTGGTGGGCAAATCCCGCAGTAAAGGTCAATGATGATTATCAGTCGGTCTTCCCGCCCGATGTAAACGCCGTCTTTGACCATGGAAAGCGCGACGTGTCGGAATTCCCCATTGCTAAAGGAACCTATTACAAAGTCGATTATTCTCCCGGAACAGACATTTCACGGTATAAAAACATCCCTGTGCCAACTTCATATATGGCGATCAACTCCAAATACAGCTTTGTAGGAGGGTACGAGAACGACACGAAAGGGGGATTACTGCACGTAGCCAATCCGCATATTTCGCCGGGGAAAAAGCAGTGGACCTGGGGACACAGTGATTTTGGCCGCGCCTGGGATCGAAATCTTACCGACGAAGATGGTCCGTATATCGAATTAATGTGCGGTGTTTTTACCGATAATCAGCCCGACTTCTCATGGATTATGCCCAATGAAGAGAAGTCCTTTTCCCAATATTTTATGCCGTACCGCGATCTTGGAATGGTAAAAAATGCCACCAAAGAGGCGATAGTAAATCTTGAATTTCAGGATGGAAAAACTATTGTTAAAGCTTACACTACGGCCAATTATCCGGATGGGAGAGTGATTTTAGAGGCCGGGAATAAACTAATACTTGATGACCGGTTCAATTTTCATCCTGCTGCCTCCTATAAAAAGACCATTGAGCTTCCCGACGGAACAGATCCAAAAACGGTCTCGATTTCCATTCTTTCCGCCGATGGGAAAACTTTGGTCTGCTGGAAACCTGAACCTGATTCTCAAAAGCCGATCCCGGAACCGGCAAAAGCGGCAAAACTTCCTTCAGAAATTGAGAGTGTTGAGCAATTATATCTCACCGGATTACATCTCGAACAATATCGCCATCCAACCTATAATCCATGTGATTACTATTTTGAAGCACTGCGAAGAGACCCTGAAGATTCCAGGTGCAACAACGCTCTGGGGTTATGGTACCTTCGCCGTGGGCAGTTTTCAATGGCTGAATCATATTTCAGGAAAGCAATTTCAACCCTTACTGAACGCAATCCCAATCCCATCGAAGGGGAACCTTTTTACAATCTTGGTCTTACCCTCTGCTTCCTGAAAAGGGATGACGAAGCATACGACGCTTTTTACAAATCGGTTTGGAATGCCGCCTTCCACGATTCCGGATATTTTGAATTAGCAAGGCTGGCCTCCAAAAAACAAAACTGGGAGGAGGCGCTCGAACTGATTGACCGTTCGCTGATTAGAAACTGGCATAACCACAAGGCGAGGCAATTAAAAGCAAGTGTGCTGCGAAAACTCGGCCGCACAGATGAAGCCATAAAATTAATTGAGGAGTCACTTGCTTTGGATAAATTTAACATCGGAATTTTATTTGAAAAATATCTTCTTCGCACTATCCCTGACGGGGTTTTAACCCCTGTCAGGGGTAAGGAATTACCTACCCTTCTGCACAGTAACATCCACACCTGCATTGAATACTCGCTCGATTTTGCTCATGCCGGTCTGTTTGAAGAGGCCATTGAACTGATCCAAATGGGGATAAATAAACAAAACGGAGATCCGGTTTACCCCATGGCCTTCTATTACAAGGCGTGGTTTGAATCGCAAATTGGAGATCTCACAGCTTTTCCAAAATCTTTAGAGGAAGCAGCAGCATCCAAGCAGGACTATTGTTTTCCGAATCAGCTGGAAGCGGTTGTTACATTGGAATGGGCGATAAAGCAAAATCCTTTTGACTCAAAAGCCCCCTGGTATCTTGGCAATTTCTGGTATCATGCACGTCAGTATAAAAAAGCGATAGAAAACTGGGAACTTTCAGCCAATCTCGACGATAGGTTCCCCACTGTCCATAGAAACCTTGCGCTCGCTTATTTCAATAAATTAAATGAACCGGAAAAGGCATTGGCAGAACTTGAGAAGGCGTTTGTACTTGATCAAACCGATTCGAGAGTTTTCATGGAGCTGGATCAGTTATATAAACGATTAAATTTTCCGCCTGACCAACGGCTGCAAAAGCTTGAGAAATATCTCTCTTTGGTGGAAGAGCGTGACGACCTTTATCTCGAAAGAGTGGCACTCTATAATTCATTGGGAGAATTTGAAAAGAGTTACGATCTCCTCATGGCCCGAAAGTTTCATCCGTGGGAAGGGGGCGAAGGAAAAGCGACGGGTCAATATGTTTATTCACTGATTGAACAGGCCAAAAAAGCGGTCTGCATAAATGCCTTTGATGCTGCAGTTGAGTTCCTGACCCGGGCTCAGCACTATCCTGAAAATCTGGGCGAAGGAAAGTTATACGGAGCCCAGGAAAACGAATTGTTTTACTGGCTTGGTTGTGCATTTGAAGGATCGGGCCTTGGTAACAAGGCTCTTGAATGTTGGGAAATTGCCTCGAGGGGATTAAAGGAACCTGCTCCGGCAATCTTTTACAATGATCAGCAATCTGATACGATCTATTTTCAGGGAATGGCTTTAATCCGGTTGAATAGACTGGAAGAGGCGCGGGAGCGTTTTAAGACGCTGATCCAATTTGGGAAAGACCATCTCAATGACGAGTTCAAACTCGATTATTTCGCGGTCTCCCTCCCCGATCTTCAAATTTGGGACGATGACCTTTCAAAACGAAACAACGAAAATTGTCAAAATCTTATCCGACTGGGGGAAATGGGGTTGTCACATCACTAAAATGGAATTCTAAATAGTGGTAACCTACTACTGAATTTTATAATCCTTCAAATTCTGTTAGTGGTTAAATTTATGAAGCCGTTCCAAGTCATACTGGAACGGCTTCATTGGTATAGCATTGGGTACCGTTCGGCTATTGTGTAACCGCTAACTTCAACGTGATTATTTTTCCATTCCAGCTTAAGACACAAGGATATAATCCGGTAGGAAGTGTTTGGTCAAAGAGTACTGTTTGGGTAACCCCTGCCTGGACATCACCATTATAAATCTGAATAATCCGCTGACCTGTCATCGAATAAACA
>CAIVCR010000049.1 GCA_903904515.1 uncultured Bacteroidia bacterium
ACAAGCTGCCTGGCCATTTCATAGGCAAGTTGTCCACCCATTGAGAAACCTGCCAAGGCATAAGATCCTGAATTATCAATTTTCAGGATCTCTTCATTATAGTAAGCTGCTATATCTTCGATGGTATAGAGCGGATCATCTTCTCCGTCGAGTCCCTTTGCCTGAAGTCCGAATACCGGCTGATCAGGATCTAATCCGGCTACGATAGTTGTATAAAGCAACAGGTTCAGACCTGCGCCATGTACCAGATATAGTGGTTTCTTTGTCCCTTTTGAACGGATTGGAACCAACGATCCCCAATGAACCCGATCTGTTTTTTTATCGAGGAGTTCCGCCATATCGTGTATGTTGCTATGGTCGAACAGGACGGCAAGTGGTAACCTGGTGCCAAGTTGTTTCTCGATTTTTACCATGAGGGTAACGGCAATCATCGAATGACCCCCTATTTCGAAAAAGTCCTCGTCTGTCCCGATCTGTTTGATCTTAAGCACATCAGACCAGATCGCTGCAAGTTTTTTTTCCGTTTCCGTTTTGGGTTCAATATATTCTTTGGCCTGTTGCGGAGCTTCAACAGGAGATGGCAGCAATTTGCGATCGATTTTTCCATTTGGCGTCAATGGGAACTGTTCGATAAAAACAAATGCCGAAGGGACCATATAATCTGGGATTTTGGTTTTGAGGAACTGACGAAGTTCCGTAATATCAACCTTCTCATCTTCCCGAATAATATAGGCTACCAGTCTTTTATCACCCGGAGTATCTTCCCGCACAATGGTTACATTGTTTTTGATGGTCCCAAACTGAGAGATTGCTGACTCAATTTCGCCAAGTTCAATCCTGAACCCTCGGATTTTAACCTGTGAATCGACCCTGTTCAAAAATTCAAGCTTCCCTTCCTCAGTTTGCTGCACCAGGTCACCTGTCCGGTACATGCGTGCACCGGGAATATCTGAAAACGGATCAGGAATGAACTTTTCCTGCGTCATGGCTGGCAGGTTATAATAACCCCTTGCCAGACCATCACCCCCAATAAATAATTCCCCCGGATACCCGATGGGAACAGGGAGAAATTCACTGTTTAAAACATAAATAAAGGTATTGTCAATCGGTTTACCCAGATTGATATATCCAATTTTGTCGTTCTCATCCACCTCGACTTTTTCAACAGTTGACCAGACTGTCGTTTCAGTAGGTCCATACATGTTCCACAGTTCTCCACACTTACTGATCAAATCATACGCGAGATCCTTTGGCATAGCCTCACCACCGCAGAGAATTTTAAGTCCCTTTGCACCATCCCATTCGGCTGAATTCAACATCCGGAAGGTGACCGGTGTAGCCTGCAGAATGGTAGCCTTCGATTCTTCAATTTTTTGAATAAGCAGATCGGGGTTCATTGAGGTCTCCTGGCTTGCCACAAAGATCGAAGCGCCATACAAAATGGGAAGGTACATCTCAAGACCGGCAATATCAAATGAAATTGTTGTTACTGCAAGGATCACATCGTCAGGGGTAATGCCGGGTTGTTTCGCCATGGAGGCCAGAAAATTCACAACGGAGAAGTGTTCAAGCTGAACACCCTTCGGTTTACCCGTCGATCCTGAGGTATAAATCAGATAAGCTATCGTATTTGGAGTAACCGAAAAGCTTGTGTTTTCTCCTGAATAGTGCTGATACGATTCGTACTCTTCAATAAAAATATTCTTAGTTTCGGTTTGAGGGAGACTTTCGAGTAATTTCTTTTCAGTGATCATCAGTGCAGGATTCCCATCTTCCAGAATAAGGGCAAGCCGGTCTTTAGGATAGATCGGATCGAGCGGGATATAGGTGCATCCTGCCTTTAAAACAGCCAGTAGCGCAACAAGGATATCGGTACTCCGTTCCATACAGATACTTACCAAAGAACCTTCCACCGCACCTGAATCGTGCAGATACCTGGCCAGCTTATTGGCCTTCTCATTCAGTTCTGTATAAGTAATCGCTTTATTATCATCACGGATGGCAATGATACCCGGTGTTTTTAATACCTGCTCTTCGAAGAGTTCATGAATACACTTCTCACGCGGAAATTCAACCGTTGTTGTATTCCATTCTCCAAGGATTACCTCCTTCTCTTTTTCAGTCAGAATCGGAATCTGCCTGATTTTTTGTTCCGGATTTTGCATCAGGCTGCTCACCATTTGAAGAAAATGGCCGGCCATCCGCTCCATGCGGCTCCTTTTAAACAGGTTGGTATTGTATTCAAGTACGCAGTTCAGGCTCCCTTTGGTTTCATAAATGTGCAACGAAAAATCAAACTGAGCAATATGCCTGCGCTTATCGACCCATTCCATCATTGAGCCGCCCAGGGAGATCTCTTCATCAAACATATTGAGCAGGTTAAACATTACCTGGAAGAGCGGAGAAATATTAGGTGTTCTGGTAACATGAAGCGCTTCTACAATCCGGTCGATTGGCAGGTTCTGGTTGTCGTAGGCTTCATAGAATTTTTTCCTGCACATTTCGAACATCTCCGGAAAAGTCATCTGATCAAGTGGAGTTATCCGCATCGGAAAATTATTGATAAACATCCCTGCAACAGACTCTTGTTCTTCCAATGTTCTGCCGGCAATTGGGATTCCAATCAGAAATTCCTCCTGGGAAGCATACCTGGAAATCAAGGTATTAAATACAGAGAGCATGGTAACAAAAAGAGAGCCTTTGTTCTGCTGACTGAAGTGTTGCAATTGTTTGGTCGTTTCCTTATCAATGGTGAATTGAACCTCATCGCCATCATAGGTTTGATTTTTGGGCCGTTGAAAATCCATTGGGAGTTGCAATAATTCAGGCGCCCCCTTTAATTCGTTAATCCAGTAATCAAGCTGTTTACTGCTCTCCTCGCCAGATAACCATTCATTCTGCCAGATTGCAAAATCGGGATATGTTATTGGCAATTCAGGGAGAATAACGTGAGTTTTTTCCTTCAACGCATTGTATATCAATCCAAGTTCATCAATCAGGATTTTTACAGACCAACCATCTGTAATGGCGTGGTGTATGTTGAACAGAAGCATCCTATGTGTTGGAGATAATTTAAGTAATTTGAAGATGAAAAGCGGCCCGGTTTCCAGATCAAAAAGGTGCCTGTCATTCTCATGGGAATGTTTTTCCGCCTGGATTGACTTTTCAGCTTCTGAAAAGTGCTCCAGATTTTCAACCGTCAATCTGAACGGGTCAGTTTTGACGATTTTCTGAACAGGTTCGCCATCTGTAGTCTGAATGACTGTTCTGAGCGAGGCGTGTCTGCAAATAAGTATATCAATGCTTTTTTCAAGAATTATATCATCCAGCTCACCCAGGATACTGTATTCAAATGGCATGTTGTATGCCCTTCCACCTGGTTCAAAATTTTCAACAAACCAAAGTCTCTTCTGCCCTGGGGAGAGCGGAAATACATTGGTATCATATTCATGATGCGGAATAGTTTGGGTTGACTCTGTTGAAGAATCTGCGATCCTCTGGTTCTTAATCTCTTTTTTAATTTCTACAATAGTCTGCTTTATAAATAACGTTGAGAGCGTTATCTTAATGTGCAGGACTTTTTTAATTCTGGTGATAATCATGGCAGCTACCAATGAATTACCGCCTAACTCAAAGAAATTATCGTTTATCCCGATATTTTCCATTTTAAGAACTTCAGACCAGATCTCGACAAGTTGTTTTCCCAATTTAGTAACGGGAGCAACGTATTCAGCCGATACCTGACTTGCAGTTTCTACCGGAGCGGGTAAAAGTTTTCGATCCACTTTACCGTTGAGTGTAACGGGAAATTTTTCCATCGTTACAAAAGTTGCCGGAACCATATAATCGGGAAGCCTGGTAGCCAGAAAATGTTTCAGTTCTACCAGGTCAATTTTCTGGTTCTCCTTCAGAATAATATACCCAACAAGCTTTTTATCGCCGGGGATATCTTCCCGCACAATAACCACATTGTCTTTGACAACATCATATTGAGCAACTGCAGATTCAATCTCTCCGAGTTCAATCCGGAAACCCCTGATTTTAACCTGGGTATCAAGCCGGTTGAGGAAAACCATATTCCCGTCGTTGAAATAGGTTACAAGGTCACCCGTTTTATAGATTTTCTCTTCAGGTGTTTTTCCAAAAGGATTTATAATGAACCGTTCGTTGGTTTGATCAGGAAGATTGAGATAACCGGGGGAGATTCCGTCGCCCCCGATGTAAAGTTCACCTGGAATCCCAATTGGGACCGGCACCAATTTTTTGTTCAGAATATAACAGGTTGTATTGTCCAGAGGCCGGCCTATAGGGACATATCCCTCTCCGAGAGTATCGGCCATCGTGTTGTTTCGGACAACTGAGTAAATCGCAGTTTCGGTGGGACCGTAAGAGTTCCAGACACCTGCACAACGTGGAAGTAACTCCCGCACGAGCTCCTTGGGAAGCGCTTCTCCGCCGATGATCAGTTTGAGGTCTTTCTTCCCTCGCCAGTCATTAATCATTAACATTTTAAAGGTTACCGGAGTAGCCTGAAATACAGTCGCCTTGCTTGATACCATCTTTTCTGAAAGCAAATCCATGTCGGTTGCTGTCTCCTGGGTGGCAATCAAAAGTTTTGCCCCGATGAAAAGTGGCATATACATCTCAAGTTCCGCAATATCGAACGAAATAGTTGTAACTGCCAATAGGATATCCTGGACCGTAAAGCTCAACAGCCGCGTCATCGAATTTACCAGGTTGACCACCGCATGCTGGTTCACCGGAACACCTTTAGGTTTGCCCGTTGAACCCGAGGTGTAAAGAATGTATCCCGGCTTGGCAGCATTTCCAAATGAAAGATTATCAGCTGGTTCCTTACTGTATGCGGCCCTGTCATCAATGAAGATTATCTTGCTGTCAGTTTCAGGAACTGAATCTGACAGGGCATGTTGTGTGAGCATGATCACCGGTTTTGCATCATCGACGATCAGGAATAACCGTGCTTTGGGGTAGATCGGGTCGAGTGGGAGATAGGTGGCCCCTGTTTTGGAAATAGCCAGTAACCCGATGATCATATCAAAACCACGTTCCACAAAAAGGGCGACCGAATTATCTTCATGAGCCCCTTGTTTGGAAAGATATCCAGCCAACCGGTTAGCTGATTCGTTTAATTCAGTATAGGTAATCTGCTCCCCTTCACACTCTACTGCAATCGCGTTGGGGGTTCTTAGTACCTGCTCTTCAAACCGGTGGTGGATACATTTGTCTTTGGGAAGATCGGTTTGGGTGTTATTCCACACATTCAGAATCAGATGCTCTTCTTCCTTGGTGAGAAGCGGCACCTTAAGCACGGCAATCTGGGGATTTTCAGTGACAGCTTTAAGAATGGTTGCATAATGACCACCAAGTCTTACAATCGACTCTTCAGCAAAAAGTTCCTTATTGTAGGTTACGAAACATTCCAGAGATGTATCACTCGTTTGAATATGTAATGCAAGATCGAATCCTCCATTTTCTTCAGATTGAACTGGCAATTCTGCTGATTCGGAATGAAGTTCAAAAAGTACATTATAGAGATCTGTTGGTTTGGACGCCTCATTTCCCTTGATTTCCTGAGTCAATTTTTCATCAAAAATTACCTGATTTTTGTGAGCTGAATTCAGTTTGTTTTTAATGAATGCCAATGATCCGGCAAAGGTTGACTCATCCTGAAAAAGGAATCTGATGGGTAATTGCATTGCAGGGCTGACCTTCGATTCATTAGCTGAATTAGTTCCCCAAGGTACTCCGACAACAAAATCTTCCTGGGAAGAATATCTCATCAGCAGAAGGCCGAAAGCAGTCAGTAAGCTTGACTGCAAATCTGAAAAACCTGTTCTATCGGCATAGGTAAGCTTTTTGATCTGTTTCAGGTTAATCGAAAAATGGTGCTCTGCTTTGATAAACTTCTGATTTTGCGTTCTGCTGAAATCGGTTGGGATCTGAACCAATCCCGGAGCATTAGTTAATTCATTTTTCCAATATTCCTTTTGAATCATAATGTCATTTGATTGATGATTTGACATGGCTCTATGTTTAAGTTATTTTTAGGTCGTTTTATTTTAGGCAATGAACTCGATTATAAATTTTCCCTCTGAAATAAAAGCAATAGTTGAATATTTGTGAAATGAGTGTGAGTCTGACTCCAGGTCAGGCTCATTCTATCCCCATTAAACCCGCTCCCAAACACCTTTTTCAGGATTATATTGCTTAATCACCTTTGCAGGATTTCCGGCTGCAACAGAAAATGGGGGAACATCCTTTGTAACCACTGAACCTGCAGCAACAACAGCATGCTTTCCGATTGTTACTCCGGCTACTACGACAACATTTGCACCAATCCAGGCCTGATCTTCAACCGTTATTTGTTTTTTAGTCACCGGCTGTTTATATATTGGAATCGTAATGTCTTCATAACCATGATTAAGACCGGACATTACAATATTTTGTGCCAGAATCACATCATTTCCAATTGTTACCGGCCCTATCAGAACATTACTCATCCCGATGCGTGAACGCTTTCCGATCAAAACATCACCCACACCGTTGTTTATCGTGCAGAAATCTTCGATGGTTGAATTGTCATCCAGAACAAAGTTATTGAATGGCATCACGTCAACACGACTAAATTTGCAGATCCGCGCATTTTTACCTTTTTTATGTTTGAACGGGTTCAGGAACAATTTCACCCACAGGCGAGGTCTTGCCTGATTTTTTGGCATCATACAATCCAAAACAAATTGTTTCAGCTTAGGGTTAGCTTTTATTTTTTCAACTAGGCTCATAAAATTGTTTTTATGATAAGAAAATAATAAGAACTTTAATATTTAATTCTAAATCTTAAATAATGAGAATATTATAAGGATGGTATTTACCAAACTATCGGTGCTACGCATCTACCAAACTGCCGGTGCTACGCACCTACCAAACTATCGGTGTTGCGCACCTACCAAACAAAAGCCGTGTAACGGCGCAAGTATGTTAACAAACAAATCACAAAGGAGAGAGCCTTAGCCGCATAGCGGCGACAGAACGAATTTTCAATAAATGCCAAAACAAAAACACCACATTATAAAAGTAATAAGAACAATATATCTTTTCTATTGCTTATATTCATCTAATTCGTATTTTGAGGTAATTCCCATGATCGAATTTAACTTGATCTCCCACTTTTTTTCACTGCCTCCACTGCTTTTGATATCTCCAAAACATTATTCTCCCATGTATGGTGTTTGGCGAATTGTTCCCGGCTAAAGTGAAGCTGATCAGAGTCTTCCAGAAGGGCTTTGTCGATACATTCAATATATTCCTCCCTGGTTTCGGCGAGATAGGTAAAATCAGCAAAGACGCTCATCGCCTCAGTTTTTGTTGCTACCGTTGGTTTGCCCATTGCCAGGTATTCATCAATTTTCCTCGGGTAGTTACCAATAGTTACAGGGCTTAAAATCTGAGGATTAATAGCCACATCAAAATAATTAAGGTAGGAGGGGAGCTCACTTCCCATTTTATTTCCCAGGAAATGAACGTTTGGCAGCTGATGTAACCTGCTTGTTTTGAATGCATCATCCTCGGGACCTACAAGAACAATACTCCAATCAGGACGGTTTTCTGCAATGTATTCAAGAACCTGAATATCAAGACGCAGGGAAAGCAAAGCCCCGATATAGCCTATAATGGGTTTCTTAACAGGCTGAATATCTGATGGAACAACAGTAACCAGGCTGGAATCGAACAGACTGACATCGCATCCCTGCCCAACATAAAATGAGTTTGGATTGAATTCCCGCGCCAAAGAAGCGAGATAGGTTGAATTGGCAACAACGAGGTCGGCTTTTTTCATGTGCAGCGCTTCGAGCCTTACTCCCTGTTTTTTCCAGTAATCTACCGCGATCAGGTTATCCCGCGTATAATAAATATAGGTTTCAGGGTTCAGGAATTCCTTCAGATAAAAACTACGGAACATATCGCTGTCGTTAAAAATCAGATAATCCTTAAACCCAAGAAAATTGATAGCAATCCTGATCTGTTTGGCGAACCGTTTATTATTTATCCTGTTCATCCAGTCAAACACGAGGGGTGATCCGATCCAATTAATTGATTCGATTATTGTTGCGGGAAATAAATTCCACAGATTGGCCGAATGCTCAACTAATTCCGGTCTTCCGGTTTTGACAATCTTAATTCTTTTTTTGATCCGCTCTGATTTTCGCTCCCTGAACATTGAGATCCTGTCCAATGGGGAGTTAACGTAGAGCACCCGGTTGTTTTTGGCAAGCTCCTGGGCAATATTTTTGCAGTTGCTTCCAATCTCAATATCCCAGGCCTGGATGCCAACAACGATAATGTCGCGATTTTGTAACATGACTATTGATTTTTTTCCATTCCCCGATAAATTTCCAGCACATGTTCTGCCATGGCTTTCCATGAAAATTTGGCAGCCTGAAGCAATCCTTTACCGATTAACGCAGCTTTTAATTCCGGCTCAGACTGAATGCTGATCATAGCCGCAGTAATCTCTTCGGGTTTATAGGGATCGATAATCAAAGCAGCATCACCAGCTACTTCAGGCATTGATGAAGTATTTGAGGTGATCACCGGCACTCCACACCCCATTGCTTCGAGCATTGGGATACCAAAACTCTCGCGAAGTGATGGATAAAGGAAAAGCTCACATTGGCAATATATCGTGGGGAGATCGGTATTAACTACGTAACCAGTGAGTACAATCTGATTAATTAATTCCCTGTCTCCGATTTCATCAAGTAGTTTTTCAAGCTCAGGCCTGTCATAGTCAAGCATAACCAATTTAATATCCAATCCGGTTTGCTTCAAAAAATCAGAATAGGCTTTGAGCGCACCTTTTGTATTTTTCTTTGGATCGGTATTTCCAAGGAAGAAAAAATAGTGGTCCGGCAAATGGTATTTATCCTTTACACGTTTTAATTCAAGAGGCTCAGTTACCGGTTTAAAATGTTCACTTACACCGTTATAAACAGCTTCAAGACGGGAGTCACTTCCCATTCCAAAGAATTGTCCGATCCGGTTTTTCTCAAAATTGGAAACAGTAATTATTTTCCTGCTTTTCCTGACAATTTTTGGAACAAATATTTTTCGGTAAGCATTGCCAAATTTCTGATAAAGGCTTCCTGTTCCCCTGAGAATTTTCAAATAGCTGCTCTCCATGTAGATTATGTCATGAAGGGTAACCACCAGCGGAATTGAGGTAAAGATTGGCGCTGTATTGCTTGTACAATGGAGAAGCTGGCAGCCCAATTTTTTTGCAGCACGGGGCAGCGCGATCTGTTCCCAGAGCGGATAAAAACCCCCTTCCAGTTTTACGATCTTAAAATTGGCGGTCTCCCTGATCACTGTATCGTCCACATCGGGCTTTACAAAAATGAGGTATTCATTTTCAGTATCTATGGTCTGGAGATTGCGGATTAACTCCAATGCAACCATGTCCATACCATGCTTTTTCTTTCGAAATATGCGTTGTGCTTCAATACCTATCTTCATACAAATATCTCTTTAAATCATGAATTGTACTCAAATAACCTGGCAGGATCCTTTGCCTATAGTTGATAAAAGGTTAAAGTTGTTGAATAAGACATTTTTTATGGCTGAATCTTTAGATTAACCGATCAATTTTTTCTTAATTCTGTTATAGATGACCACTTCGAGGAAGTAAGAAAAAAGGATCATAAACACAATATAAAGTGAATATTCGATAAATCTGTTATGAATGAATCTCAGATAGGTTGCCTGGTAAACAAGGTATTCATGTGAAATATACATCACATAGGAACAGGGGGCCAGGTACTTGAAAATTCCAAAAATAGCATTATACCCAAACCACTTAAGTTCTTGCCAGATTACGGCGCAGAACAATACAATGGCAGCGAAGATAAAATGTCTAAGTTCGATTACAGGGTAGGCAACAGCAGGATATTTGTAATCCTTTAAAGCGGAAAAGTGAATAAAAAGATTTAAACATAGAATCGCTATAATGGTAAAGAGGAGATAGGCTTGAGGCAAAATCCTTCTGAACGTAATTTTTATCCCTGCGAGATAGTCGGTGGCAAACCGTACTCCAACCCACCAAATTGCAAAATACATTATTATTCGATTGATAATGAATGGATAAAAGAGATATGTAACCGCTGCAATAATAGTTATGAAAGTTACCCATCTATTGAGGAGCTCTGGTTTTATTTTGTTGGCCAATAAAAAGAAAAGCATATAAAACCACCATTCATACGACAAGGACCAGAGAACTCCGTTGGCCAGATAGGCTCCTGAAAGAACGTTTGGTTTTAGGGTGATATTATCTTGAAGCATAAACAGGTTTCCAAGCAAACTCGACCATTCAGGATTTGCTAAAGTGCCTTCACTGTAACACTTCATTACATAGGCTAAAAGAAATATAAATATCAGGGGGACATATAGTCGGATAAACCGACGGATGAAATAATACCTGAAACTTTTATCCGTTGATTTTTCGTAGGTATATTTAATAACAAATCCTGATAAAACGAAGAATACGATCACCGATTCGGGTCCAAACCTGAACAAGAACCCTATATCGACTCCAAACCAATAAAACTTTGGCGGCAGACAATGGAATAGTACCACATATAAAGCTGCAAAGCCTCTAATGGCTTCTAATTTGAGCAGTCTGGATTTGGGTTTATCAACCATTTTTCAATTAGTTAGGATTGTTTGAAGTATGTTTAGTGTGTATAAACTGTTTATTGGCGCCTTTGATTTTAAGTAATGACCCCATCATCAGTAGCATCCCTTTAGGCAGGCTCATAATGGCACGGGCTGTTTTGAGATTATAAAACGATCCGGGTATGGCGAAAAGAAAAGCCAGAATACAGGAAATCACTACTGCGCCCCATACTTCGATGAACAATACACTGTTATTAAGTAAAATATTTGCAATCGAAAACAACACACTAAAAAGAATAACCGCACCAAGCAGTAATATCCTGGGAGGTTGAATAAATTGAATTGCCTTGTCAAAATAGTCAATATTCCCTTTTAAAAAGAGGTCTTTTAAGGCGCTTAAAAAATCGAGACGAAAATAATGCAACTGTGCCGAGAGCCAGCGACGTCGCTGATTACTAAATACTTCTGCTTTTTGAACTTTTTCATCATAAACATAGGCATCATCGAGATAGGCAATTTTGTGACCACCCTTTAGCATCTTTAATTCAATCTCCTTGTCAAAACCACCCACCGCCAAAACCGTCGACATCAGTTGTTTGAAATAATCGTAGTTAAAAGCCATCCCTGAACCGATGATCGCTGAAGAGAGGCCAAGTACGCGATGCCCTTTCCTAAAGATATGGTTGTTAATCTCCTCGCTTATCGCATCCAGGATTGCCAATGACGTATTCATGTTTTTAGCAGCGCGATGACCTTGCACGGCAATGCAGCCCGACTCAAAGGCACCATTAATCTTAGTTGAAAAATTATTGGCCATGATGTTATCCGCATCTAATATAACTGCTGTATCGTATTGTTCTTTAAGCTGCTCCATTGCTTTATTGAGCGCTTTGGATTTGGTGCTTTTTTCAAATTTAACCTCAATCACTTTTATTGGCAATTCCCTGAGGCTTGAAATTGTTTCAGGCAGAAAGGAGTCTGCAATAATGATCACATCATATAGTTCCTGCGAATAATTTTGCAGTAATGCGGCTTTTGCAACCTGAACGATTACTTCATCTTCTTTATATCCCGGAATAAAGACAGCTATTTTGCGGTTCTTTGCACTTTTCGGATAAGGGCCTTGTTTATAGAATAGACCCCCAAAGGAAAACAAAAAAATATACAGCGTTGACAGTCCCAGGATAATCAGAACAATCATTTGAAGGGCGTTGAATACCAGAATAGGGTAGTTGTCCATGAAATTTATGATTTAGAAGCTCGTAAATGGCTTGTTTATTCTAATTCAAGTAGCCGCAGGTAGTAATATATTAATATTGAACCCCTTCAGGGTTCTCCTTACCTTGTCTTATTAAAATTTAACCCTTTCAGGGTTTTAATCCAATCTTGGATTTGCGTGTATCTCTTTGGAAAACAGGTTTTTCAGATGCCACATAACCATTCGTGTGTATGCGTTAAAATGTCCTTTATCCTTTTTTAGTAAGAATACCGTCAGATTTTTCGGGATGGCAATAAAAAGCTGGTACATGGCTGCAACAAGAAACGTAAGTCCCTTTACATTGCGGCGCAGATAGAGCAATCTTGAGCGGTTCATATAATAGGTTTTAAACGGACTCATTTTACCGGTAGAAATTGACTCTTTGTGCAGAATAGTCGAGTTGTGAACATACCACAATTGGTAACCGGCCCGCTTAATACTGGTACACCAATCCAGCTCTTCATAATAAAGAAAATAGCATTCGGGCATTAGACCGACTTTTTCAATGACCGATCTCGGAACCATCATGGCTGCACCGTGAACAAAATGGGTCAGCGAATCTGCCTCAAATTGTCCTTTATCGATAACGCCATGCCCGATGCCATGACTGCGCATCGTATAATGATTCATTGGAGCCTGCCCGCAAAACTGGATCGTGTCGGGGTGAGCATAAAATTTAATTTTGGGACTCACCGCCCCAACAGCCGGATCAGATTCACATTTTGCAACTAAAGGTTCCAGAAAACCAGGTTCAACTTCGGTGTCATTATTTATGAAAAATAGATATTTTCCTTGTGCTTGTCTGATTCCCAGATTATTTCCACCCGCAAATCCAAGATTAACTGGGCTTTGGATAAATATTATTTCCGGATATAGACGTTTTAAAATGGAAGGGTCATCTTTTGGAGAGGCATTATCTACTACTATAATTTCAATATTTGGGTAGCTAATTTGCCGAAGCGTTGAAAGCAAATCCAGCGTCACCTCAGGATGATCGTAGTTAACGGAAATAATTGAAACTAATGGATATTTCATAAAATACTACAAATCACTAAATAAAAATATAATCTTTATGCTCATACTAAAGTTACCTTAGTTTGATTGTACTAATTTCTTTTGATTTTCAACAGGTAGCAGTTCTGATTCTACAGCAGGCGTATCAAAAACCTTTGTATTTAGCATTAAAGCCATTGACATATATATAGTTACAGCAGTTGGTACGGTGCCAAGTACTGCGTTGCCGTAAGAGGCGACCATTACGCCGACCATCCCGGAGAGGAGTGCGGCCATTTTCATTTTCAATATGGGGTCTCTTATCCTGTACATTATATTTTTCCCGGCTTTTATCACTACATAAAACAGGATAAACAGATGGAGCAAAAGGCCAACAATACCTTGTTCTGCCCAAATCATCACGTACCAGCTGTCGGTTGCAATCTGTGAAAGGTATCCATTGGGAATATATTTCTTTGCTTTCACCCCAGCCTGGCCAATACCGCCTCCAAAGGGTCTGGCTGCCAGATAAACCTTTAGGATTCGCTGGTTTTCGAGCCTGACCTGAAAAGAGGCATCGTTGGGATCGAATGCTGTCCTCATTCTGCGGATTTGTTCGTTACCCTGAGCAATTGTGGTGTACTTGAAAAAGACATAAAACAGGATCAACATAACAAATCCCGTAAACATGACGACCTTGTTTCTTTTGATTACGAAAAATGTCCCGAATCCGGCAAGAGGAATGGCTATAGCACCACGGGTACCAGAAAGCAACATTCCATAAATTCCCAAAACAGCCACAACAATAAAAAAGACCCTTTTGCGAAAATCTTTTTCTACCATAGCCAATATGCCGGCCACTACGGCTGAATAAGCCTGATTGGCGCCAAACTGTCCTGCATCATTCAAAAATGAGAAAATCCGAAGCTTTCCAAATAAAACGTGGGTAATGGCTGCACCTCCATCAAGCCAGGCCTGTTCGTAACTATCGACGCCCCAAACTTTCTGCATAATCCCCTTCAGTGAGGCTAGCAAAGATAAGAATCCCCATAGGAGGAAGAAATATTCGAGTTTACGGTTGGTATCGATTAACAGGAGGGTCAAGACGACCAAAAACAGCATATACATCGATATTCCACGCACCCCGTTTAACCAGGCAGGAATGCTTCGCAGTTCGGGGTTAAACAACTCCAAAAGGGAATACCCAAACCAGATTAAGGATAATAACGTGATGTCCTTATTTGCCAGATTCCAGTCAATCTTATCATAGAACCTATTGAAAATAAGAGCAATAAATGTGGCGAAAAATATGCCATCCATCAGCAGTCCAACCTGAAAGTCAATATAGCGCGACAATCCAAGAATTGTAAAACCAAGAAAAATAGACGCATAAAGTCCGGTAACCGGATATTTAAATAACAGGTATAAAAAGAGAAAACCGAAGGGCAATAAAATTAATCCAATTCCGGGTATTAGTCCCATTTTGCCAAAAACAACAGCTGCTAATCCAAGCGATACAACCAGCAAAAGTAAATATACTGGATTTTTTAGCCGGTCTGAGCCTGTTAGTTGATCAAATGGATTTAGCATCTCTATTTTCGGATAATATTTTTCACAAACAGATTTGGATTGACCATTATGATCGGAAAAAATTTGATTTTATTTTACCATAAATTGTTTCGTAAAAATCAATTCCGTGGGTAAAAATATGTCTGTAATTCAGGGATAGTTCCTTGTTCATATAGAAAAAACCTACCCAAATTCCGATGATCGTAAAAAAAATGGATGCAACTGCAACCAGAGCCAGTGACTTAAAAATAAAAATGGCAATAATATCACCAATGACATTGGCAATTACCATAGACAAAACTTTGAGAAAGTTTATATTTGGTTTATTGATGCTGTCAAGTCCAATGCCGGTCATCCTGTCGATAGGGAGCAGGAGGCCGTAAACTGAGAAGATCCGCATGATTGTTGCCGCATTAAAACCAGTAACAGGATCAGTCCCCAGATACTGTTTACCACCTAAAATCAGAATAAACAGGTCAGCAAACACAAATGTGACAAGACTAATTCCGATGAAAAGGTATGTCATTGCTCCGGAATAGGCATAGAAAATCTCTTTTACCTCTGCTACATTCTTCTGCATGCTGGCTCTTGACAATTTGGGAAAGGCTGTTGCTGCAAAACTTCGTAAAGGTATCTGTTGTAATTCGGTCAGTTTCATTGGGATGCTATACAAGGCTACTGCGGCTGTTCCCAGTGGGCTAAAACTGATGATAAAAGTGTCGGCACTGCGAAGTAGATTTGTCCCGATCAGGGTAAAAGTAGTATACTTGCTAAAATTGAGCAATACCTTTATGGTATGTTTGGTAGCTTTGGGGATGTATTTCAGCCCGTCCCAACCCATAACCAGACAAACGCCGGAAGCCACTCCGTCAATGATCAAAAACGAAATAACCAACTCCATCAGCGTCATGTGGAGAAAGAAATAGTTCACAGCCACTACCAGAAAGAAGCCAATACTTTCGATAGATCTGATTAATAGTATTTTACCAAATTTTAGATCGGCTTGCATGATAACCAGAGCAGTGTTCATTGGTAGGTTAATCAATGCAAGTAGTGGATACCATTGAAAAAACAGTTCGTAGCCACTATTATGAATTGAATTGGAAAAGACTAAAAGACAGATATATAGCAGGGCACAAATCAAAACTGTAGCTATTATGCCGATCAAACCATTTGATCCAATAAACTTTATCCGTTCGTCCTTGTCAGCCCCGGATAAATAGCGAATAATTGCCGTATTGATTATCCCGTAACGGAACATTTCAACAAAGGTAGCAGCTGAGATGAAAATGACCCATTCCCCGAAAATATCCATTTGAAAAGTTCGTGCCAGCAAAGCGAACCCGGCGATTCCAAAAAAGGAGATTGTCAGATTGCCCAATAAAGAGAGAAAATTATCTTCCTGAACTATTTTTTTCAAGGTATTTTTCAAAGAGGAGCAGATTATTATCTGGTTTTTAGTTTTTGGACAGATCAATCAATGGTTTAAATTGACCAATCATTTTTTTTTTGCAACTTTTCTTTGTTACCATCAAGCATTATTGCCCATTTTTCGATTCCAATCCGAACCTGATCTAATGTTATCGGCTTACTGATATAATCATCCATCCCCGCTGCCAGGTAAGCCTCCTTATCTGAACTTAACGCGTTGGCTGTCATTGCAACAATCAATGGCTTTTTCTCACCCCAATTCTCAATAATCTTGCGGGTTGCCTCAATTCCATCCATCTCAGGCATCTGAATATCCATGAATATAATGTCGATATTTATCCGGTTAAGGAGTTCCAAGACTTCATAACCATTGGCAGCCAGGTGAACCGCATATCCCAAACTTTGAAACATTCTCAATATTAGTTTTTGATTGATTGTGTTGTCTTCAGCGACAAGAATCTTTAAGGGGTATTTGTCATTGATTTTCATTGGCTGTCTGGCCTGATGGCCATTTTGATTTTTTAAATTTTTACTTCCTGAGAGTACATTTATAACATTCCAAATGAGCTGCGATTGTTTGATTGGTTTATTCATTCTGATTTGAGAAGGATTATCCTCCTCAAAGTTATACGAGAGAATAGTGCGGCTAGTCATCAAAATGACCGGAATATTAACAGGATCAATCATCCCCCTGATTGTGGTTAAGAATGAAATTCCGTCTAAATCCGGCAGATCATTATCAATCAGGATCAGGTCAAAAGCTTTACTGCCTTGAATCAACTCCAGACCAGTTTTCGCAGAATTAACCGAATGAGTTTCCATTTCAAGGTTTTTGAAAAGTGCTGATAGTATTGAATTACTTGTTGAATGATCATCAATAATCAGAACCCTTTTCCCCCTGAGTACCCTTTTATCAGGATATACAGGTTCTTGTCGGTTTTCGAGTGTCACACCAGAGGTTTCAATGGTGAATATAAAGTTCGAACCCTCTTTTAAGGTACTCTCCACGCTGAATGTTCCATTCATCAGCTTCACCAGATTCCAGCAGATTGCCAACCCCAATCCCGATCCACCGTATTTTCTGGTTGTTGATGTATCGACCTGGCTGAATGGTTTAAAAAGCTTGTCAATCTTTTCCGCCGGAATACCAATGCCAGTATCCTTAACAGAGAATTCAAGTATGACATTGTCACCATTATTTTCAATTTGGTATACGCTAATTTTAACCTCCCCTTTATCTGTAAATTTGATTGCATTTCCAACCAGATTTACCAGTATTTGTCTCAGCCGGGTCAAATCACCGGTTATCATTTGAGGAATTGCAGGATCAAGCAGATAATATAATCCGAGATTCTTTTTAACTGCGGCGTGAGCAGTCAGGTCTATTGCATCTTCAATAGCCAATCTAAGATCGAATTGCTGCTCTTCGAGAACCATCTTTCCCGATTCAATTTTGGCAAAATCGAGAATTTCATTGATCAGATCAAGCAGAAGTTCGCCACTGACTTTAATGGTTTCCGCATAATCAAGCTGATCGGGATTGAGCTGAGTTTGCATTAACAGGCTGGTCATTCCAATTACACCATTCATTGGTGTACGGATCTCATGACTCATAGTAGCGAGAAAATCCGATTTTGTTTTTGTGGCCTTTTCAGCAATTTTTCTGGCATTGGATAATTCCTGACCTATTATTTCCCTTGAAATACTGCCACCTATACTTGCAGCAAGAGCCTTAAGGATGGATACTTCGTTATTGGACCATTGTATCCCTTTCGAACAATCATCAAATCCTACGGTCCCCCAAAAAACATCATTAACAAAAACAGGTACTACAATAATTGAAATAATATCCTGTGGTTCAAGAAATTGTCGTTCGTTAGCAGGGAAATCCTTTACCAGTCCCGAAAGTGTCTGGCCATTTGATAACATATTAAACCACCGCGGATATTCACGGCTGAAGGGTATATTCTGAAGCTCGGAATTGCCAATCTCCGGAAGGACACCCTCAGCGGTCCATTCAAATTGCTGATCGAGAAATGTTTCTCCGGTGGATTCATCTATTTTTGCTTCAAAAATGTAGGAACGGTCAACACCCGTGGCGACACCGACGGCTTCAAGGGCTTTTTGCATGGCCTGCTGGTGATCGGCAATGGTGAGTAAATAATTCATGGCTTTTGCAGTACCACTTAATATCTCGCTTTGACGCAATAAGTCTCTTTCTGCCTTTTTTCTCTCCGAGATATTCCTGTAAATCCATAGAATTCCCTGATTTTTATCAAAGGAATCTCCAATAGGGATAAAGTCACGCTCGAGGGTGATCCCGTTTTTCATCCGAAGTTCATGATTTGTAACAGCCCGGCCTAATTTCAACGTATTATCGATATCTATGATAAACGTTTCAGGATCTTCAAACAACAATTTGGATCCATCTGCAGCTTCGGCGCAGTTAAATCCGAAGAGTTGTTCAGGGGCAAGAGGAATTGAAAAAATATCACAGAAATATTGATTAACCAGTAAAACTCTCCGTTGATCATCCTCAACCATTACCCCCGCCTGCATGCTTGAGATAAGAGACTGGAATCTGAGATTGGCAATTTTCAGCGCATTAAAATCTTCCTTGCGCCGAGTGATATCCTCCTCAATAGCAACAAAATGGGTGATTGTTCCATTGCGATCAAGAATTGGAGAGATGGAAGCCAGTACCCAATAAAACTCTCCATTCTTCTTTTTATTATGAAATTCCCCTTTCCATTCGCTTCCTGAAATAATGGTTTTCCAAAGATTTTCATAATCGGTATTCGATAATTTTCCTGAACTGAACATCCGAGGGTTCTTCCCAATCACCTCCTCCCTGGTATAACCTGTTATCTCAAGGACTTTAGGATTCACGTATTCAATATCGCCATTGATATCGGTAATATAAGTCATTACCGGGCTTTGTTCAACAGTCTGTAATATTTTTTTCAGTTCTGCCTCAGCTACCTTCCGTTCGGTAATGTCTTCAAATATTGCAGCAAATCGCCTGGGTTGAGGACTGAAGGCCCTGACCCGTATATGCCTTTTAAATGTTTTCGAATAATACTCAAATGTTAGGGGTTCTCCTGTTAAGGCGACTTTCCCGTAGCTTTCTATCTGGTTGAAATCTGCCTGTGGCATAATTTCACGAATAGTTTTACCGATACAATCCTTGGCACTCATTCCGGTATGATGCTCATAAGCGGCATTTGCATCGAGAAAACGAAAATCAACCGGATTCCCGTCTTCATCTGTGATGATCTCCTGCAATGAGAATCCTTCCTCCATATTTTCAAACAGCAAGCGATACTTCGCTTCACTCTCCTTCAACATCTCTTCGACCTGCCTCCCGGCTGAAATGTCTTTAATGGTGGCAATTAACCGTTTAATAACCTTGAAATAGGTACCCTTCATAATATTATACGATTAAAAGCCTCAATGGCTGATAGATTTTTGCTTCATCCTGTTTGTTAAGGCTCTCCGCTAATTCCAATTACTCCTAAAATTGGATTTGAAAATCAGACTTTATTATTTGAAAATTGTTTTTCACCCCAGAATTTTATCATCTTGATCAAATTATCAACCCGCAATGGCTTGGTGATATAATCGTCCATCCCAGCCTCGATGCATTTTTCTCTGTCTCCCTGCATCGCATTGGCAGTCATAGCGATAATAATTGGTCGGTCTTCTTTTCTGCGCTCTACAATAATTCCTGTTGCTTCATATCCATTCATCTCGGGCATTTGAATATCCATGAATATGAGGGTATAATTTTTACGTTTAAGTGCCTCCAAAGCTTCAAGTCCGTTGGCTGCAATATCGGTTTTATACCCTAACAACTCAAATACATTGCGAATTAATTTCTGGTTGATCAGGTTATCTTCAGCTACTAAAATCTGGAATGGATAGGTTTTGGAGATCTCAGTAAGCCTAAAATTAAGTGGGGAAGTGTTTACTACTTCAACCTTGGCAGGTTCTATTACCTTGAGCAGCATTTCCGCCAGTTGGGAATGCTTAATTGGTTTATTCACATAGGATGAAAATAATCTTCTTAATTCTTCAGCTTCGGTGTTGAATCCAACCGAGGTTAACATGATTAAAGGCAATTGATCTTTAGTGAATTTTTTTCTGATTATTCGGGCAAGCATTATGCCATCCATTTCGGGCATTTGCATATCTATAATGCCTGCATCAAAATGATTATTCTCAAATAATGCCAGTGCTTCAGCTCCGGATTCACAGACAGTGGCCTTTATTCCCCAGTAGTCACATTGCAGTGAGAGAATTCTTCGGTTGGTCGCATTGTCATCGACGATCAGAACCGATTTTCCGGGAAGGCTTTTCAGTGATTTATAAACCTGATCGATTTCATTACTTCCAGGTTTTGAATTCCGCGTTTGTATCGTGAAACGAAAATCGGATCCATCTCCCTCCTGACTTGTTACCCAGATTTTCCCATTCATTAACTTTACAAGACTTGACGTAATTGCCAATCCAAGTCCTGTTCCTCCATATTTTCGGGTAGTTGAGGCATCAACCTGAGTAAATGGATTGAATAATAAATCAATTTTATTCCTTGGGATGCCAATTCCGGTATCCTTTACTGAGAACTCAAGTACAACAAGGTCATCCACCTGTGATTTCAAATTAATGTAAATCAGGATATCCCCTTTATCGGTAAATTTTATTGCATTACTCACCAGATTGACAATGATCTGACGCAGTCTGAATCCATCTCCGAAAATAAATTGATAGACCAACGGATCAATAAAGTAAATGATATCGAGATGTTTTTCGAGCGCCTTGGGAGCCATGAGATCCAATACATCTTCAATACATAGCCGTAAATCAAAAGTACTCTCCTCAAGCTCCATATGACCCGATTCAATTTTTGAGAAATCGAGAATCTCATTGATAATATTCATCAGGCTCTCACCGGAATTCTCAATGATATTGACATATTCACGTTGCGCCGGGTTTAATTCTGAAAGAAGCAATAGACTTGTCATCCCAATCACCCCATTCATCGGAGTACGAATTTCGTGCGACATAGAGGCCAGAAATTCCGATTTGGCGCGGTCGGCAGATTTAGCCAGTTCCATGGCTTCTATTAACTTCTCCTGCGAGGTCTGTCTTCGGATTGCGCCTCCAATGTTGTCAGCAAGCATTTTTAGTACCGTCTCCTCGGCAATGGTCCAAAGATGATCATGGGTGCAATCTGCAAATCCAACAATCCCCCAAAAATAGTTTGTTTTCGGATCAATGACCGGAACAATTATCAATGACTGAATTCTTTGCGGTCCAAAAATTAATTTGATATCATCTTTGAACTCATTTAACAGTCCTTTAATTGTTTCGCCTTTCATCATTAGGGCGTACCATCCGTCACCATGATTGGAATATTGAATTTCATTTACAGCTTCGGAGTTTATATTGTTCTTTATCTCTTCTGCAATATACTCATGCACCCGAACGGCTTTCCTCGCCCCCGTTGCAGGATCCTGGCTATTTTTATAAATGAAAATCCGGTCTATATCAGCCTTGCTGCTAATGATTTCAAGTGCATCACGAATGGCAGTATCAAAGTCTTCGTTTGTTAACAGATGATTAGATGCCAGTGCCATCCCCTGAAGAACACCCTTTTGTTGGATGAGCTTTTTTTGCATCTGATTAATCTCAATATTTTCACGTTCCAATTCCTGTTTCTGATGATGGAAAATCGAAATTAGCCGGGCAATCTGACTGAATTCATTTTTACTCTTTTCGAGAGTAACAAGTTTTAAAGTATCGTTATTTGAAAGGCTGTCAGATATTATTTTCAGAGGGCGTCTGATCCATCGGTATAGAATCGAAAAGAATATAAAAACGAGAAAAGGGAGTAATAATCCGAGTGAATTAAATACTAAGTCATTTATCTTATGATAATTGGAAAGAACTTTATAAGGTTTTTTAATAACCAGAAAACCAATCTGCTGGCCGTCATAACCCAATAAGTTCAACGAGGCAGTTATTGAATCATTTTCCAACGACTGCCTGGTAATTGAGGCAGATTTCGAAAAGCTTACTGAACTGGCTGTATTTTGAGACATTTCGCTTAGAAATTTCAAGTTCCAGTTTCGGCCGATATAGAACATTCCTGCAGAAGGGGTAATATGGGCTGTGTCAGAACTGGGGTGTATTGAAGCGGCCGAGATCTCCAGAAGACCCTCCGGGGCTGCCTCAAAAAAGTGAATATGCTCCTTCCTTAATACCGTTTTAAGAATATGGTCCCGTGTTGAAGGGTCAGAAAGAATATCCTTTGGCCGATGGCCATAATTATAGATTAGTTGATGATCACGATTGTAAACATTTACAAAATATAGTTTGAACGATTTAACAATACTGCCAATGTTATCCTTTGCCCATTCCTGGTTTGGCTTTTGGATATAGGAGATCTCATCCCAATTGGCATAGTCTGTTACCAATTGGTCAAGATGATCAGATTGAACATTTACCGCAGTATTCAGCAGGACGGCAAGCTGATCGGTAGTCGATTTAATAATTAAGGCCTGTTGCTGTTCCTGAATTCTGCGAAAAAAAAGTAAAAACCCTGTTAAGAGAATAACTGTAGCAAAAAATAGTAATAGGATTTTATTTCTGATATTCATAAAGTTACGGTTGAATTTTTACCTGGCTTTGCAATTAATTGATATCTAATAATTTAGATTTTATTTTTTGAATTAAATTGAAAACGGTAAAGTTTTTTTAAAACCCGCCGCAAGAAGCTTCTTCTTTTAGGAATTTCCCCAAGAATTGATTCCACAACTTCCAGTTCAACACCATTTAGTACCAAAACCGGAGGGTGGGATGTTATTTTCGATATCATCTCCATTGCTCCCTCGTCTGCTACTGACCATCCTCTGTTTGAACGGCATACGACCAATGGCAAATCAACCGATGAAATAAGATCAGAAGAATATGGATAATGAATAATTGACGGGATTTCAATTAATACATAATCGGGTTTAGCTATAAAAAAATGATGATCCGGGGTGGTTAAATCGTTATAGTCACTAACAGATAAATAATCATCATTTATGATGAAATGGACAAATTCATCCTTAGTGAGTATTGATCCATGATCGCACAGATAAGGACTTTTATAGTCAATTCTACTATCAGAATATCCCAAGAACCAATTTATGAAAGAAAACCTATTCGGTGGACAATATTCTTCAGCATTGGCTTGGGCAGAGATATCGACGTGTTCCGGCTTTTGACCTTCGGCATCTTGCATGGCATATCTGAATACCATCACCTTATTCCCATGCTTCTTAAGTTGAGATGCAATATTTTGTGAAACGACAGTTTTCCCCTCATTATTTGACGTGCTGAAAATAAGTATTTTATACGGTTCATCATTCCGATTTTTCTCCTTTTTAAAAAGCTCAATATTTTGAATAATCATCTCCAGAAGCCGTTGGGTGATAACTGGAAAATTGAGTATTGCGGTTTTTAGGTAGATTTTGGGAAATACGCCAATTAGGGCCAATTTTAATCGCTTTGTGGCATTACCGGGGTTTCGCAGAGATTCATCAAAAAACTCCATCGCCATAATGGTTGAGAAAACAATCAGAAAACCGAACAGTGCGGCGCCGATAATCAGAAATTTGCGTTTGGTTGGATTTGGTGTGATCGGGAAGAATGGCTGGTCTATAGCTTTCAGATTTGAAGATAGTTCAAGATCCTGCATTTTGAGTTTAGCCAGGTTCAAACCATGCAGTAATTCAAGAAATTCTGATTCAGAAACCGAGATTTCACGTTCAATTCTTTTCAGATTGGCTCCCGCCGGCGCAAAAATTTCGTATTGTTTTTGAAAATCCTGAATCCGGTTGCCCAGAACAACAATCCCTGCATTTAGGTCTTCATATTTTAAAACATTAGCAATCCATTCGTTTAACAGGGTTGCCAAAGGGAGTCCTTCAGTGGTATTTCCAAACCGGTAAAGTTCTGAAACCGCTTCACGAATTTCATCTTTTAGTTTCTCTGCTTTGAGCTTAAGCAATGGTAAATTTCTAATTTGGGAGGTGTCAGCATATCCAATTGATTCAGCAGTTGCTATTCTTGTATCAATCTGGCTAAGCTGATTTCTTTTTTCGATGATAGGGGAGCTTTTTAACTGGATTTTTTGTTGATAAGCTAATTTTTCCTCAAGGCGTTTTATTTCTGCTTCAACACCGACAAGTTTAATCCGCATATTATTGTAGTCAACATCGAGTGCTTCCTTCGCCCCGGCAACTGCTTTACTCTGCTCGTAATAGTTGATAATTTTATTATCCTTATTAAAAGAGAGAAGCTTATCTTCTCCTGCATTTAATTTCTGAGTAGCCTGATTAACCTGGTACTCAAAATATTTAACGACGGCATCTGATCTGTTTTCTTTAAGAACTTTGTAGTTTTTTATGCAAACCTGAGTGAGAAAAATGAGGGTCTGCTGGCATATTCCGGGATCATCAGAGGTGTACTTTAATTTGACAAGATCGCTGCTTCCAATTCGTTGAACATTGATGGACGAAATAGCATCAAGTGAATAATGGGGATTATTATAGCTTAAAAGGTGGCTTACAAAATTAGTATCACTACTTCCGCACAAGAGTGTCAGATTTTTCACTGTTTGTTCATAGGCCGATTCATCGATTGATGGAGGGAGCGTTTTCCCGCTCTTGGATGGCGCATAAAGCTTTGCAAAAGAAAATGCACTATCTTTTGATGCAATGGTTAAGGTTGTGTCCTTGCTGGAACTACTTCCTGGCTCCTCTACTTCTTCCCCCACTTTTAATTTTTGACCAACCTTCACTGTATTATCTTTGATGCCATTCAGTTTTTTCAATTGATCAACTTTCATCCCATATTGTCGAGAGATTGAAAAGAATGTTTCTCCTGATTTTACAGTATGTAATTGAAATTCAGTATTATGTATTGGCTTTGATTCGACGGGAGAAATTTTGACTGGTGCCTGCTTTTCAGGTTGAAGAGTACTTACCTGCTCCTTTGTGGTAACAACCAATGCCCTGACATAAGCGGGGGTGATTTTATTCAGGTAATCAAAGTTTTTTGGTAAAATATAACGCGGATCAGCTTTAGAGAGCATCAAATGCTGAGCAATCAACCTGATTGAAACCTCCTGCTGCGTTTCACGGGAATTAATTACGTTAATCAGGTTATCAAAGTCGGTATTTGTAGCAAAATAACTGATCGCTTTTCCCATCTCAACACTTGATCCGGAAGCAAGACCGGTATAGAGCGTTGTTTCGGACGAATAGGTAAAACTTGGGTTTTTTGTAAAAACGATTACCAAAACTGCCAGTAGTATTGGAGTCAGAAACAAAAGAACCAGATGCTTGCGCAATAAGCGTAGGAGACCAATTAGTGTCATCGATTAATTGAGTTTGTTTGTAAGATCAAATTTTATCCCTACAATTTCTTCGAGCAACATATATGCTGTCCGGAATTCCATTTTTGAGCTTTCAAAGTCAGTTTCACTCCTGGACACTATTTCAGTAATACTGGAATACTCTGCAACATTGACAACTCCGTTTAAAAACTGTTTTTCAGCCATCTCCATATTGATTTTAGCTGTTTCAGCATATTTAGACTTAATTTTAAGTAACCTGTGTTTAACAATTACTTCATTGTACTGTTTGATAACCAATTGACGAAGCTCATTGCGTTGGACTAAGGAATAACTTTGTGCCTGAGCAACTTCTGCTTTTGCAAATTTAACCTGATGCCTTCGGCTTAAAAAATCATAAAATGGGATTCTGATATAGGCCCCAACTCCATAATTTAATTCTGTGCTCTTTGTCGAGGTTAAAGCAGGATTTTGACCAGCAATTACATTTGAAGCAAAATTGTCGAAAGTTCCATAGCGCATATCGGTCTGAAATCCTAAATCCCTTGTCCATTCCAACCGGCTTGTGGACAATTTTTGTTCATTCATGGCGATTTGCAGATCCCTAAATTTAACGTAAGGGTTTCTCGCAATGGCCGAATCAATAATCGTTTCCAAAGGTGGCAGTATCGATTCGATATTGTCTTTAAACAAATCAAACGCTTTATCTTGCTGAGCAATTCCCTGGAATTGAATCAATAAAAGCGTAAAAAAAATAATCGGGGTAGAAAATCGTCGATTCACGGATTACTGTTTAATTTAGATTCAAAGTAAAGATATTAAAAAAAGGAGTTACACCGTATCTTTCTGAAATAGTGCAGGGACCGTTCTGAGAATTAATTTCAGATCATACCAGAACGAATAGTTGTCTCCGATAAAGTGGTCTGCATATTCGTTGTCCAGACGCATCCTTTCCTCTTCTGACATGACACCACCTTTACCCCTTAGTTCAACCTGCCAGAGACCGGTAATTCCCGCCGGTGCGAGAAACCGTTTTGACAATGCACCTCGTGTTAGCAGTTCCGCTTCATAAACAGGCAATGGACGGTTACCAACAATTGACATATCTCCCTTAATGACATTGATCAGTTGTGGAAGTTCATCGATACTCGTATTGCGGATAAATTTTCCAACCCTGGTGATTCGTGGATCATCAGAAATCTTGATAAATGCCGATTTAGATTTGGCCACTTCCCTTTTTTGAGTAGTGTACCAGTAATCGCAAATATTGTGAGGACCAATATGCAAAACAGGGGAACATGTTTTGCCATTGTTTAGTTTTGCACAAACCGGACATGGTTTTGAAAAATCAATTTCAGATTGCAGCGAGTTGATTGAATATTGGTTCTTATCTTTTGCAAGTTTATTCAATTCCTTATCTGCACCCACACGCATGGAACGTAATTTGTAAAAATCAAATGGCTCACGCCCAACCCTTTTTGAAATATAATAAACCTTTCCTTTTGATTCAAGTCTGATTGCAATGACAATAATCAGCAGAATTGGAGAGAGAACGAGTAAGGCAGAGAATGCAACCAGCAGATCAAACAGCCGTTTGGAAAGGGGCATTGAATATTTAATATCCTGATTGTCTGTATTTACGTAGGATACTAATGAATATTTATTTCTGTATTCGACCAAAAATCGAATTCGTCCCACGATACTCTCGGCTGACGCTAACGGAAGGACAAAAAAGTCGTCAATTCTTTGGTTAAAAGCTGTTCTAAATAACTCATCCTTAAATTCATAGGAAATAAGTATAAAAGCTAGCCGATCGAATTCGGGTCTTTCACGGATCCATTTGTGCATTTCAATGCCGTCTCCACCCGATAAATAGATCTCTGAAATAACAGCATCAGGTTTGTTTCCCGATTTGAGATAATTAACAGCTTCAAGGGTATTTGATTTATGTACGACAGAAACTTCAGTGTGAGAGCGCAATTCATTAATCCCTTCGGTAGAGCGGCCAATATAAAGAATATTCAGTAAATTTTCCATAGTAAAACTTAGTTCTATAGGTTCAAAAAGTATTCGATCCAATTTTAATTGGCGTGGCTACCATTTCAAGGCATAATGAACCGGAAACAGGTTTTTGGAAATCAGTTCACCCAATTCCTCCGGATTAAAAGGCTTTGCCAGGAAATCCTGCGCACCAAGCCTGTAACACTTAATCCGTTCTTTGCTACTTTCAACTCCAGATAACATAATCACGGGAGTATGTTTGGTGAATCCTCTCTGCCTGACTTTTTCAACAAAAACATATCCATCCATGTTCGGCATTTGCAAATCGCATATAATTAAATCCGGTAAGTTCCCCTCCAGCCATTCAAGTGCTTCAATACCATCGCTTTTACTTACGATGTCATAATTTTTTGAGAGAAAATTTTCGAGTAACATACGAATACTTTTTTCATCATCGATAATTAAAATCTTGTGCCTCATACCTTTGAATATTTAGGATAAAATAAAATTAAGGAGGAATATTTAATTAAATAAAGGGGTGTTTTAGTACTGTTTTAAAGGGAATAAATAGATTTAAAGCAATTTATTTTACAAATCAGGACCTAATACCGGGAGGATTTGTAAATATATTAATCGAAAAAAGACATACTTATCGAAATATTTACTATTTATGATTTTCGGGGAGTACCTTTAATAGCAGTGGTTTTTATCGGGATAAATCTGGTTTGCTTTCTTAAATATTTGTTTATCAGGACTTACAGCTTCGCCCTTTCAATCCCATTAAACGAATTTGTTAATTCGCCCTTATATAAGATCTAATCAAACGGATAAAATCTACAATAGGGTAATGTTAACTATTCCTCTTTTTATTTCCAAATCCTATTTTCTAAATAATTGAATAAATAAAGGCTTTCTGATTAATCTCTGCAATTAAAAGTGGATCGCAGGAGTTCAAAGGCTTTTTGATTTAGCTTGTGGTCATTGAGTCCACTTTGTAAAAAAAATGTTATCGTTTTATCTGAACTATTAAAACAATAGATGGTGCCTTCAAGTTTTTGCTCGTTTACAAAGGTTATATAATGGCAACTTCTGACTTTTAATGCGGCGAATATTTCATTTTCAATTGCACTAAACTCAATTCCCGGATTTCGGTAAATATTTGCCGACTTCATACTTTGCTGATGAATCTCAATCATCTTATCGGGATCTTCAATCTTATTAACCCAGGCAACAGTAATCACACCAGTAGCCAGTTTCCCCACTCTTTCAGCTGAAAAGTAGTAGGCATTATCACCAATCGAATCATTGGCAATTGTTTTCCACCCTGCCGGAACCGAAAACGATACGCCGTCGCGCAGGTAAGGCTGCTCCTTGTTTTTTGCCAGTGAGCTGAGGCTTATGGCCATGGATTGCATTATAACTATCGTTCTAAGGATTGATTTAAATGTCATCATATTAAATTGTTTAATAATTAAAGGATTGAATAACGTCCCATTTGGCAGCGTTAGTAAAACAATAAATAACCCAAGTTAACAATTTTATGTACTAAATAACAAAAAGCCCGGTTGAATCCTTGAATTCATCGGGCCTTTTGTTTCATTCAGCTTAAAAAAGTGCAGGTTTTTTCTAATGCATCAAAGTTTATCTGTTTGCAACAGAAATTCGTATGCTGAAAATTATTACTGCGCCTTAAAGTGGTCTTTATTATTTTCGATAATTTTCCGGTACCACCATTCGGGATAGGCAGGATGAAGAGGCGTTTCTGGTAATTTCCCGGATTCGTTCCGTTTAAATTCTCCGTTTTTTTCGGTCATAACATTTCCGTCCTTGTATTTAATCAGCAGATAATGACCCAGCTCTCTCCATCGCTTAACGGAACTTTCAACCTGATTGACAGAGTATTCGGTTAAAAATTGGGTTGCCAGATCTTTATCTCCTTTATTCCATAACGTTAAGGCAGCCTGATCAACAACAGGAGTGAAGCTGAAAAACTTATTTTCAAGTTGCGACTGAACCTTTTGAAGGTCGACAATCATATCGTTATACCGTGAATAGCATAAATTTGATACCTGATTAAAGACCCAGAAAGCTGAATTATCGGACCAGGTAAGCATATCGCCATCCCCAACTTTTAAAGAATTTGGGACTTGCTTAATTCCGCAATAGATAGGCATATAGCAGGTCATAAACGTATCATCCAGACCAAACCACAGAATTCCTCCAATTGGGTTTGGCAGATATGAACGACATTGCGCTACGAATGAGAAACCTGTTTGCTGCGTAGAAATCGCTCGTTCGTGAACATAACTAACGGAATCAACTTTCCATTCCATCGGGCGCCAGCGATACGGTGATCCATAAGGGCCAGCTCCTAAATCTTTAGTCATATCAAGGGCTGTTCCTTCGTAATGATCTCTCATTAGATTCATTACATCTTTTACAGAAAGCAATGAATCGGGTTTAACCCAGAGGGGCATCCTGTTGGTCGCATATTTTTTCTCATCATAGGTAACTTTTCCCAATGCATAATTTTCATATTGCTTCATCTGTTTATTCACTTTATTAAAACCTGCCCAGACACGGGCTTCGCAAAAGCGGGCTGAGCTAAATGTAACAGGAGCATAGGTGTCTGAAAAGCTAAAATCATTGTTTTTCCCGTCAAACCACCCTTTTTCACGGGCAAATGAGATAACGTCAGATGCATAGAGACAATTTTTGGGGTCATTAAGGGGGAAACGGGTAATTCTTGCCTGATTGGCATGGCCCGAAATATATCCGTCAGGAACACGCATGGCAACCCATACAGCCCCTTTTTGTCCTTCCCCTTTTCCGATCATTTCCAGGATCCACACCTCATTAGGATCGCAAATTGAAAAAGATTCACCTTCGGATGCATAACCGTAATTTTTAACCAGATCGGTCATGACCATAATGGCCTCACGTGCACTCTTTGAACGTTGTAATGCGATGTATATTAAACTCCCATAATCAATTATGGCCTCTTTTTGGGTAAACAACTCTTTTCTTCCGCCATAAGTAGTCTCACCAATTGCTACCTGGTTTTCATTCATATTTCCGCTCACCTGCCAGGTATGTCTAACCTGAGGAATCTTTCCCAAGAATTTACCGGTATCCCATTCGTAAATATCGAGCATCGCACCCTCCGGATAATCGGCTGCCGGCCAGAAATAGAGCTCTCCATAAAGTGTATGTGAATCGGCAGCGTAAGTGATCATCGCAGAGCCATCTTTTGTAGCTCCTTTGGATATCAGAAAATTGGTACAGCCATTCGCTGGAGAAATCTGAAGCGTTACCAGGATCAGGAATAAAAATAAGAGTCTGTTTTTTAACATGGGGAAGTGTATTATTACCATTTCGACAAAAATAGGAAAATTGTAGCAGTTAGAAATTTTACAGCCAGCGGAATGGCCTTTTTTTTTATGAGTTTTGTCATTACTTTTCAATCCGGTAAACCAAGCCGCCAATGTGGTCAACCGCTGAACCTGTTGCAGATGCATAAACATTTATCTGCCCGTGATAGGCCAGCACTCCCAGAAAAGCGAAAATCAATGCTTCCTTGAAATCGATTAATTTTTGATCAGGAAGTATAATCCGGCCTGAGGTTTTTTGGGCTATCTTGTTGATTAAATAGGTATTATTAGCTCCCCCTCCTGTGGCTAGTATCGTTTTTCCATCTGCTGCCACGCGTGATATCTGATCGGCAATGTGCTCATAAATTGTGGCAGCCTGATCTTCAATTGAGCTGCCTGAAGCAAATAAAAGGGGTTTAACTAGTTGGTCCAGCCATTCTCTACCCAGGGATTTCGGATAGGTTTTGGTATAATAATCCAGTGCGTTTAATTTTTGGAGTAATGATTGGTCGATTATTCCTGAAGCCCCTAATTGCCCTTCTTTATCGTAAGGCAGACCCACACGCTGGGCCAGTTCATTGAGCAGAATATTTGCAGGGCAGATATCGAATGCGATACGTTTGCCTGATTTGCAGAAAGAAATATTTGCAAACCCGCCAATATTCAGGCAGTAGCCGAATTCAGGGAAGAGCAAATGATCGCCTACCGGAACCAGTGGAGCTCCCTGACCGCCTAAGGCAACGTTGAAGGTCCTGAAATCACTGACGGTTGAGATTCCGGTTTTGGATGCAATGGAAGCCCCGTTGCCAAGCTGAAAGGTGAATTTTTTTTCTGGCTGATGAAAAATTGTATGCCCGTGAGAGGCTACCAATTCAGGGTGCTCTTTCCCACGTAGAAATTCAAGTATTAGTTCACCGATATATAGTCCGTATTCATTGTGAAGCACTAAAAATTCTTCGGCACTCAAAAGTTGTGCATTGCGGAGTTTATCAATCCAATAGGGTGAATATCCGACAGTTTGGGCATCAACTATATCATAATCCCATCTGCTTTCGGATACAGAAAACCGGCAAAGGGCGATATCAATTCCGTCCAGTGAAGTTCCCGACATGATGCCTATGGCTAAAGTGCTCATTTATATATTATTGCTTTATATTCTGAACTGTTCTCCTTATTGTCTGTAACGACTAATCTGAGTAAATGTGATTTGCCAAACACCATCCGCTCTTTATCAAAAAAATAGATTAGGGTACCGGTTTTCTCATCAAATTCGAAAAGTATCCATTTCCCGTCAATTTCTCCGCGGTAAGATTTTATTCCTGACAGGTTGTCTGAAATGTGAAATTTAACTTTTAAAGGATCAGTTAGTATTTTGTTTTCCCTGATGCTTAGTGGTGTAATTACAGGTGGCGTTTGGTCAACAGCAACTGAAAAGTCACCCATGCTGGTCGTTTTTGCCGTAATCCATCCCCTTGAATATTCGCCTCCCACAGCTGTTTTACCACCTTTTTTAGGGTCAATATTAACTATTAGTGTTTTGCTTTTTAAATTGTCCGGAATTTCACGGCACTTAATCGATAGTGAGTAAGGGATATGAATTGGTATAAATTTGGAGTGCACCTGGTGAAGTTCAGCATAGCATCCGGCTGGTGAAGGAGATATTCTCCATAAAAATTTCAAATTGTCATAGAGAGCACCTTTCGGGATATCGATCCGGATCTTGTCGTTTTCAAAGGTGTTCGCCTGATCATAAAAAAACTCTTTCGTAAAAGGGTTACTTTTTACCGGTTGGGGAGATTTCTTTGAAACGGTCCGAAATTTCAGAATAGCTTTGTTTTTAAAGGCGTCGCTTACGATAATTTCAAATTCATGGCTTTTCCCGTCCTCGAGATTTAAGATCCCATTGCTGTTGGGCGGATAATAGATATCGAGTAAATTTCCTGGTAGTCTGAATAACCGCTCAATCCAGCGATTCGACAGAAGATGTTCTTCGTAATCGGCCTGCGCATTGGCGTATCGTGAATCGGCAAATGCGAAATTGTCCATTTTAAACCCAAAGAGCTCTCTCTTGTCACAAAATAACGTTGCCGAATAAATACCGCACTTCAGTCCGGTCGCATTGAAGAAATCCTCGGCCTGGATACCAAAACCAATTTTGCCATAAACTTCAATGGGGGCATTGTTTTTCAATCTGTATCCACCGGGGACAGTAACCGCTTCAAATCTTTTTTTGTTCCGGTCATGGCCTGCAGAGCTGTTTTCGCCCAACGGATATACATTTAAGGCAATAATCTTAGGAGCGCTGTTGTCAGTAATCCCCGGAAGGATAAATAGGGGGTTAAATGCCCTTTCAGATTTTGTATCCCTGATTTCAAAATGGAGATGGGGCCCTCCTGAGCTGCCTGTATTTCCCGACCATGCAATGATTTCACCCTTGCTAAACTCAAATTCACCGGAAGAGGGGGTTAGATTTATCTGGAAAGTTTCGTGATCGTATTGCTTTGATTTGAGGTAGCGCTGAATCTTTGAGTGGAACTTTTCCAGATGACCATAAACGGAGGTTGTCCCATCCGGATGGCTCATATATAAGGCATTTCCATATCCGGTAGGGGAGATGCCAATCCTTGAAATATACCCATCCTTCACCGCATAAACCGGGAGTCCGGTCTTCCCTTGTGTCCTGAAATCAAGACCTGAGTGGAAATGCGAGGGCCTTAACTCTCCGAAATCGCCAGCAAAAAAGAAAGGGGGTTTAATAGGAGAGGTAAGGGGCAGGTTTTCGGGAATTTTCTGACCATCAGTCTCACTTATGAAGCAAATGATTAGAAGGAAAATGGATAAAAAAAACCGCATTATTTGACTATTTTCAATGATTTGGCTAAAATAATAAACTTTTTAATGGTATACTGAACATTTTAATAAGTGGGATGGTTTTGAAATATGATTTAAATGTTAACTTTGCTCTGTAAACAAAAGATATGACAGAGCGTGAAACTGTTTTATTGGGGGAGTTTAAAGGTAAACTTGATAAACTGATTGAACTTTATATGCGTTTGAAAAGAGAAAAACAGCTCTTTTTGGAAGAGAAATCGCAGATGAAAGAGCAGATCAGGTTACTCGCTGTAACCAATGAAGAATTAGTTAAGCAGGTTGAAAATCTGAAGTTTTCAAAATCATTGCTTGGTGCTGATGAAGATTCGCACGGAGCCAAATTGAAGTTAAACAGAATAGTGCGGGAAATAGACAATTGTATTGCTCTGTTAAATAAGTAATAGACAATGCTATGGATGATAAACTTTCGATTAATATCAATATAGCTGACCGTTTGTACCCTTTGAGAGTTGATCGCAAGGAGGAGGAAGATATTCGGAAAGCTGCGAAAATTATCAACGAAAAGGTGGTTCAGTATAAGCAGAAATATGCTGGCAAAGATTTTCAGGATTGCCTGGCAATGGCAACATTGCAATTTGTAATTCAAAAATTTGACACTGAAAAGCGGATAGATATAGCACCATTGGTAGATGAGCTGGAAGTGATGAACGATTTTCTTTGTGAATTTCTTGAGAAGGAAAATTAGATTATAAATTCTAAATAAACCCGCATCTTTAAATTACTTCGACTATTCAGATTGTTCTGAAGAGCAGTAATTTGAGCATGCGGTATTTTTTTTATTAAACCTTAATTGTAAAGTACAAATGGAAATATTAATCACGGGGATCATTACGCTTTTAATAGGGGGTACAGCTTCCTATTTTCTGTGGGAATGGATACTGAAAAACAGTAAGCAAAAGTTGCTGGCTGACGCCGAAGTGCAGGCGGAGATGCTCAAAGAGAAAAAGATGCTTCAGGCCAGAGAGAAATTTATTCAGTTAAAATCTGAGCATGAGACCTACATTAATGAGCGTAATCTCAGAATTTCCAGTTCAGAGAATAAACTGAAACAAAAGGAAACTATTTATCTTCAGCGAAAAGAGGAGCTGCAACACAGCATCAAGGAATTGGAAATTTCTGAAAGGGAGATTGAAACCATCCGTGAGAACCTCAATATTCAACTTGAACTGGTTGAACAAAAGGAGGAGGAGATGGCCAAGATTCGGAAACAGCAGATTCAGCAACTTGAAGCTTTATCCGGGATCTCTGCCGATGAGGCAAAATCGCAGCTGATTGACTCCTTGAAAAACGAGGCCAAAACAGAGGCGATGTCGTTCATTCAGGAGATTATGGATGAAGCGAAAATGAACGCAAATAAAGAGGCTAAAAAAATCATTGTCAAATCAATCCAGCGTGTTGCATCGGAGACTGCCATTGAAAATTCAGTGACCGTTTTTCATATCGAAAGTGATGAAATAAAAGGGCGCATTATTGGACGTGAAGGGAGAAATATCCGCGCATTGGAAGCAGCAACCGGAGTCGAGATAATTGTGGATGACACCCCTGAGGCAATCGTCCTTTCGGCATTTGATCCGGTTAGGCGTGAGATCGCAAGGCTGGCTCTTCACCAGCTTGTAACAGACGGACGAATCCACCCGGCCCGCATTGAAGAGGTGGTTAATAAAGTTAAAAAGCAGATTGAAGAGGAGATCATCGAAACGGGTAAGCGGACAACCATCGACCTTGGTGTTCACGGCTTGCATCCTGAACTGATTCGGATGATCGGGAAAATGAAATACCGTAGCTCCTACGGCCAAAATCTATTACAGCACTCGCGCGAGACGGCCAATCTTTGTGCCATCATGGCAGCTGAACTTGGACTTAATCCCAAACGTGCCAAACGTGCCGGACTATTGCATGATATTGGTAAGGTTCCCGATGATGAACCAGAATTACCACATGCTATCCTGGGTATGAAACTTGCCGAAAAATTTAAGGAGAAACCAGATATTTGTAATGCCATCGGATCTCACCACGATGAGGTTGAAATGGAAACCCTGATTGCCCCAATTGTTCAGGCTTGTGATGCAATCTCGGGTGCACGGCCAGGTGCCAGACGTGAAGCGGTAGAATCGTATATTAAAAGATTGAACGATCTTGAAAATATGGCGCTCTCATACCCCGGCGTTACTAAAACCTATGCTATCCAGGCCGGACGCGAATTACGGGTGATAGTAGGAAGTGATAAAATGACCGATACTGAAGCTGAAAATCTCTCTTATGATATTGCCAAGAAAATTCAGGATGAGATGACTTATCCCGGACAGGTTAAAATCACGGTTATTCGTGAAACCCGTGCCGTAAGTTACGCTAAATAGAAATCTTATAGTTTCATGCAAAAAGGGGCTTTAGGGCCCCTTTTTTGTGCTTAATACTTGCTTAACTTCTCTAATAATTTGCTGGTAACCTGCACTTTATCAATATTTCCGTTCGTCTGGTAACATTGCCTAAGAACGCGCAAGAGCCGCTTAATCAGCGCCCCTTCACTAATTGGGGCTGCATTTTCAAGAATTTCCTTATTTTCATGAACCACATATTCCAACTCCTTGGCACCAATAATTGCCCCTTTATGTTCCATGTTTATATAAAATAAATATGGATCAGCATTCTCTCCGTATACTTCTTTGGAGATTTGTGGTCCATAATATCCCAGAATAAGGTATTGACCCACAGCGATCGGGTGAATGGGAATTTCCAATCGTTGAGCAATAATGCAATAGAGCGTCGAAAGGGAAACAAGATTCCCCTTTCGTGAAACCAATAAATTATTGATCAGACAATTTTCAGGTGCATTACTATCAGCGGTGTTCAATTCGAAATGGTAAATATCAAAAAAAAGATGATTGATTAATGAAACCTTTTCGAGCGAAGTAAATGCGTCATTTAGCTCTAACCAGATATCGCGGGTTATTTTCTGAATAAGGAGTTCAATTTTATCAGCAACAATTGCCGGGTAGTGTATTGTGCTGGCAAGTATCCACCCTTCCAGCAAGGTCTTCTGCTCAGAATTAGCCCAAAGAGCAGTTTTATCAACCAGTTTGACTAATTTGAGTTCATTAATGATTATTTCAAGTCTTTCATGCTGGAGTAAACTGATGGAAGAACTTAACGCATACTCTAAAACCGGTAAAATAGCAGGTCCCGACTCCAGAAGTTTTTCCTTTACAGCCACATAAACCTCCTCATCACGATCATCAATTAAGGCCAGTAAAGTATCGATATTGAAATTGTTTTCCATGCTATTGAGTCAGCTTATCAAGGATTTTTTTTGCCAGACGCATGATTAAGGGTCTGTAATCGATGCTCGCCTGAAGCGTAATCCGGTTGGCAATAATAATACAAACAGTGAGCGACTGATGTCCAAGCAATGTACCGAGTCCGTATATAGCAGAGCACTCCATCTCATAATTAGTAATCTTTAACTTGTTATAACGGAACGATTCAATCCTGGAATTAATGGTTTTGTCGGCAATACTTAATCGCAGTTCCCGCCCCTGAGGTCCGTAAAATCCCGGAGCAGATATGGTTATTCCTGTAATGAACTCATCATCAATAATTCTGCTACGAAGATTTGTACTACAGGATACCACATAGGGTGATGCCAATTGGGGATTCCAGTTTGTATAATGTTTAAATGCGTTTTCAAAATCGGGATCTGAAATCTCTTCACGTCTGGCATAAAAATTCAACAATCCGTCGAATCCGATGGCCTTGTCCGACACAAGGAAGGAATCAACAGGAATATCCCTCTGCAAGGCTCCGGAGGTTCCTATTCGTATAAAGTTTAAACTTGTTAATTCGGATTTGATCTCCCGGGTCTTCAGATCAATATTAACCAGTGCGTCCAGCTCATTAATCACAATATCAATATTATCAGTCCCTATACCTGTGGAAACAACAGAGATTCTTTTCCCCTTGTAAGCGCCTGTAACTGTTACAAATTCCCGGTTTTGAATTTTGAATTCGATTGTGTCAAAAAATTCAGCAATTAGATCAACCCGGTCCTGATCGCCGACCAGAATGATATCCTTCGCAATCTGACCCGGTTTCAGATGTAAATGATAGATTGATCCATCGGAATTCAACAGTAACTCGGAAGAGGCAATTGTATTTTTCATTTTTTCATTTTTTCAAACCTGACAGAATTCATTTGACGTTCATCCTAATTGGTCTCTGACAAATAAATTCGATTGTTATACTTATCTTTTACCTTGTTTTATCCAAAGCTATTTAAAATTATAGACATAAGCAAAACAGGGTGAAATTAATTGTTTTTGATATTTTTGTATAAAATTTAAATAACGATGATTCAAAGAATTCAAACTCTTTACCTGTTGATTGCTGCAATATTACTTGGAGCACTGTTTTTTGTCCCTTTCGCACAAATCGCTGTAAAAGATGGAGCCATATATCGTGCAGATTTGCTGGGAATCAATCCTGAAGGTATCAATAAACCTGAACTTTTTCCGTTTAACTGGTTAATCCTGTTGATTTGGGGGGTAAGCATGATCCTATTGGTTGCTACCATTTTTTTGTTCAAAAACAGAAAAATGCAAATCAGGCTTTCAATTATTGACAGTATTGTAAGTCTTATAATTACCGGGCTGATCTATTTAAAGATATGGTCGGTAGCAAAACAGTTGTCAGGTACCTATGCATTTACTGTTTATTTGGTTTTTCCTGTCATAGCTGCCATTTTAATTTATTTGGCAATCAGGGCAATTAGGAAAGATGAATTACTTGTAAGATCTGTCGATAGAATCCGATAAACAGAATCAGAATAGTGTGGAGAGTTTCTCACATACTTTTGACAAAAAACTTTCATCGTCAACAGTAAATGGAGCGGGCGAGTGTGAATCGATATCTATCTCAGCTCTAAACAGACCATTTTTAAGTATTGGCACCACGATTTCACTCTGGACATCCAGGCTGCAAGCGATGTAATTTCCTTCTTTCGTAACATCCTGAACGATTTTCAGCTTCAGACTCTCTGCTACCTGTCCGCATACTCCCTGCCCGACCGGAATTCTGGTATGCTCAGTCTGTTTTCCACAATAGGGTCCCAAAATCAGTACAGTTTTATCCGCGTCAAGGAGATAAAATCCAACCCAGTCATAATGAAATACTTCATCCTTAAGTAAAATACAGGTGTTCAAAAGGATTTCATTACGCGAAATACCAGAGTCCATGAAGGTTTCTATTTCCTGAATAAGTTTGGAATAATTGGGTTTCATTGCGATTAAGGAAGGTTGTAAAATGGAGAATAATTCTGTTGAGTTTAACAAATAAATTGAATATCAGTAAAATAACATCTCATTCTCATTTGTTATTTTTTCACAATAGAAACATTTCATCGCAATAGGTTTGTTGGAGATTACCTCAAACCGTGTTGTGATTTTTTCGGCATTGGTAATGCATACCGGGTTAAAACAACTGACAATTCCTATGATCTCTTTCGGCGTATCAACAACCCGTTTTTCGATTACTTCATAATCACGGATGGTATTTAATTTGGCGTTGGGCGCTACAAGTGCAATTTTATTTACCTCTTCATCAGCAAAGAACCTGTTGGCTATCTTTATGATTGCCTTTGTTCCCATTGCTTTGCTGTCCAGATTGTTCCCAAATGTTACCATCTGGATGCACTCCTCTAATTTAAGGATTTTTATCACCTTAAAAAGTGCTTTTGTTGGAATGTGGTCAATCACTGTGCCATCTTTTATGGCGCTTACCTGGAGATGTTTTTCCATAACAAAGAGGTGAAAATTTATTTGAGGTTTAATAAATGGGCAATAATGGCCATACGGGTAAACACTCCGTTTTTTGCCTGGGTAAAGTAATAGGCCTTAGGATTACTATCCACATCGGTATGAATTTCGTTAATCCGTGGCAGGGGATGAAGAATCCGCATGTTCTCCTTCGTATCTTTCAACATCTCGTTCCGAAGGATATAGACATTTTTAACTTTCTCATATTCAACAGGATCAATAAATCTCTCCTTTTGTACACGCGTCATATAAATGATGTCCGCTGCATTAATGATATCGGTAAATTCAGCATGTTCAAAGTAGCGGATCCCTTTGGATGTCAGGTGAATTTTATATTCATTGGGTAAGGCAAGCTCAGGTGGTGCTATGAAATTAAAAATCGGGTTTTCAAATTGAAGCATGGCCATCAACAGACTGTGAACAGTACGACCGTATTTGAGATCCCCTACCAAAAATAGATTTATATTATCCAGACTCCCCTGCGTTTTAATTATTGAATACATATCCAGTAATGTTTGCGAGGGGTGCTGATTTGAACCATCCCCTGCATTTATTACCGGAACACTCGAAACCTCAGAAGCATATCGGGCACTCCCTTCCATCGGATGGCGCATAATAATCATATCTGCATAATTGCTCACCATTTTAATGGTGTCGTGCAGGGTTTCTCCCTTCGAAACGCTGGAGGAGGATGAATCTGAAAAACCGATTATTTTTCCACCAAGCCTGTTGATGGCAGTCTCGAAACTTAATCGTGTACGCGTAGAAGGTTCGAAAAAAAGTGTGGCAATAACTTTACCCTGAAGCAGCTTCTGATTGGGATTGGCCTCAAAATCTTCTGCGAGATGCATTATTTTAAGGTACTCCTCTTTCGTGAAGTCTGTGATTGAAATGAGACTTTTGGCGTTCATGAGTGTATTATTTTGTGTTTCTTACAAATATATAAAATTCAGCCGTTTTTGAGTAAGGACATTGTACTAGTTATTTCCAATTATTTTTGCTTCAAGGTTGTCAATTTTTTCAAGTTTCTCTATCACTGTTGGTATCAGATCTTTTCTGACCATAACCTTTAGCTCGCAGGAGAGATCATATTTGCTCTCTATGGTTTCAAGTTCATACTCTTTTATTAGTGTCATGAGGTCATTCATGGCCAGGTAATTAAAATTAATATCAATGACCGACTCAACAATTTTTTCAATCTTCATGGCATTGCTAAGCGCTTCTGAGGCGGCCTGTTTGTAGGCATTGGTCAGGCCACTTGTTCCCAGAAGTACTCCGCCAAAATATCGTACTACAATGACCAGAATATCGGTCAACTCGTTCTGCTGGATCTGGCCGAGAATTGGGCGTCCTGCTGTTCCGGAAGGTTCGCCGTCATCATTTAAGCGGAAAAACTGGTTGTCGGCTCCAAGACGCCACGCAAAGCAATGATGCCTTGCACTGTGATGTTCTTTTTTTACCTTTTGGATATGCTCTTTAATTTGTTGTTCCCCCGATACCGGAAAGGCATAGGCAATAAATTTACTCCCCTTCTCTTTATAGATCCCTTCAGAGGATGCCTTAATCGTTTTATAGGTATCGGTGTATTCCATATAACCGGAAAACGTTGTTAGGTACTTTCAGATTCTAAAAAAATCTGAAAAAAAAGCAGACTAATGAGCCTGCTTTTAATTAAATATTTAATACTTTAATCTGTTTTCTATTTCGTCAAGGTAGACTTTGAAATTTTTGTCGGTATCTTTCAGATTGGCAACAGTACGACATGCATGAAGCACCGTGGCATGATCTTTTCCCCCTATTTGAGATCCAATCGTAGCAAGTGATGATTTGGTCATACTTTTAGAGAAATACATCGCAATTTGCCGGGCCTGAACGGTCTCCCGTTTACGCGTCTTAATACCCAGGGAATCGACAGGTAAATTAAAATAGTCGCAAACAGTTTTAGCAATATAATCGATGGTAATCTCTTTGACAGAGCATTTTACCAACTTATTAATCATTTTTATCGCCAGATCAACATTGATCTCCTTCTTGTTGAGAGTCGCCTGCGCTAATAAGGAGATTAATGCCCCTTCAAGTTCGCGGACATTACTGGTGATATGAGACGCAATATATTCAAGGACCTCTTCAGGAATTACAATCCCGTCTTTGTAAATTTTCTTCCGAAGAATATTCATGCGTGTTTCAAAATCGGGAACCTGCAGGTCGGCTGTAAGGCCCCATTTAAAACGGGAAAGTAAGCGTTGTTCGAGCCCCTTTAATTCAATAGGTGGCTTGTCGGAGGTCAGTATGAGCTGTTTTCCGGTTTGATGAAGGTGATTAAAGATGTGAAAAAATGTCTCCTGGGTTTTCTCTTTCCCGGCAAATTCCTGAACATCATCAATGATTAATACATCAATCATCTGATAGAAATGGAGAAAGTCATTCCGATTGTTGTTTCGTGTGGCCTCCGAAAACTGGGTCTGAAATTTATTGGCATTTACATATAAGACAATCTTTTCCGGAAATCTCTCCTTAACTTCTATTCCTATCGCCTGTGCGAGGTGTGTTTTACCAAGCCCGTTATTTCCATACAACATTAACGGATTGAATGCTGTCCCTCCCGGTTTTTGAGCTACAGCATAACTTGCACTGCGTGCCAGCCTGTTGCATTCACCTTCAATGAAATTATCGAATGTGTTGTCTTGTTTTAGCTGAGGATCAATATTTAGTTTCTGAATTCCTGGAATTACAAATGGATTCTTGATTGTACTATCATCATGGAAAGATGAGGCTGTTATAGGTCTGTTTTTTAAATTGTTATTTTGATTTGTAGGAATCTTTACTGTATATGGCTTATTATTGGCATTGAGATTATTATCGACAACAACACTGTATTCCAGTTTTGCACCTGCTCCAAGTTCTTTTCTTAACGTTTTCCTGAGAATATCAATATACTGCTCCTCAAGATACTCGTAAAAAAATGGACTTGGAACCTGAATAGTAAGAATATCGTTATCCAGCTTAATGGGAACAATTGGTTCAAACCAGGTTCGGTAGCTTATAAAAGGCACATTGTCTTTAATAATCCTCAGACAATTTTCCCAGATATTTTGATGATCTCTGTTCATTTAAGATTTAGGCTCTTGTAATATTTGAACTTCATTTTTATTTCTTCAACTGCAAAGCTTCAATAAATTTAGCAGGAAAAAAACTGTCTTTATTCTTGCATAATTCCATGCTTTTAATCCTCAGTTTATTGACTCCCAATAATTTTTAATAAAAACGCAAGAATCTGATTATCAGATATATACATTTAATTAATTTGCAAGCAATTGATTCTATGTGTTTTGCAGAAAATTAATTCTGACAAACTTTTTAAGAATTGAATGCTTGAGATTGGATAAGGAAAGCAGATTAATTGTTACTTTCCGTTTGGTTAAAAGTAAGCAAAAATAAAATGGTAAAAATTATTTTTTATTCAATTTTAAACCATTTTTCAAACTAATTTCTTTTCCATTTTTGAAACATTTTAAAATGGCCTCAGGAAAAGCACCTTGCACCTTATTTAGAATCATTCTAACTTTATCGTAGGATGAATATTGTGCTGTAGAATAGTAATAGATGTCTCCTGATTTTGTTTCAAAAACCTCTTCAATCCCTTTAAATATAGGGGATGTTAGCGTTACAGGAGACGGGGAGGCGAATAGCTGAACTTTAAAGGTAACAGAATCAGCTAATTGCGCATCAGATGGGGTGACAATGTTGATTTTTCGGCCAAAGTCCAATGCCGAGAAATGAACATATCTTTTCGGATTTAGTCGGAAATCGACAAGCAGACGATTGAGATTCTCGGTTGAATAATTGATATTTTGATATAATCTCGGATCGTTGACCAAAAGGCTAAGTGTACCATTGGAAGTATCTATTTTATTCAGGATTCTGTTCAAATCAACCACTGACCCATCGATATGTTTGATGGTTTTATTGATCTCCATTTTAGACAGGGAATCACTAAAGGTGGAGAAATTATTCATTATATGGCCGAGCTTTTCTGAGTTAACCTTTAGGTTTCCAGTTATTTCGCCGATATTTGAGAAAGTTGAAGCGAGGCTCTTCTTCTGACCGCCGATTACCTCGTTTAATGAGGCAGAGATATTTTCCAGATTGGTCATTGTCGAATGGATTTGCCGGATACTTTCAGTGATATTGTGCTGTGAATCATCGTTCATTATTTTTGATGCTTTCGATACAATCGAATCCAGGTTCTCGATTAGCCGTTCAGCCTTGGCTTTTATCGGTGCAATTTGTTCATTGACCTGCTGCATGATATCAACGTCCATCTGAGATTTAAGCGTATCATTAGCTTGTAATAATTTGTCCGATTTTCCAAGATTGAGTTTAACTACCTTAGATCCCAGAAGATCGCTGCTGGCAATTTGGGCTGACGTTCCTGAAGGAAGCGGAAAATTATTGTGAAGTGCAATCTTGACAATCAAATCTCCCGATAAATCTTCGGCAAAATAGATCTCCCTGACATATCCGACTTTCAAACCGTTTAGGGTAACTAAGGTTGTTGCAGTAAGACCTCCGACATTTTTATATCGGGCATAGAAGACTTTTTCTGTTCTGAAAATGTCTCTCCCCTTGAGAAAATTAATACCCCAGATTAAAAGGGTGAGGCAAAGAACAACCAGAATTCCAATTTTTGATGTTTTTGTAAGCTTCATTTCAGGATAATTTCAAATTATTTGCGAAAATACAAAGGATTAAGGTGTAAAAAAAGGGAAAACCCACTTACCTGGTTTTAATTATCTCCTTAATTGGAACTGGCTGACCGTTTTTAAAAGCAATAATAAAGGCATCGGGGATTAACAGCCTCGTTGCAGCAAGGCTCTTTTTTGCTTCTGCAAACGATTTTGTTTCAAGACAGTAGTATTTATGATATCCCTCAATAGTGAATTCGGAAACATTTTTTATCCCTTTAAACAACCTGGAGTTGAGCGGAAGTTTCTTGGGGTAGGCAGATATTTGAATCGCAAAGGTAACCTGATCGGCATCAGGTGATGGCTTCCTAATTTCTTTAACAACCGGATGACGATCTTTGCTGACTTTTACATTTAGTTGCACAACTGTATCAATTTTTTTAATCTCGGCAGTTTGCTGAGGTACCGGGGTTGCAGAGGGTTCATCATTCACCTCTGTTGGGAGATTTTCTGTGAATTTAAGATTTAACCGTGATTCGAATTTTGCCTTATACGCTTTAAAGGAGTTAAAAATGGAGAGTGCGAGAGTTTTTCTTCCGACTTCGCTCATCAGGTAATTCGCCTCTGACTTGTTACTCAGGTACCCGGTTTCAATAAGTACTGATGGCATGGCCGTTTCGCGAAGAACCAGAAATCCGGCTTGCCGGACATCTCTGTTAGCCCGTTGAGCATGTTTCCGAAAAGAATCCTGAAGAATGCCAGCAAATTCAACACTTTGATCAATATTCGTATCCTGTATCAGCTCAAACATGATGTATGATTCAGATAGATTTGGATTAAATCCTTCGTACCTTGTAGAATAATCTTTTTCCATTAAAATGACGCTGTTCTCTTTCTTTGCCACATTGAGGTTATCTTCTGTCCGATGTAGTCCCAAAACATAGGTTTCAGTCCCCTTTATGGTTGGAGAAGCACAAAAATTAGCATGAATAGAGATGAAAAGATCAGCATTATTCTTATTTGCAATTACTGAACGTTCGAAAAGGGGGACAAAATTATCGGTACTTCGGGTATAAATGACCTTTATGCCAGGAATTCTCTCTTTGATAAGATTACCAAGTTTTAACGCAATAGCCAGAACAATGTCTTTTTCACAGGCTTTTCCGACCATTGCACCGGGGTCTTTACCCCCGTGACCAGCATCTATCACAACTGTTCCTAGCCCTTTGTTCTCCTTTCTTTTTCCATACAATGGGCTGATGATTAGTAAAATAACAATCATTAAAAGCAACTTGCAAGTAGGACTCGAACCGTAGAGGCTTTTGCTATATCTTTTCTCCATTGTGATTTGCAGTGTCATGGATTATTTATTACAAAAATAGAAGATTAAATTATTTTTTAGTGTTGTAAGTTTCTCTAATTGGTTTTTCTACTTTTGCCCTTGCAATTTATTGCGTTGAAATTAGATTTAACTTGATTTGGAAAAGTTTTGAACGATTTGCGATTCTTATCTATATTTGGAGCAATCCTCTTCCTGGCACAAGGGTCGATTTTTGGGCAAAAGCTTGAAGATAGAGGCACTGTAGTTTCTGAAATTCAGAAGGTTGCAAAACGGAATTTAAAAAGTAAACTGGCCCTTGCAAAAGCTGACAGTGTTCGTATTTCCCAAAGACTGGCAGCTGTAACGGATAGTCTGAAATCGGAAGGCGGTCCGGCAGGATTTGATGCCGAGGTTGAATATACAGCTGATGGATATATTACCTTGTCACAGACAAGTGCGGGCAATAAGATATTCATGTATAAAAATGCTCAGGTCAAATATAAAGATATTGAGCTGACTGCCAATTATATCGAGTTAAATCGGGACAGTAATCTCGTTTATGCAAAAGGGATGCCCGATTCAGTTGGAGTTATTGCGGGTAAACCAATCTTTCAACAAGGGGACCAGAAGTTTGAGGCCGATGAAGTGAGGTATAATTTTTCCACAAAAAAAGGGATAGTTACCGGGGTAGTCACTGAACAGCAGGGTGGATTTGTTCACAGTGGGAGAACCAAACTGATGAACGATTCGACCTATTGTCTCCGAAATGGAAGGTATACAACCTGTGATGCTGAACATCCCCATTTTTGGCTTGAAATGACCAAAGCGAAGGTGCTCTCCAATAAGAAGATTGTTACCGGGCCGGCCTATCTTGTTATTGAAGATCTTCCGCTCTATTTTGTGTTCCTCCCGTTTGGGTTTTTCCCTAACTCTCCAAAATATTCCTCGGGTTTTATTATGCCATCCTATGGTGATGAAATAAATCGTGGTTTTTTCCTTAGAGATCTCGGGTATTATTGGGCTGCAAACGATTATTTTGATGCAGCTTTAAAAGGGGACCTCTATTCGAAAGGATCAAGCGGTATTAAATTTCATAGCAATTACAGGCTTCGTTATAAGTTTAACGGTTCATTTGACCTGCAGTATTTTAAAAACGTCTATGGAGATAAGGGGTTAGCTGATTTTCACAAGGAAAATGATTTTGCCATTACGTGGTCCCATTCGATGGATTCGAAATCAAATCCAAGTCAGACCTTTAGTGCAAGCGTGAATTTTTCGACAAGTTCATTCGACCAGAACAACGCGCTAACTACCGAAAACTACCTGACCAATACCAAGCAATCGAGTATTTCCTATTCAAAACGATGGGAAAACTCGCCATTCAGCCTTTCGGGGAATATGCGTCATTCACAAAACAGCAGGGATACCACTATCAGCCTCACACTTCCGCAGGTAACATTCAATATGTCAAGGATCTATCCATTTAAGTTTAAAACCCGTTCAGGGAAGGAGAAATGGTACGAAAAGATCGGGCTTAGTTATTCAATGGACGTTCAAAACACAATCAGTACCAAAGAGAGTAAGCTATTTGGTTCTTCGCTTCTTAAGGATTGGAGAAATGGTGTGAAACATGCCATTCCTGTGAGTACCTCATTTAAGGCCATGAAATATATAACAATAAGTCCATCCTTTAACTACAATGAGCGGTGGTATACCCAGCAAGTCAGGAAGAAGTTTAACCCGACAACCCAATCTGTTGCCGTCTCCGATACATTGTATGGGTTTTCACGTGATTATGATTATTCTGTTAGTTTGGGTGCCTCCACAAAGATCTATGGGAATTTTATCCCATTAAACCCAAAATCAAAGATTAAAGGGATCAGACATTTAATGACCCCGAGCCTAAGTTTTAATCTTAGACCTGATTTTGGTGCTCCTTCATATGGGTTATATGAGAATATTGAGTATTTTGATTCAAAGGGGAGACCAGTTAGTTTACGTTATCCGCATCATGAAAATGCGCTTTATGGTACTGCCCCTTCAGGGCGGTCGGGTTCTATTGGGTTTAACCTGAATAATACGCTGGAGATGAAGAAATTAAATGTAAAGGACACCACCTCGAAAGAGGCATTTACCAAGATTAAACTCCTTGACCAATTATCAATCAGCGGATCGTATAACCTTGCTGCCGACTCCCTGAACCTCTCGAATATCAATGTTGCTGCCCGCACCAAGGTTGCCGGTGTTGACCTGAACTTTGGGGCAATACTTGATCCTTATGAGATGCAGAATGGACGGTTGATTAATAAATTCCAATTTTCAAAAAACGGACAATTGGCACGACTGACCAGTGCAAATGTATCGTTTGGGCTCTCCTTCAAATCCAAGGAGGGAAAGGAGAAAGAGAAGGAGCAGGCTAAGATGACCCCGGAACAAAAGACTGAACTGGAACAGATAAAATTCAGGCAGAAATCGGGCAATATACCCGAATATGCCGATTTCAGTGTCCCATGGGACCTCACGTTTAATTACAGTTTCAGATATAGCAAGCCTAATCCGGAACAGGCATCCATCATAACTCAGACAGTCGATTTTAATGGGAATATAAGCATGACCAAACAATGGAAAATTGGTTTTTCCTCGGGTCTGGATGTTCAGAAACTTCAGTTAACCTTTACTCAGTTTAACATTTTCAGGGATTTGCATTGTATGCAGATGTCGCTGAATCTTATCCCTTTTGGATACCGGCAAAGCTACAATTTTACGATCAGGGCAACCTCCTCCTTACTGAAGGATTTGAAACTGATGAAACAGAAGAGTTATCAGGATAATGTTACCTATTAAGGTTTTGTGGAGCAGTTGGGATTGATTAGTTGATTAAAGGAATAATTCGCACCACTCATTAAACCGTACCAGGTTCTTTTCTCCAAATTTTTGTATTGATTTTCTTACTTCTGCGACTGTTTTCTCGTGAAACAGATCCCCGCTTTTGGAAAAGAATTTATCTGCAAAGCATACAATCTGCTCTTCAACAGAGACAGGTACAAAGTCGCGTAACGGCAGTGGGAGTTTGTTGGCAATAATCTCTTCAGTTGTAATTCCTACTCCGGTATGCCTTTCGCACACCAGCCCATGTTCGGGATAACCTTCGGCAGTAAGGATTTCGCATCCCAGGTAACCATGACAGAGGTATGGATATTCACCAAAGCAAAAAAGATCAGGCGCATTCGTCTTGAATATTCCCAGATCGTGTACCATTGAGGCTTCCTCGATAAAGATCAGATCAGGATTTAAATCTTTACGTCTGTGGGCAATTTTCAGCGCTTTTTCAGTCACCAGATTACTGTGGCTGATTAAGATCTTATATGCTTTTGACCTTGGTTTGTAGTATTTTCCAATAATTTCCAATGGTTCCATATCGTTGAATTTTGAAGTAAAATTAGTTTTTTTAAATACTTATCTGACGAAATTAACCGAATATGCTTATGAAAAACAACTTTTGTTTAATAATTTTACCTGTTTTATATCTGTTAATAGCCCATTAAAGCTAATTTTATACCCTATTTTGAATGTAGTATGATGAGTCAGATAATTGAATCAGCTCCACGGATTTTCCGTAAAGGGGTGGAATATTTAAAAAAAGGGAAAAAGGAGAAAGGGGTAAAACGCATAGCTTCCTCGCTAAAGGAGGGTTTTAAACCCGCTATGGTGTTACTTGATCTGATTGATCATGAAAATGATATCAATCAAGTTATTACATCTTTTGAAACGATAATGGAGAAGGGCTTTTCCGGAGCCTCATTACTCATTGGAAAATATTATTATGAAGGGAATAATCGGATACTTTCAAGGGAGGAGTCGGTAAAATGGTTCCTTGAGTCTGCCAGGGACGGAGGAATTGAAGCATGTGACTATATTGGTCAGATGCGTGAAAACGGTACCGGACTATCTCTCGATCTTAACAAAGCATTTGAATGGTACGAACGAGGGGCTCAGCGTGGAGATATCATTGCAAAATATAATATTGGCCGGTTACTGGCTACCGGAGATGGTGGCTATAAGGATATGAATGAGGCTGTTGATAATTGGTACGAATCAGCAAAAGGGGGTTTTGCCCCTGCTATGTTCAAAGTTGGAGAGATCTTTGAACAAGGGTTGACAGTTCCGGTAAAGCTTACCAAAGCTTTCGAATGGTATTTGAAAGCTGCCAATTGTGACCACACGCCATCGTTTGAAAAGGCCGGACTCTTCAATTATGAGGGCAAGGGAACTGAGAAGAATGCAGAGGAGGCATTTAGGTGGCTTTCGAAGCTGGAGGGGAATGTGTCTGCCGAAGTTGCACTGGTTCTTGGTAAAATGTATTATAAAGGGGATGGAACCGGCACCGATCCTGAAAAAGCAAAAGAATTTCTCCGGCAGGCGGCACATGCCGATTATGTTGAAGCTATCTTTCTGATGGGTCGCCTTCTGGATGAGTTAGGTGATTCTGAAGCGACAGACTGGTACCAGCGTGCTGCCGACAAGGGGAGTGCCGACGCCCAGGATGCTATTGCCGGATTGTATCTGAAAAAATCGGACGAAGAGGGGGTTGACTGGTTAAAGAAAGCTGCTGTCAACGGAAATCCTGAGGCTATGCTCCGTTTGGCGCAGAAATATGAAATTGGGGATGAGGTTGAATCGAATCATAAAATTTCAGTCGATTATTACAAAAGAGCTGCCGATAAAGGAAATCTGGAGGCGCAATTTAAATATGCCAGCCTATTGCTTGCCGGCGAGATCACAAACAAGGATAATCAGTCAGCCGCAGATTATTTTAACAGGGCTGCGACTGCAGGCCATCCAAGGGCTGCTTACATGATCGGAATCATCCATGAAAAAAGTTTAAGCTATTGGTCGGAAAAGGAAAAAGCATTTGATTGGTTCCTGAAAGCTGCAGAACTTGGAGTTCCAGGCGCCATGTTTCGGGTTGGGGTCTATTTTGAAAATGGGATTTCAAAACCACAAAACTCGGATGAGGCTTTTAAATGGTACCAGCGCGCAGCTGATGCTGGCTATCCGAAAGCTGTTTTTAATCTTGGTGTAATGTATGAATCTGGCAATGGGATCAGTCAAAATTTGCCCAAGGCTGTCACCCAGTATGAAATGGCTGCCGGACTTGGTGTTGCCGAAGCCATGAATAATCTTGGAAATGCTTATCACCAGGGAAAAGGTGTTGATCCAAATCCTGCTGAAGCTTTAAAATGGTATACAATGGCCGATGAAGCCGGATTTTACCTGGGTACTTATAATCTAGGGGTAATGCACTATTTTGGCGATGCAGGTGAGAAGAATTATGAAAAAGCATTCAATTGTTTTAAAAAGGCCGCTGATGGTGGCTATGCTCAGGCTCAATATAACCTTGCAGGAATGTATTATTTTGGCGAAGGAATAGAAAAAGATCCGAATGAAGCATTTAACTTTTATTCAAAAGCTGCAGAAAATGGATTTACCGATGCCTGGAAGAATTTAGGCGATATGTACCTGAATGGGGATGGGGTACAGAAAAATGTCGATAAGGCGATTTTAAGTTTTGAAAAAGCTGCTGAGGCCGGCGATGATGAAGCGCGGGTTGAATTGGGAAGGATACTCTATACAACCACAGGTTTTCAGGATTTTACAAAAGCCTCTCAATACCTACAGAGTGCGGCTGAAAACAGCTATTCACCTGCTTATAATCCGTTGGGGGTTCTTCTGGTTTCCAAAAAGTTTTCAGAACGAAATCCTGTATCAGCCTGGGAGTGGTTTCAAAAAGGGGCTGACCTGGGAATTACAGCTGCAATACTGAATCAGGCCACCTACCTGAAAAGGGGAGAGGGTGGTACCGTTGATTATGAAAAAGCGTATGAAATTCTGGAATTGCTTGTTGGGGAAGATCCCGATAAGATAGCGGCCTATTTACTTGCCCTGTTGATTTTATCAGGAGAATGCCGGATTAAAGATCAGGATGTAGCCCGGAAATACCTGGAACTCTCATCAGAAAAAGGGTGGCAACCTGCATCAAAATTGCTGGATAATAATGAATTGTTTACAGGATCTGCAGTTTTGAATTTCTGGGAAGAGTATATTTTGGAGGATCAGGAAGATTAATTATAACTATCTTATTCAAGGTAGTTATAACACTGAGAATATTTCACCCTTAATCTCTTAAGTTTATGAAAATCAGATTGATTATTGCCATTTTTCTAATTTTTTCAATCCTTTTGCCAGCTGCGAATGCCCAGGCAGCAGAAAAGGGGAAGGTTCTTCGTCACGTGGTCATGTTTAAGTTTTCGGAGAGCGCCACACCTGCCACTATTCAAAAAATAGAGGCTTCATTTGCTGCACTTACTCATCAAATCAGCGAGATTAAAGGTTTTGAATGGGGAACGAATTCCAGCCCTGAAGGACTAAATCAGGGATTGACCCATTGCTTCATTCTGACTTTCACTTCAGATAAAGACCGCAATGCCTATCTCATTCATCCGGCTCATAAAGCGTTTGGGGCCAGCTTGGGGAAAGATGTTGAAAAAGTGACTGTTGTTGATTTTTGGGTGAAATAAAGAGGAAAAATGTGAAAGATATTATACCCTCTTTGGGAGGATAAAATATCTTTGGTTTAATCTACTTTTTGTCTGATCCAATTTAATGCATTAACAAAAGCCTCAATCCACGGCGTTACCTGATCATCTTTCCGGTCAGCGGGATAATTGGCCCACTGCCAGGGATAGATGGCCCTTTCAATATGGGGCATCATTGCCAGGTGCCGCCCGTCTTCCGAACAGATCGCTGCAGTATCATAATCTGAACCGTTAGGATTTCCGGGATAATTACTATAGGAAAACTTGGCCGGTATCTGGTATTTCTCTTCTGCAAAAGGCATTACAAATTTTCCCTCACCATGTGCCACCCAGGTTCCAAGACTTTTACCAGCCAGTGATTTAAACATAACAGAGCTGTTTTCAAGTACGTCAACACCAACAAAGCATGACTCAAACTTATGGGAGTCGTTATGCTCCATTTTGATAGTTTCCTTATGTCCCGGATTAACAAGGTCAAGTTCAACCATTAATTGACAACCATTGCAGATTCCAAGACTCAACGTGTCACTTCTCTTATAAAAATTTTCGAGTGCATTTTTGGCCTTTTCGTTAGATCTAAAAGCGCCTGCCCACCCTTTTGCCGATCCGAGAACATCTGAATTGGAGAATCCACCGACAAAAACAATCAGGTTTAACTCTTCCAGCGTTTCGCGCCCACTGATCAGATCTGTCATATGGACGTCTTTCACATCAAAACCGGCAAGGTACATACTCCAGGCCATTTCCCGATCCCCGTTACTTCCCTTTTCGCGGATAATGGCAGCCTTTATGCCTGAAGGGTGACGACGCTTAGGATCTATCCCCAGATCGTTAAATTTACCTGTAAATGAGCCAAAATTAAACTTAAGTTCATTTTTTTTATAATTTTCAAACCTTTCCAATGCCAGCTTCTCACCACTCTGACGGCGGTCAAGCAGGTATGAAGGCCTGAACCATAGATCGCGCAAAGCATCTACATCAAACTGAAATTTATCAGGGCCATTGACAACCGTTATTTGACGGCTATTTGTTGGATTTCCAATCTTCACGAAAGTTATTCCGTTGGCATTCAGGGATTCTTCAAAAGTGATAAAATCTTTTGGTTGGATGACAATTCCCGGATTTTCGCTAAACAACGTTTTTACTGAGTCCGACTCTGCCAAACCTGTCAGGTTTACCTCAATTCCACCTTTATTTGATGCAAAACACATCTCAAGCAAGGTGGTCAAAATTCCGCCTGAAGAAATATCATGTCCTGATACAATTAATTGATCTTCTATTAATTGCTGTATTGTATTAAAAGCTTTGATAAAATAATCTGCATCAGAAACAGTTGGGGTGTTTTCGCCCAGTTGGCTCAACGTCTGAGCCAGAGAACTGCCACCTAAAGATCGTGGCGCTTTTGAAAAATCAAGATAATAGATTGGTTTGGAAGGGTCTGATACGAGAACTGGTTCCACAACTTTGCGGATATCAGAAACTTCACCGGAAGCTGAGATAATCACTGTACCGGGTGCGTAAACCACATCGTTTTTATACTTCTGGGTCATCGACAGGGAGTCTTTCCCGGTAGGGATGTTAATTCCCAGGGCACATGCAAATTTGGAAGCTGCCTCTACGCCAGCGTAAAGTCTGAAGTTCTCCCCTTTGTTTTTAGCAGGCCACATCCAGTTGGCTGAAAGCGAAATCCCTTTGATCTGGTGAGTCAGGGGAGCCCATATAATATTGGTGAGCGATTCGGCAATCGAAAGGATTGAGCCGTTGGCTGCGTCAATAAGTCCTGCAACCGGAGCGTGTCCGAGTGAAGTGGCAATCCCCTCTTTACCTTGATAATCAATTGCGACAACTCCAAGGTTATTTAAAGGAAGTTGTAATTCTCCGGCACATTGCTGTTTGGCAATTTTGCCGGTAACCGACCTGTCAACTTTATTGGTAAGCCAATCTTTACACCCTACCGATTCAAGTTGCAGGATTTTCTCAATATATTTATTTACCAGTGCTTTATCATAGTTAACAGCTGAAAATGCAGCTGTTTTTGATTCGTCTTCCAAAACTGTTTTAGGGGGTTTTCCAAACATATAGGCAAGTTCCCAATTGATCGGTTTTTCCCCTGAATTTCGGTTAATGAAGGTGAATTTGTGGTTTCCCGTTGTTTCGCCGATCACATAGATCGGGGAGCGTTCGCGCTCTGCAATCCGGGTGATCAGTTCGATATTTTCGCCGCTGGTAACAAATCCCATTCTCTCCTGCGATTCATTTCCAACAATCTCTTTGGCCGAAAGGGTGGGGTCTCCGACCGGTAATTGGTCGATATAGATTTCCCCACCAGTCTCTTCAACCAATTCAGAAAGACAATTTAAATGTCCCCCTGCGCCGTGGTCATGAATCGAAACAATCGGGTTATTTCCCGATTCAGCAAGTGCCCTGATGGTGTTATAGGCCCGCTTCTGCATCTCGGGGTTTGCTCGTTGAACCGCATTTAATTCGATATGGTTCTCAAATTCACCTGTATCAACTGACGAAACAGCTCCGCCACCCATTCCGATCCGGTAGTTATCTCCACCCAGTAAAACTACCTTATCCCCAATTCCGGGAACACTTTTCAGGCAATCCTCCCCGCGTGCATAACCAATACCACCGGCTTGCATAATTACTTTATCGTATCCGAACTTTTTATCGTTCTCAAAATGCTCAAAGGTAAGTAAGGAGCCATTAATAAGTGGCTGTCCAAATTTATTCCCAAAATCAGAGGCGCCATTTGAGGCCTTGATTAAAATCTCTTCCGGTGATTGGTATAACCATGGACGGGGTTCGGTAGCCTCTTCCCATGAACGGCCCTTTGCATCATTTCTTGAGTAAGAGGTCATATAAACAGCTGTCCCTGCAATGGGAAAGCTACCCTTGCCTCCGGCCATGCGATCGCGGATTTCGCCACCTGTGCCAGTTGCGGCGCCATTAAACGGCTCAACTGTCGTTGGGAAATTATGGGTTTCTGCCTTGAGCGATAAAACAGTCTGAATGTCAGTTACCTCGAAAAAATCGGGTTTATCCTGAGTCTTAGGGGCAAATTGTTCAGAATCAGGCCCCTTGCTAAAAGAGCAGTTGTCTTTGTAGGCTGATAGTATCGTATTGGGATTGGTTTGGGTTGTTTTTTTTATCAGCTGAAATAGGGTAGACTCTTTCTCAACGCCATCAATTATGAAATTTCCGTTAAATATTTTGTGGCGGCAATGTTCCGAATTTACCTGTGAAAACCCAAATACTTCACTGTCAGTTAACTTACGACCAAGTTTCTGAGATACCTCATTAAGGTAGTTGATTTCATCCACACTTAAAGCTAACCCTTCCTGGCTGCTGTATGCCCCAATATCGTCAATTGAGAGGATAGATTCAGGTTGATGATTGATTACAAATATTTGTTGATCAAGACCTTTATAAATAATCTGAAGCATTGGATCATGCCGGGGATTTTCTGATTCGGAGGGAAAGAATTCCTCTATTCTGACTATTCCGACGATCCCCATATTTTGGGTAATCTCAACGGCATTGGTACTCCAGGGTGTAATCATCTCTTTTCTAGGTCCCACGTAGATGCCTGAGATTGTCTGTTGGGCAATTAAGAGAGCTTCACCGAATAGCCAGGTTAATTTTTCGAGATCGAAAGCAGATAATTCAAGATGGGTATCAACGGCAATCAGATTTGATTTTCCTTTAAAAAAGAGGATCATTGAGGTATGTTTTAATTGACAAAGTCAGGGTTATCACTGATGGCAAAGATAAGGAAAAAATATAGCGGGCAATTGGCTACCTGCAATTGGCTACCTGCAACTGGCTACCTGCGACTGGCTGCCGGCTACTGGCAACTGGCTACTGACTACTTGCTGCATGCTACTGGCAACCGGCGAGTGCGTTTCGCTGGAAATTGATTATTTGAGTTTGGCATTATTAGCATTGTTCCGGAACCCGTTACGATTAACTGAAATCTAATTACCTCATTTTCAAATTAGCCCATTTTCACATTGGCCCATTAGCACATTGGCCCATTAGCACATTGGCCCATTAGCACATTGGCACATTGGCCCATTAGCACATTGGCCCATTAGCACATTGGCCCATTAGCACATTGGCACATTGGCCCATTAGCACATTGGCACATTGGCCCATTAGCACATTGGCACATTGGCCCATTAGCACATTGGCACATTGGCCCATTAGCACATTGGCACATTAGCACATTGGCACATTGGCACATTATTCTGGTTTCCATTCAGTTATCTTGATCAACGAAGGGAAAGCTTTCGGTTTATAGATCGATTGATTGTAAAAAATCCGGATACACTCCTGAATACCTTCTGTAATACTTGGATGAGGGTGAATGCTTTGGAGAACTTCGTGAAGCCGGATATCTGAATTGATCAGATAGGCAATTGAAACAATAAAGGCTGAAGCCTGGGGTCCGGCAGCGCGCATTCCCAGGATTTTTTCACTTCCGTCGTTACTTACGATAATCTTTACAAATCCTTTGGTACTGCGCATCGCAATGGCCCTGTTCACCAGTTCATTCGAATAGTAGATCGCCTTGTAAGGAATTTTCTGGTCTCTTAAGATCTTCTCATTTGCCCCTACAGATGCCAGTTCAGGTTTGAAAAACATGAGCGTTGGCATATAGGAGTAGTCCAGCGGTAAGGCCGATTTTCCGTAAATTGCCTCCACGATAAATCTTCCCTGTTCTTCAGCTACGCCATATAATGCTTTTTGTCCGGTTACATCCCCGGCTGCGAAGATGTTACACCCTTTAAAATCCCCGATTGCACACTCCTCATTGATATGAAGAAACCCTTTTACATTGGGTTTGATGGCTACATTCTCAAGGCCCATACCTTTGGTGTTAGCGTCGCGGCCGATGGAAACAAGAATAATATCAACCTCCACGACCTGACTGTGGCCATCATCATAATCAAGAATCACCTGCAAATGATCTTTCGCTTTTCGCACATTGCGTAATGTAGCTGTATGGTGTATTATTACGCCGTTCCTTTCTAAATTATTCGATACAAAATCACTCACGTCATCATCTTCAAAGGGGATTACCCGATGTGCCTTGTCTAATAAGTGCACCTCAGTCTGTTTGAAGTTCGAAAATATCGTTGCAAATTCACAACCGATGATTCCCGAGCCCAGGATCATCATCCGTTCAGGGAACCGATCCAGATTTAGCAACCCGTCTGAGTCGAAGATTTGTTTCTGATCAACCGGCAATTCGGGCAATTCGCGTGGCTTTGAACCGGTGGCAATTATAATATACTCAGCTTCAATGGTTTCTGCTCCGTTCTCACCTTCAATCCGGAGGGTGTTTCGATCCAGAAATTTGGCGAATCCACGCTTGTAGGTTATTGTACCTTCCCCCGTATTATTGGTTGAAAATGATTCGATCTGTGACAACATTTGGTACTGCTTGGTTTTGGCAGCAGCAAAAACAGTTTTTTTCACCATGTTATAGTCGACCTGCAATCCTGAAGCCCGATAACCTCTGTCGACAGCTGCGGCAATTGAATAATCGACGGACAACTCCCACATAGTTTTGGAGGTTAGCGGTCCATTCATAATTCCTGTTCCTCCGATGTGCCCGGCCTCAATCAGACAGACATTTTTTCCGAAATCAACTGCTCTCATGGTTGCAGCAAAACCACCCGGACCGCTACCTATGATAGCCAGATCGTATTTTGTCATATTTTATCATGATTATGAATAAGCAAACATACAAAAGATTAAGAAAGTTCATAGATAGTTGGTTACAATTATCAGGAGTTTATTTTGAAATCAAAAATTTCAAATATTTTAGTCGATATTTTGAAAAAATAAGATTTTAACGGCTTAAGTTCTTTTTCTGTTGGGTATTAATATTTAATTTAGCAGCGTATTAAAATCAATTATTTTATCATATGAAGCAAGTCAGGTATGTTACGGCAGAAGAAGCGGTTAAGGTGATCAAATCTGGTGACCGGGTTCATTTAAGTAGCGTTGCAGTTACCCCACACCGGTTAATCAAAGCAATGGTTGAGCGCGGACGCGCCGGAGAACTTTATGATATCAAAATTCAGCATCTTCATATTGAAGGTATTGTTGAATATGGAAACCCTGAATTTGAAGGGATTTTCAATACTCAGCAATTTTTTGTTGGCGCCAACCTGCGTAAGCAAACTCAGGCAGGTTACGCTGATTATATTCCGGTTTTCCTCAGTGAGACTCAAAAATTAATCCGTGAAGGGTATCTGAAAGTCAATGTTGCATTGATTATGGTTTCCCTGCCAGACAAACATGGCTATGTTTCACTCGGAACCTCAGTTGATGCGACCTTGGCAGCAGTTGAATGTGCGGATGTAGTCATAGCACTGGTTAATCCCAATGTTCCCCGCGCCTGGGGAGATGCAATGATCCGCCTTGATCAGATCGATATTTTTGTTGAAGATGATGCTCCGCTTTATGCTCATAAACTTGAACCTTTGTCTGATATTGACATAGCTATCGGTAAAAATGTTGCAGCTTTAATAGAAGATGGGGCATGTTTGCAAATGGGAATAGGTGGAATTCCGAATGCTGTTCTTTCCCAACTTGGAAATCATAAAAATCTGGGTGTTCATACAGAGATGTTTGCTGACGGAATCCTCCCTCTGGTCGAAAAAGGTATTGTAACCGGAAGTATGAAAAGTATAGACAAGGGGAAGATGGTTGCCTCGTTTTTGATGGGTTCAAAAGAATTATATGATTTTGTTGACGATAATCCGCTGGTTGCCATGATGGATGTTGGTCATACCAATAATGTTGCAGTGATTCGCAAACTCGACCGTGTAACTGCCATTAATTCCGCTTTGGCTATCGATTTAACCGGACAGGTTTGTGCCGATTCAATCGGGATTAAACATTATTCCGGAGTTGGCGGTCAGATAGACTTTATTCGTGGGGCTGGTCACTCGTTCCGTGGAAGGCCGATTATCGCCATGCCTTCGGTAACCGAAAAGGGGTTGTCTAAAATCAGCCCGACACTGATTGAAGGCTCAGGTGTTGTCTCAACCCGTGCTAATATTCACTGGGTAGTGACCGAGTTTGGCGCCGTAAACCTCTATGGTAAAACATTGCAGGAGAGGGCGAAATTGCTGATCTCAATTGCCCATCCAAACCACCATGAAGCACTCGATAAGGCTGCCTTTGAACGGTTTGGTCCCCATTACCGATTCATTCCGGTTTCGAAATAAATTTATTCAACATATATCCAAAAATTTAATTTGATATGAATGTATCACATATTGAGCATATTGGTATAGCAGTTACGAGCCTTGAAACTGCAATTCCCTATTACGAAACCCTGTTAGGGACAAAATGCTATGCAACGGAGGTTGTTGCAGACCAAAAGGTTAAAACTGCCTTTTTCAAGGTGGGGCAGACAAAAATCGAACTACTTGAGTCAACAGATCCTGAAGGGCCAATCGGCAAATTTCTGGAGAAAAAAGGTCCTGGAGTTCACCATCTTGCCTTTGCAGTTGATGATGTAAACAGCGCCCTTCAACAGGCGAGCGATGCAGGAATTCAATTGATTGATAAGCAGGCACGGAAAGGGGCAGAAGGGTTAAATATTGGCTTTTTACATCCGAAATCAACCTTAGGGGTACTTACAGAACTTTGCAGTGAATAGTTCACAGTTAAATATATAATTAATAGTACGATGAGCAATCAGGACAAGATCAAAAATTTGATTGACCTTCGTGCGGAGGCCAAACTTGGCGGTGGGGCGAAAAGAGTGGATGCGCAACACACCAAAGGTAAATTAACCGCACGCGAACGTATTGACTTATTACTCGACGAAGGGAGCTTTGAAGAGTTTGACATGTTTGTTACCCATCGCTGTACCAATTTCGGCATGGAGAAGACTAAATTTATGAGTGATGGCGTTGTTACCGGTAGGGGTACCATCGATGGCCGCACAATTTTTATCTTCTCTCAGGATTTCACAGTATTTGGTGGCTCACTTTCAGAAACTTTTGCCCAGAAGATTTGTAAGGTCATGGATATGGCAATGAAGGTTGGTGCACCTTGCGTTGGCATCAATGATTCCGGTGGGGCCCGTATCCAGGAAGGTGTTACCGCATTGGCCGGATATGCCGAGATTTTTCAGCGAAATATCATGGCCTCAGGGGTAATTCCGCAGATCTCTGCAATCTTTGGACCTTGCGCAGGAGGTGCAGTCTATTCGCCTGCTTTAACCGACTTTATTGTCATGAGCAAAGATACCAGTTATATGTTTGTAACCGGCCCAAAGGTGGTTAAGACAGTTACTGGTGAAATTGTTACTGACGAACAGCTGGGTGGTGCAATCGTTCACGGAACCAAATCGGGAGTCACCCATTTTGTCTCTGATTCTGAGCAGGAGGGGTTATTACTTATCCGGAAATTGCTTTCATTCCTTCCTCAAAATAACCTTGAAGATCCACCAATTGCTCCATGCAATGATCCAATCGATCGCCTCGATGATAACCTAAACGATATTATCCCTGAAAACCCAAATAAACCCTACGATGTTAAAGATGTGATCCACTCCATTGTAGACTATGGTGAATTTATGGAAGTTCACCGGAACTATGCCCAGAATATTGTTGTTGGCTTTGCCCGTTTTAATGGTATGCCCGTAGGAATCGTTGCCAATCAACCTTCTTATCTGGCGGGTGTATTGGATATTAATGCCTCCAGAAAAGCTGCCCGATTTATCCGTTTTTGCGATGCCTTCAATGTTCCGCTTGTAACTCTCGAGGATGTTCCGGGATTTTTGCCAGGAACAGCTCAGGAATATGGTGGAATTATTATCCATGGTGCAAAACTTTTATTTGCCTATGGGGAAGCTACGGTACCAAAGATTACAGTAATTCTTCGGAAAGCTTATGGTGGTGCCTATTGTGTGATGAGCTCCAAACATCTGCGCGGCGACATCAATTATGCCTGGCCACAGGCTGAAATTGCCGTTATGGGACCTAAAGGTGCCATAGAAGTGTTAAGGAGTAAACAAATTGCCGGTTTACCCGATGATGCAGCACGGGCTGAGTTTATTGCAAAAGCTGAAGCTGAATATAAACAGGAGTTTGCAAATCCTTACAATGCTGCACGTTATGGCTACATTGATGATGTTATCGAACCTCGTAATACCCGGTTCCGCATCATTCGTGCACTCCAGTCACTGGCCACGAAGAAGGATACAATGCCTGCCAAGAAACATTCAAACCTTCCGCTTTAAAATTGAGTAATTATGCTAAAAAATAAATTGAGTATTTTAAAGCTGATTGCCCTTGTTCTCCTTTGCCTTGGAATAAGTAATGTCAATGCCCAGAATTCGAAAGATTTGCTCTTTCGCGATTCAAATGGAGTGGGAGCAATCATGCCAGCATTTATTTTCGTTTTTTTGGCCTTGTTGTTATTGTATTTTTTGTTTAAAGTCATAGGTTACATTATGACAATTGATGCCAGAAAAGCTAAAAAATTGTTGGAGGCTTCTTCCCCCGGCTTGGCTAAGGAAAGATTATCAGGTGAAGTCAATGCTGCTATTGTAATGGCATTGTACTTGCATTGGAATGAGTTACATGATCTGGAGGATCCTGTAATTACCATGACCAAAGTGTCACGTACTTACTCACCATGGAGTTCAAAAATTTATGGATTAAGAAAATCACCCAGATAAAGCGGACTGAAAATGAAAAAATTTAAGTTTAAAATTAATGGTAATCAGTACAATGCAGAGGTGCTAAGTATTGAAGATAATATTGCAGAGGTCGAAATCAATGGTACTAAATACAGTGTAGAAGTTGATAAAGATATGCAACCTGTAAAAACCCCAAAATTGGTGCGAAGCATTTCAGTACCTTCAACGGATGCACATCCTTCGGTGGCAAAAACCAGCAGTCCTTCAGCTCCCAAAGGTGGCGGAACAATTAAATCGCCGCTTCCAGGGGTCATTCTGGAGCTCTTTGTAAAGGTAGGTGATGTTGTGAAAATTGGACAACGTCTGCTGGTGCTTGAAGCTATGAAGATGGAAAACAATATTGAAGCTGATAAGGCCGGAAAGATTGTCTCCATTTCCAAGAACAAAGGAGATTCGGTAATGGAAGGTGATGTATTAATTGTGATTGGAGAATAATCATGGAAAATTCAGGTTCTCTAACTTTAATCATGGGACAACTGAGTCAGTTTTTTCAATATACTGCTTTTGCTAATTTAACGATTGGCAATCTGTTGATGATTCTGATCGGTGTGTTTTTTATCTACCTGGCCATTGTCCGTGAGTATGAGCCGATGGTACTGGTTCCGATTGGATTCGGGATGCTAATTGGGAATATCGCTTTTCATCCTGGACTTCAAATAGGGGTATTTGAAAGTGGAAGTGCATTTAATTTCCTCTATCTTGGGGTTCTTAAGGGAATTTATCCCTCCCTGATATTCCTGGGAATTGGTGCAATGACCGACTTTTCTGCCCTTATCTCCAATCCCAAGTTGATTCTAATTGGTATTGCAACTCAATTGGGTATTTTCAGCGCCTATCTATTCGCAATTCAACTTGGATTTACACCTTCAGAAGCTGGAGCAATTGGTATTATCGGCGGTTCAGATGGTCCCACGGCCATGTTCCTCTCATCAAAACTTGCTCCTGATCTGATTGGAGCCATTGTGGTTTCAGCATACGCTTACATGGCATTAATCCCCATACTTCAGCCGACTATCATGAAATTTCTGACTACCAGTAAAGAACGGGTGATCAGGATGAAGCCCCTACGGATGGTTTCACAGCGGGAAAAAATTCTCTTTCCGATAGCCGGGTTATTGTTGACCTGTCTGCTTGTTCCTGCTGCTCTTCCTCTTCTTGGGATGTTATTCTTTGGTAATCTGCTAAAAGAGAGTACAGTAACAAAAAGGTTGGCTGAAACAGCAAAAGGTCCAATTATAGACATTGTCACAATTCTGATTGGTTTGACAGTTGGAGCATCGACACAGGCTTCAACATTTCTTACCGTTAAGACTTTGGATATCTTTGTTCTGGGAGCAGTATCTGTTGTGATTGCTACAATCGGAGGCGTGTTATTTGTCAAAATAATGAACATCTTCCTCAAAGAGGGAAATAAGGTTAACCCGCTGATTGGTAATGCAGGTGTGGCTGCCATACCAGGCAGTGCACGGATTTCACAGGTGGTAGGTTTAAAATATGATAAGACAAACCACCTGCTGATGCATGCTGTCGGTCCGAATGCTGCCGGAATTATTGGCAGCGCTATTGCCGCCGGTATTTTACTGAGCTTTCTTTATTAGCCATAACGATTATAAAAGTAAGCGATCTTTGAAAAAGGGTCGCTTTTTTTTTATACCTTCACCTCATCAACCCCCTTAAAATTAACTCGAATGAAAAATGTAGTTATTCTATTTTCTCTGTTCTTTATCTCCCTGAATTTGTTCGCTCAATCAGATAACAAAGCGACAGAACAAAAAAAGCTTAATGTTTTGGTTTTTTCAAAAACAGTTGGTTTTCGTCACACCTCTATTCCAGCTGGAATTAAAGCAATTACAACACTTGGACAGCAGAAAGGGTGGGCAGTTACTGCTACAGAAGATCCAACACTATTCACAGCTGAATTTCTTGCCAAATTTGATGTCTGTATATTTCTCAATCCAACGATGAATGTTCTTGATGAAGCACAGGAAAAGGCATTTACTGCGTTTATCAGAAGTGGAAAAGGTTTTGTCGGAATTCATGCAGCTGCCGATTGTGAGTATGACTGGAAGTGGTATGGAGAACTGAATGGTGCCTTTTTCAAGACACATCCCCCTTATCAGCTGGCCACTATTAATATCGAAAATACGAACCACCCCGCCATGAAACCCTTCGTCGGGATGAAAACATTTACTGTGGAGGATGAGTTTTATACGTATAAGGAAAATCCCAGGGGAAAAGTGACTGTTTTGGCCACACTTGATGAATCGACCATTAAAAAATTGCCAAAAGACGACGCATGGAGGATGGGTGATCATCCGGTGATCTGGTATCACGAATTCGAAGGTGCACGCTCATTTTATACGGTCTTTGGACATGGAGACGCCTCATTCGAAAATGAAAAAATTCAGGAGCACCTCTTTTATGCAATCGAATGGGCCGGAAGAAGAATCAATTTATAAACATCAATTTTAGATCTTAAATTATAATAATCATGAGAATGAGATTTTTACCCGCTTTAATTATTAGTTTAGTGTTTTTATTCGCTTATAATCTGTCTTTTGCACGTAATTATAAGGTTGATAACAAACTAAATCAGGTAAATAAGCCTGCTCACGCAAAAGAAGATACAGCTCAATGGAGACCTTTATTTAATGGTAAAGATCTGTCAGGATGGAAACAGGTGGGTCCGGGTTCACATTATGTAGAAGATGGTTTATTGAAATCGCACGGGGGAATGGGGCTGCTTTACTGGACTGGTGAAAAGTTCGGAAACTGCAGGTTGCGTGTTATTTTCAGAATGCGCGATACCAACAGTAACTCGGGGGTGTTTATCCGGATACCGGTTGAGCCCCGGGAAGAGTGGATGCCTGTTCATTACGGCTACGAGGTTCAGATTGATAATCAGCCTGAACTATCTCAGGAAGATGATTCCCACTACACGGGAATGCTCTATTCACTTACAAAACCCCTCGCAAAACCTGGTAAACCTGGTCCTGAATGGAATACCATGGAGATTACCCTTGACGGTCCAAGAACAATCGTTTTTGTGAATGGAGTCAAAGTGACCGATTTCAAAGAAGGTGATCCCGTTCCTGAGCGTAAATTTGACTTTGAACCTTTCCGCGGACCACGTCCGCTTTTGGGGTATATAGGTATACAAAATCATGGAGATAATGATGTTGTTTTCTTCAAGGAAGTTGTTGTTAAACCTTTGAATAAGAAGGTAAAGTAATAACTGAATGATAATTGCCTAAACTATTAATCGGTTTTGAGATGAAAAAAACAGATCTGTTGAAAATAAATTACAATGGAATTTCCCGCAGGAATTTTGTGAAAAACAGCTCAGCAGGGGCTGCCGCATTTACGATTCTCCCTAGTTTTACTGTTGGAGGATTGGGGCATGTTCCTCCCAGTGACAAACTCCATATTGCCGCAATCGGTTGTGGGGGAGAGGGGGAGAATGATATTCAGCACTATGCCGACGCACCCAAAAAGAATGCTGTAATCTCCTGCCTTTGTGACGTTGATGACCGGCAGGCCGCTCCCCGTATAAAACAATACCCAAAAGCAGTATTTTATCACGACTGGCGCGAAATGTTCGATAAGGAAAGTAAGAATTTTGATGCCGTCTCGGTGGCCATTCCGGATCATAATCATGCAATTGTCGGGTTAAGTGCCATGCAGCTCAATAAACATTTATACCTCCAAAAACCGTTGTCTCATGATATTTATGAGGCCCGAATCCTTACACAGGCTGCAGAGAAATATAAAGTGGTGACACAGATGGGCGACCAGGGAGCCTCGTGCGATGGTATGCGAACCTTGCGTGAATGGATCGAAGCTGATATTCTGGGTGAAATTGAGAAGGTCTATTGCTGGACAGACCGGCCGGTTTGGCCTCAGGGCATACAATGGCCCGATGCACGACCTCCCGTTCCAAAGGAGCTTAAATGGGATCTTTGGCTAGGTACTGCCCTGCAAACCAATTATATCGACAATATGGTTCCTTTCAACTGGCGTGGTTGGTGGCAGTTTGGTACCGGCGCCCTGGGAGATATGGGATGCCATATTATGGGACCGCCTTTCAAATTGCTTAACCTTGGTTATCCAACCGAAGTTTCATGCAGTGCAAGTACTGTTTACAATGGTATTTTCAAGGAAGGTATTTTCCCCGAAAGCGGACCAGTTTCCAGTTCAGTTCGTTTTAAATACAGGCAAAAAAACGGAAAGGACTTAAACCTGTATTGGATGGATGGAGGTATTACACCCGAAAGGCCTTTTGAACTTGATTCAGATGGAAATATGAACGATATTCTGGCTGACTGGCCAGGGTTAAATGATTTTGAAGGGGGGACCCTGTTTATCGGAACAAAGGGGAAAGCCGCTTGTGGTTGGGGAGGGCGTAATCCGGTCCTTCTTCCGCTTGGCAGAAATAAAGAGATCAATGTTGCGCAAAAGTATCCGCGTATTGTTGGGGATATGGACGGTCACTGGTGGCAATGGGTCGACGCCTGTATTGCTGGATATGGTAATGCTGAAGTTGATTCGCCATTTGTCGGATATGCCGGACCTCTTACCGAGACTGTTTTAATGGGTAACCTGTTATTAAGAAGCTTTAATATTCGCGAAAAGGTGGTCAAAAAAGATCCGGTTTACGGAGACATGGAATCGTTTAATTTTCCGGGCAGATACATTAATTACAAATGGGACGGACCCAACATGAGAATCACAAATTTCGAGCAGGCCAACCAGTTTGTGAAAAGGGAATACCGTAAAGGGTGGGGAGAATTAAAACTCTGATGTATACGATTGGAAAAATAATTTTCGATAACTACCTGGAATTATCTGTTGAAACGGCAGATATTATTGCAGGAATCATAGCTGAAAAGCCCGATGCTTTGCTCTGTTTTCCTGCAGGCGAAACTTCAATCGGAACCTTTAATCACTTGATTGACCTTTATAAAGGTGGTAAAATCAGTTTTAGCAGGTGCAAAATTGTTGGATTAGACGAATGGATGAATCTTGGAGATAGGAGAAATGAGAATTGTTTTTCCTTTCTTAAGAAACACCTGTTTGATCATATTGATTATTCGGAGGGTAATCTTTGCTTTTTTGATGGTGAATCCGCAAATCCTGAAGAAGAATGCCTGAAAACAGATGATTTTATTAGAGAAAATGGTCCGATTGATATGATTTTGCTTGGTGTTGGAATGAATGGGCATCTTGGATTGAATGAACCGGGAAGCTCCTTCGATTTGTATTCCCATATCGTTCAGCTTGATGAGGTTACCAGGGAAGTCGGACAAAAATATTTCCAGGGTGAAGTTCACCTAAGTGAGGGGATCACCCTGGGGCTTAAATCAATTATGGAGGCCAAATCCGTATTGGTGCAGATGAACGGAATCAGAAAGGCAGAAATTTACAGGCGATTGAAATCTTGCGAAATAACCATGGATTTTCCGGTCTCCATCCTGAAATCACATCACAATTCCCTTTTACTACTCGACAAGGATGCTGCAGGAAGGAATAATCGGGTAAAAGGTCTTTGCCGCCGTTAAAAATCTTTTCCCGTCAGGGGAACAATATTCACAACATATTCTCCTTTAGCCTTCATTATTCCAAATGGGAGAGGATTTAATCCATATTGGGAAGCTATCTCCAGAAAGCTCTTCTTCCCATCAGGTGTGACAGCAACAAGCAGTCCTCCGCTCGTCTGTGGATCGCAAAAAAGATGTTTCTGATCATCAGTCATCGGGGATACTTTATGACCATAGCTGTCGAAATTTCGGAAGGTGCCGCCTGGAAAGGTCTTGTTTTCCATGTAAAAACTTATGTTGTCGATTTTAGGGACCAGAGAAGGATAGATGTCTGCACTTAAACCACTCCCTTCGCACATTTCAACTAAATGTCCCAAAAGCCCGAATCCGGTAACATCGGTCATTGCCTTTACATGTTCCAGTTTACCGAGATCTTTGCCTATTGTGTTGATTGTTAGCATTAAGTTGCGTGCTGCTTGCCTGTCTTCCTCCTTTAGAATTCCTTGTTTTTGTGCGGTGGAGAGAATGCCAATCCCGAGGGGTTTGGTCAAAAAGAGTTCGCACCCTTCAGTGGCTGAGCAGTTCAGCCTGATCTGATCTTTTTGGGCAATACCTGTTACTGCCAATCCGAATATTGGTTCTGGTCCATCGATGCTGTGACCGCCGGCAATAGCTATTCCAGCTCTGGCACAAGCCTGCTTTGCCCCTTCAATAACCTGACCGGCAATTTCAGCCGGGAGTTTATTCACAGGCCAGCAAAGAATTGCAACAGCCATCAAAGGGGTTCCCCCCATCGCGAAAATATCACTTATTGCATTGACCGAGGCAATTCCCCCAAAATCATAGGGATCATCAACGATCGGCATAAAGAAATCGGTAGTTGAGATGATAACCTGATTATTCCCTATATCATAAACTGCGGCATCATCCAATGTGCTATTGCCTACAAGCAGGAAAGGATCCGGGAATTCGGTCTTACATTCTGCAAGTATCGAATTTAAAACCTTTGGCGAAATTTTGCATCCGCATCCGGCTCCATGTGAATATTGAGTCAGTCTGACGGGCGCTGCGAGCGGCAAATTATTAGGAATGTCCATTTTAATTATTTGTAGTTATTATGTTATCGGGTTAACCTTAAAACAGTTCTTTCCCCTTTTTTAAAATTAATTGGGTATTTTGGGATATATCACCCCCCGGAAAAACAATTTCGGTAAGTTTTTTTTTGTATTTATCCCTGCTATACTGGTAAGTTTGATCATAATATTCAAGTAATTTATCAGCAACTTCCGCCAAATTTCTTTCGCGATAATTAGTAAGAATTTCTTTCATGCGAAGATCACCCAAACGCTTTGCTATGCTGGTAATCGCATTTTCCATAAGTTCTTCCGATAGTTCTCCATATTCTTTAACCAGCCTGATGATCCGTTCAATTCTGGGAATCTGGATTTCAATGTTTTGTGATGAATTCATGGTAAACCATAGCGGATCGGGGAGAAAAACTCTTCCTACACTCTGGCTTTCCCCTTCGATCCAAACCCTTTTCGACAGGTCAAATCCAAGTACCTTTTCAAATATTTGATTTTGAAACTGTTGGGTTGTGGGTTGTGGATTTTGTTCAATTCCTCCAAAAACTGATCCTTTGTGATTTGCAAGTCCTTCAAGATCAATGATCTGCTCGCCTAAGGTATGTAAAGATTGCAGAATTTCAGTCTTTCCGCTACCGGTATACCCTTCAATTACGATTAAGTTGGGAATATTCCCCACTTTTTCAAGCAGGTAATTACGGTAGGATTTATAACCTCCTTCCAACAGAAAGCATTTAATAGCAACCCGTTCGAATAACCAGGCCATGCTTTCAGAACGCATTCCTCCCCGCCAACAGTATATGAGTATTTGACTGGATTTGGCAATACTGGCTGCTTGTCGGACAAAACCAGCCATCTTAGGTCCAACAATTTCAAGCCCTTTTTCAATGGCAGGAACTCTTCCCTTATTTTTATAAAGTATTCCGACAATTGCGCGTTCCTCGTCATTAAAAATAGGGATATTGAATGCGTTCGGAATATGCCCTTCAGCAAACTCGCCAGGTGACCTCACATCCACAATGGGAAGCGTTTCGGTCAATGTCATAAATTCCTGAGCACTTGAAATCTGCATAAATATTTTGGTGAAATCGGTGTGGAAAAATATTTTGCCCAAAGATAACCATCGAAAATTAAACCAATGATATTTTTAATCACAGTATTTCATTTAGTCTCTCATATGAACAATTTTTAATTAGGTCCGGAAACTTCATGTATTTTTGTATTTTTGAATTTCCATCTGATAATAGGGCAAAATATTCGCAATTATGAAGAGATTTACGATCTTAATTATTGATAATCAAGCCAGTAATTCCATTTCTCTTGAGCAGATTCTAGCAGTGAATGATTTTGAGGTTAAGGTGGTCTCAATGGAGGAAGAGATTTTCCGACTTATTAATGAGGAGACGGTTGATTTGGTTTTTATAGAAGCCGATTTGCCTGAAATGCAGAGCTTTTCGATTTGCCGTGCGCTTAAATCAAATGATAAATGGAGTGTAATTCCTGTGATCTTTATGGTTGATCGGGATAATTTGGAATTAATCAGTGAGATTTTTGAATCAGGAGCTGATGATTATATCCTTAAGCCTCTGTTAAATTTGGAAATACTGACAAAATCCAGGGCTCTTCTGGAGTTAAAATATGGGCGGAAAATAGCCAGAAACACGAATCAAATGCTTGAAACAAAGGTTGGTCAGAGAACCCGTGAGCTGGAAGATTCTTTAAAAATGTTGAGGCAGGCTTATAAGGATCTCGAGATCCTTGAAATTGCCAAATCAGAATTTTTCAATCTGGTCAGCCATGAGATTAGGACTCCACTCAATGGAATTATGGGTAGCCTGGCTTTGATTGAGCGTTTTAAATTACCGGAGGAGGTTAACCGGTATTTCAAGCTCCTTGGCTATTCTGCAAAACGACTTGAGAAATTTTCCAACACAATACTTGAAGCATCAGCTTTGCGTATAAAAGGCGAGAAGGCTATGGTATATGTTGATAATGATATAATTACTATTATTCAGATGGCTTTGGATCAGGTTAGTCTCGAATTTCCTGAAAAGATTATTGAGATTGACATTCAAAATAATGCCACTAATTTAAGTCTCAGAGGTGATGAGAAATACCTCATAAAATGTTTCGCTGTAGTTTTTGAAAATGCCTTCAAATTCTCAAGCATTGGTGGCAGGGTGGAAGTAACTATTATCAATGAAACCGAAGGAAATTTAAAAATAACGATAGCTGATTACGGTATCGGGTTTTCAAAAGTATCACTTGATAATATTTTCAAGGCAATGAGTAATCTTGAAGCACACGTTGATCAAAATACCGGAATGGGGCTCCATATTGCAAAACTTATTATCGAAGCCCATTCCGGATCAATCCGGGTAGGAAACCGGATACCTACGGGTGCTTTTGTTGAAATTAAAATTCCGGTAAAGAACATTGGATGAGATGTTTATTTATATCTCTTCTGGTTTTCTTACTGAAAAAAAGGGAGGAATCAGAAAAACGACTCCTCCCTTTCAGGTTTTCGATCCAATAATCCCTTTATTGCACCTTGGCGACAGCTTCCGGCATTAGCGCTACACTGATATAATTCTTAAAATCAAATATTTTCAATGCAGCCGATTTTAAGGATTCTTTTGTGAGGTTTTGGACCCCAGAATCAAATTCTCCGAATGTTTTAAAATCGCCGTTCATATTCAGATAATACGATTTAAGTGTACCCTGCCAGTAATTGTTTTCCCGCAAATTAGTTTCCCGCTCACGTTTAATCTTTTCGCGTGCTTTATCCACCTCTTCCTGCCTGGGGCCATTTTCAATCAGCTCATGGATAATCGAAAAAACAGATGTTTTCAACTCATTGATCTTTTCAGGAGCTGTACCATAATAGATTGTCATGTCGTATTCCGGAACAGGAAATTTATTGGTCCCAGGTGACGCCCCAATATAATAAACGCTTGATTTATCTTCCCGGATACTCTCGGTTAGCCTTGTTGATAATATTTTACTTATTGCATCAATCTCTAAAATATCCTTTGTCGTATAGTTCAGATTACCATGAAATTGTATATACTGAATCGATTTTGATTCTTTCCCTTTATGTACAATTTTTTCAATAATCCCCTTCGGCTTCCTGACTTCCAGATCTACCCATTTTTCCCTGTTTTTGCCTGTAGCTAAAGAGGCAATATATTTTTCAACAAGCGGTTTGAATTTAGCCGGATCGATTTTCCCGACAAAGAAGAAGGTAAAAGCACCCGGATTGGCAAATCGCTCTTTGCAAATCTGTTCTATTCTGGCAAATTTTGCTTCATCAAGCATCTCTTTGGTTAGCGGTTTCATCCGGGGATGGTAATTTGAGGTTACAACTCTGAATGTATCAGCAAATGCACTTTCCGGTGAGACATCCTTATTATCGAGTTGACTATGCATGCGGGTAATGTATGAAGAGAAGGCAGACTCATCAAACCGGGGATGGGTAAAATAGAGATTGATCAGCTGGAAAAGCGTTTCAACATCTGATACATTTGATGACCCTTCGAGTCCTTGTGTCAGCATTTTGAGGACAGGAGTAACCGAGACCTCCTTTCCGGAGAGCATCTTTTGTAAGGTGGTCATTTTAAAATCTGCGATCCCACTCATATCCATAATCGTTGCAGCAAAAGAGGCAGAGATATTATCTGACTGAGGGTAAAGTGACCAACCGCCTAATGAATATCCTGTAAATAGTATTTCATCGTCTTTAAAATCAGTCTGTTTATAGACCACCTTTGTACCGTTTGAGAGAGTCCATTCTGTTGCATCTACTTCCTTAATTTTCTTTTCTCCAACCACTTTTCCGGCGACAGGAATAGCTTTCATCAAAGGTTCGCTTGATGTTTCATCGGCATATTTGGTGATATTTTGTCCTTGCACATCATCCAAAACCTTCCTGATATCAGCCTCTGAAGGGGCAGGAGTAGCGGCTAATTCAGGGGCAGTGACAATCACTACCCGATTTTCACTGGTAATCCATTTTTGAGCCAGCGCGTTAACCTCTGCCAGGGTAATTGTGGGCATAAAGGTTTTATAATATTCAAATTCCATTTCAATTCCAGGAACTGGTTCCTGGCGCATGAGGAAATTACGGGTATATTCCTGGGCAATACTCATCGACTCTCTTTTATCGCGCTCATTATAAGATGATTCCATCGATTTCAGCATTGCATTTTTATTTCTGTCAAGTTCACTTTGGGTAAATCCAAATTTTTTAACTCGCTCATTTTCAATTAATACTGCCTTAAGCCCTTCCGGTATCTTCCCTGGATGGGTGATTACCATAGAGTTGTAGACATCTGATGGACCGATTAAGCCACCATATCCTGCCTGACCCATTACAAACGGAGGGTTTGCTTTCTGTGTCAGTTCCGAAAGCCTTAGGTTAATCATTTGATTATAAAGGCTGTATAAGATTGAAGTGCGATAACCATTGATAGTCAGATCAATTTTCATTGGATGCTTGATGTAAACAGAGGCCGAAGAATAGGTCGCTTCTTTATCGGTGATGATTTTGACAAGTGTTTCAGTATGCCCGGGAACTGTAAATAGCTCTTTTTCCCTTGGTGTTGACTTAGCCGTTATAGCCGAGAATTTCTCCTGAATCCTGGTGACCATTTTTTGCTGGTCAAAATCTCCAACGACAATAATGGCCTGTAAATCGGGTCTGTACCAATCGCTTCTATATCGTCTTAACACTTCAGGTTTGCAATTATCGATAACTTCCATTTTCCCGATAGGTAACCTGTTGGCATATTTTGAGTCTTTTAAAAATACCGGTAGCCATTGATTCAGCATTCGTTGTTGAGCTCCTTGTCCTCCACGCCACTCTTCGTGAACGACGCCCCGCTCTTTATTGATCACTGCATCAGAATCACACACCTGGGAGGCCCAGTCGAAAAGTACCTGAAGCCCTTTTTGAACAAACTCATCTTTTTCAAGAGGCACTTTTACCATGTAAACAGTTTCATCAAAACTGGTATAGGCATTAATCTCAGGACCTGATTCCATGCCGATTGACTCAAAGTATTTAATCAAGTCATATTTGGGGAAATTTTTCGTCCCATCAAAGCTCATATGTTCACAGAAGTGGGCAAGACCGACTTGATCTGAATCTTCAAGAACAGAACCGGCAGATACAACGAGCATCATTTCAGCCCTGTTTTTGGGGGTTGAGTTCGATATTACATAATAGGTTAACCCGTTTTTAAGAACACCTTTACTGGCAGCAGGATTAAATGGAATTGGATCAGAAAGCTTAAATGGCTGAGCAAAGAGTTGGACAGTAATCCACAGGAGGAGGATAAACAAGGATAATTTTCTCATAATAAAGATTTTAATTGCTTGAATTGATCTTTTAAGGAATTAAACAGTATTATTATTAATACGTTTTATAAGGCCAAATAGTTTCAATCAGGGGTGATGAGATATGTGCTTATTCACCGCATGACTAAATCCATCCTCGTAATGTGCGAGGCTGTTGAGGTATTTGATTTTCAATTCTTCAGGTGCATTTTCAACGACGTAAGAGTGATGGGTAAATTCGAGCATTTCGAGATCGTTAAAATCATTTCCTATCCCCAGTGTATTTTCACGCGCAATTCCTGTTATCCGGCAGATCTCCTCAATTCCATGGGCCTTTGAAACACCATTGGGGAAAATTTCCATCCAGATGTAACTTGAATTAAGAGGTGAGGTTGTTTTGATGAGGCTCAAATCGGGGAACCTTTTCTGGATTTTCACCTTAACCTGCTCAAATTGATCGCTTTCTATGGGGAAAAACATCAGAAACTGGGAAGAGGCAAACGGTTTCTCCGGATCGATTTTAACAGCTTCTCCGAATTTTTTATGGTGCTCGACATATCGGGTTAATTCCGGGCATTCATAGCTTTCCCACCAGCCGAAGTTGTGATTGTCGGGCAGCATTCTGGAGACTTTAAAATTGTAGTTCTCGCCGATCAGATACTTTATGATTTCATCGGTTTCATCCAGTGGAATTGACATAGAACGGATCAGTTTTTGGGTTTTCCAATCCATAATCCCCGCACCGGAGGAAAAAATAACATAGTCAAAAGGAGATTCTTCATTTAAAACTAACCTGACTTTATAAAGGTTCCTCCCAGTTGCTGCTACCCTGCACAACCCTAAAATACCTAATCGTTCAAGTGTTTTCTGATCTGCCGGACTTATTGACTGATCAGCTTGTAAGAGGGTGCCATCCAGATCGGTAACCACCATTTTTACGTCAAACATAAATAATTAACTTCTAGTTTAAACTGATTTATTCATTGAATTTAATGGATAGCAAGATAATACATTGAAATGGTTTAGGAGAGTGATTTTGCAATAATTATTGCAAATAATACAAAACCCCGAAAACTATTTTAACCCATTACAAATTGTAATTATATTAGATTTAACAGCTTTTTTTAAGAAAAATCGAATTAAATTAGCGCTGTAAATTTTCGATTTTCATAAAACCAAACACAATGAATTACGGGCTTGAAAAACAAACCGATAACCGTAGGAATATCGAATCGTCTTAATCTATTTATTTGTCTGGAATCTAAGATTAGTGATCAGGGAGTTTAAATCTCTCTTTTTCGTTAATCCGAAGATCCTCTTTTACAGGTATAAAATCTTTTTAATATTTGATATTTCATTCTTTATTTTTATTGATCATAACACAGGTTCATTTTCTAATTTTTAATGTATGAAACGACTATTATCCTTCTTAATGATTTTTGCATTGCCGGCTTTGGTATTTGGTAGCGAAGCCGATCTGAAAATTCCGGCACTGGATCCGGGACAGTACAATATGTTGCTGTTTGGCTTTCTGATTTGTATTCTTGGCTTATTATTTGGTCTTTACCAGTTTATCAGGGTAAAAAGGCTGGGTGCTCACAAGAATATGTTGGATGTTGCCCATATCATATTTGAAACCTGCAAAACTTACCTGATTCAGCAGGGGAAATTTTTACTGATCTTGTTTGCCTTTATTGCAGCTTGTATCGCTTTTTACTTTGGATTTTTGCAGCAAATGAGTTTTGGTGGTGTTTTACTGATTCTCATGTGGTCAGTGATCGGGATCCTCGGTTCTTATGGTGTTGCCTGGTTTGGAATTCGGATGAACACTTTGGCAAATAGCCGTATGGCATTTGCATCGCTGGAACGGAAGCCTTTAAAACTCCTTAATATTCCTTTGGATGCAGGGATGAGTATTGGTGTGCTTTTGGTAAGTGTTGAACTTATTATGATGCTTATTATTTTACTTTTCATTCCTCGCGAATTTGCAGGTGCAAGTTTTATTGGATTTGCAATCGGTGAATCTTTAGGTGCTTCGGCACTTCGTATTGCCGGCGGTATCTTTACCAAAATTGCAGATATCGGTAGTGACTTAATGAAAGTTGTTTTTAAAATTAAGGAAGATGATCCACGTAATCCTGGGGTTATTGCCGATTGTACTGGTGATAATGCAGGTGATAGTGTAGGTCCCACTGCAGACGGTTTTGAAACATACGGTGTAACAGGTGTTGCCCTCATTAGTTTTATTGTACTTGCTGTAGCTAAAGTTGAAGATCAGATGTTGTTACTCACCTGGATATTCCTGATGCGTATCTTAATGGTCGTTACCTCGATTGCAGCATTTTATGTCAATAAAGTTTATACCAATGCAAAATATCGTGATGTATTGGATCTTGATTTTGAAAAACCTCTTACTACGTTGGTTTGGATTACCTCCATCCTTTCTATTCTTGTAACTTTTGCAGTAAGTTATTTTATGATCGGCGGTCTGGCCAATAACCTTTGGCTGACTTTATCCATTATTATCAGTTGCGGTACTCTTGGAGCTGCATTAATTCCTGAATTTACCAAAATCTTTACCAGTCCAAAATCGGGACATGTAAACGAAATTGTTACGGCATCGCGTGAAGGTGGTGCATCGCTCAATATCCTCTCTGGTCTTGTTGCCGGTAACTTTAGCGCTTTCTGGCAAGGGATGGTATTTTTGGTTCTTATGTTTATTGCCTATATTTCTTCAACACATGGTCTTGATGCATTGATGATCTATCCATCGATCTTTGCGTTTGGCCTTGTTGCATTTGGCTTTCTTGGTATGGGACCTGTCACCATTGCTGTTGATAGTTACGGACCGGTTACCGATAATGCTCAGAGTATTTATGAGCTTTCGCTAATTGAAGAGAATCCTAATGCGGCAGTAGAAATTGAGAAGGAATTTGGTTTTGTACCCGATTTTGAAAATGCCAAACATTATCTTGAAGCTAATGATGGAGCAGGGAATACGTTTAAAGCAACTGCAAAACCTGTACTTATCGGTACTGCTGTTGTTGGAGCAACAACCATGATCTTTTCGCTTATTCTTTTAATCAAACATAAATTCGGAATCGAACCTGAAACTATTCTTAATGTTCTTAATCCATACACAATTCTTGGATTTTTAGCAGGTGGTTCTGTTATTTACTGGTTTACTGGAGCCTCTATTCAGGCGGTAACTACAGGAGCTTATCGTGCAGTCGAATATATCAAGAAAAATATTCATCTGGATGAAGGTGCAGATAGCAGTGCTTCAATTGAAACATCCAAAGAGGTTGTGAAGATTTGTACACAATATGCCCAGACAGGGATGTTTAATATTTTTATTGCAATCTTCTCTTTTGCCCTGGCTTTTGCATTCTTTGCAGGATACCGCGATATGACAGCAGCTACACCTGCACTCAAATTTGCAGCGACTTCATTTTTTGTAAGCTACCTGATTTCAATAGCGGTCTTCGGACTCTTCCAGGCACTTTTTATGGCCAATGCCGGAGGTGCATGGGATAATGCTAAAAAAGTTGTGGAAGTTGACCTTCGCGAGAAAGGTACACCTTTACATGAAGCATCTATCGTTGGTGATACCGTTGGGGATCCATTCAAAGATACCTCTTCGGTGGCATTAAACCCAATTATCAAGTTTACAACTCTTTTTGGATTGCTTGCCATGGAAATTGCAATTTCTGATAGCTTTTATGGTGTGGCACCATATGTGGGAGGGGTATTCTTCTTAATTGCACTGGTCTTCGTTTACCGCTCCTTCTATAAGATGAGGATTATTAAATAACAATATTTTTACTTTAGATATCATGATTTAACAAACTTTAAGATCTGTTGAATCATCTTAACTAAATTCTATTGCATATTTGTGGAGTAAGAGTAAAGCACTTTTTTTCATAGATTTTGGTTAGGTTAACATAGGGCATCCTCAAAAGGGGTGCCTTTTGTTTTTGGATAGATTGATGAGTCGTTGTAAAACCTTGAATTTTATGCTGAGATGGAAAAGGTATGCTGATTCAAAATTCCTCATTTCCTGGGAAAATCATAAACAACGGAGATAATTACAAATTACCCTTTTCAAAATCTGTCAAAAAAAAAAGTTTATTGAAGTTATTCAATAAACTTTTTCACTTTTTCTGAAATATGATGAGTTGGTTCTTATCCAACTTATTCTATGATTTTTTATAATCCAAGCAATACCTCTTCCTGGCTTTTCCCTTCGAAAAGAAGTTTGGACGGATCCTCCAGTAGTTCTTTTATTTTTACCAGAAATCCTACTGAATCTTTACCATCAATTATTCTGTGATCATAAGAGAGTGCGAGGTACATCATGGGCCTGATCTCCACTTTCCCATTTACTGCAATTGGTCGGTCTTTAATCGCATGCATTCCCAGGATGGCGCTTTGCGGCGGATTGAGAATTGGTGTAGACATCAATGAACCAAACACTCCACCATTGGTAATGGTAAATGTTCCACCGGTCATCTCCTGAACAGTAAGTTTTTTGTCTCTCGCTTTTTCTGCCAGTTCTTTAATCTCCCGTTCAATAGCCTCTATACTTTTAGTTTCAGCATTACGGACAATTGGAACCATTAATCCTTTAGGAGTTGTCACTGCAATTCCAATATCATGATATCGCGGGGTTAGAATATCTTCGCCATCGATAAGTGAATTGACTGCCGGATGTTTTGCAAGTGCTATACTAACTGCTTTGGTGAAGAAAGACATAAAACCCAGTTTAATACCATATTTTTCAATAAACGGTTGCTGGTATTTTTTTCTTAACTCCATCAGCTGACTCATGTCTAACTCATTGAAGGTTGTAAGCATTGCAGTTTCATTCTTAACTGCAACTAAGCGCTGACTAAGTTTGCGACGAAGTGGAGACATTGGAGTCCGATCGATATCCCGGTTTTTTTCAGTCGCTGAGAGAAGTGGCAAAACTGTTGGTGTGGTAAGAACGCTTTCTACATCTTTTCGGGTAATTCTATGTAGTCCATTTAAAACATCTTCCATGCTTAATCCGGACTCTTCCATTACTGCCTTTGCAGCAGGTGTAACTTTAACCAGCTTATTTTCAGTTTTTGACCTTTCTTTTTCCGGCTGTTTATTTAGGGAAGGTGATGGTTCCGGCGTTTTTTGTTTTGAAGTTTCAGGTTCATGGATCGCCTCTCTATTTAACAGTATAGAGCCGCTCTCAGCACGCTGTATGGTTTCGTCGCTGTCTACTTCACATACAACTGTTCCTACTGCAATCCTTTCTCCCTCCTTAATGAAGATTTTTACTTTCCCGGCTGCAGATGCAGTCAGGGACAATGTTGCTTTATCTGATTCAATTTCAGCAATTTCCTGACCATTATTTACGAATGCGCCATCTTCAACCAGCCATTTACCGATTTCAACTTCAGTGATTGATTCACCTGGAGACGGTATTTTGATTTCAAGAATCATAACAGAAAAATTTAGTATCTTATCTAAAGTTAATTAAAAACGGCGTTCAGAATTCGCTCAAGACTTCTTTTGTGTTTCTCAAGGAGTCCTGTTGCGGGGCTTGCACTTTCAGCCCGACTAATCAATTCCAGTTCGAGTTCAGGATATTTCCGGGAGATATAAGGCCAAACACCCATATTTGCTGGTTCGTCCTGAACCCACAACACACGATTTGCATTGGGGTTTTGAAATTTGATTGTCCGAATCTCTTCTGATGGGAAGGGAAAGAGTTGTTCAATCCGGATAATAGCAAAGTTCTTTCGGTCTAACTTTTCACGACGTTCCAATATCTCGTAGTAAATTTTACCGGAAGTGAAAATAAGCACTTCAGCTTTACCATGCGCAACTTTATCATCACCGATTATTTCCATAAATTCGCGAGAGGAGAGGTGTTCAATAGGTGATATGACCAATGGGTGCCTAAGCAGACTTTTAGGGGTAAACACAATCATGGGAATTCGAATGTTTCCAATAACCTGCCGACGCAAAAGGTGGAACATATTGGCGGGAGTAGTGGGCATCATTACCTGCATATTATAATTTGTGCATAACGACAACATTCTTTCTACTCTTCCACTGGAGTGTTCTGAACCTTGCCCTTCATAGCCATGTGGCAGAAACAAAACAAGTCCATTCATTAATCCCCATTTCTCTCCGGCAGAACTAATGTACTGATCAATTATTACTTGCGCAACATTACTGAAATCTCCAAATTGAGCTTCCCAAATGGTTAAACCTTTCGGATAAAACAGCGAATAACCATACTCGAAGCCCATAACCCCATATTCGTTGAGTGGAGAATTGAATACGCTGAACCTGGCCTGATCGGGAGAAATATTTTTTAATGGGAAATATTTTTCATTTCCCTCCTCCATAACAATAGCGGCATGTCGGTGTGAGAATGTTCCACGCTCACTGTCCTGTCCGCTTAACCGCACGGGAATGCCTTCGTCTAGGAGTGTGGCAAAAGCAAGTTGTTCAGCAAGCGCCCAATCAACTTTATTATCTTCAATCAGTTGCCTTCGATCGGCCAGGAGTTTAATGATCTTACCAAAAAAATTCTGCTCATCTGGTAAGGTATTAATTTTATTGGCAAGCTCTTTTAATTTTACTTCTGAAACAGCTGTTGGTGTAGAGTTTTGCTCGGTAGGTTCGGGGAATCGATATGATTTATACTCTTCAACCAGAAAGCTTTTTATCTTTACTTTTTCAATTCCCTTACTTACCTCGTATTTTTCTTCAAGATGCTGGTTGAAATTATCAATTTCTGCCAGCACCTCGTGTTGGGTCATTACGCCGGATTCGATCAGTTTACTCGCATATACATCACGAGGATTGGGATGGTGAGCTATGGCCTTGTAAAGAAATGGTTGTGTAAATCGCGGTTCATCTCCTTCGTTATGACCGTACTTGCGATAGGAAAGTATATCGATAAATACATCGCTATGAAAATGTTGTCTGAATTCAAGGGCCATTTTGACTGTGAAAATAATTGCTTCAGCATCGTCACCATTAATGTGGAAAACAGGAGACCGCGTAATCTTTGCAACATCGGTACAATAGGTACTTGATCGGGCATCGAGGTAATCAGTAGTGAAACCTATTTGGTTATTAACTACAATATGAATTGTTCCACCAGTTTTGTAACCTGGCAACTGAGACATCTGAACCACCTCATAAACCACCCCTTGTCCTGCGATTGCTGCATCGCCATGAATGATAATAGGGGCAATTTTATTAAAATCTCCGTTGTGGATAAAATCAATTTTGGCCCTGACCATACCCTCCGCCAGTGGTGCAACCGTTTCGAGATGAGATGGATTCGGGAGAAGGCTGAGTTTTACCTTTGAACCACTTTTAGTAATAACCTCTTTATCAAATCCCAGATGGTATTTTACATCTCCCAGAACTATTCCGTCTTCGTATTCAGTAGCATAGAACTCCTTGAAAATATTTTCATACGGTTTTTTTAGAATATTGGCAAGTACATTTAATCTTCCACGATGAGAAATACCTATAACATACTCTTCAAGTCCCAGATTCACCCCATGTTCAATGATCGCATTTAAGGCCGGTATCAGTCCTTCAGTCCCTTCGAGTGAAAATCGCTTGGCACCTACAAATTTTTTATGAATAAAACTTTCAAAACCTGCAGCTTCCTTCAGGTAATTAAAAATCTCTTTTTGCTCCTTTGGCAATAGTTTTTCAGTGTTCCTGGTTTGCTCCATTCTTTGCTTTAACCAGTCGATCAACTCAGGTTGTCGCATATAAAGAAATTCAACACCAATTGATTCACAATACGTTTGTTCGAGATGTGCAATAATAACACTCAAGGTTGCAGCTCCAATACCTATTTCTTTACCAGCCTCAAATACTACATTCAGATCACCATCCTGCAAACCGAAATTATGGTAATCGAGAGTAGGGGTATACTGCCGCCGCCGTCTTACCGGATTAGTCCGTGTAAAAAGATGTCCGCGCTGACGATAACCATTGATTAGATTTAGGATACAAAACTCCTTTTCCAGTTGACTTTTGTCAACTAATTCCAACGATTTGGATTCATATGATTTTCGAGCAAGCTCAAATCCTTCAAAGAAATTATACCAACTTTGATCAATATCCCCGGGGTTTTGAAGATAACTTTTGTATAATTCTTCAATCGCACCGATTTCATGATTTCCTACCAGAGAGAATCTATCCATTTCTTAAATTTAATTCCGTTACAATTACAAATAAATACCGGATAAGTTCAATGAAAGCTATAGTTTAGCCCTACTTTATCCGTTAATCAAAAAAAAAGAACCAATTTTGATGGTAATTAGTTCCGATTTATCTATTCTTTAGTAAATAAGTAAAAACTAGGCAAAGTAACTTATTATTTACCTATTTTTACTCTTTATTGTTAAATTTAAAGCGTTTATGGACCGATTTTTAAATCAGGTAGCTAATCATTTGTTTAAAATACACAATGACAACCTCAACCAGCTAACTCTCGTTTTTCCCAATAGGAGAGGAGGCCTTTTTTTTACAAATTATCTGAATAGATTGGTTACTAAACCAATGATTTCGCCTGAAATTATAACAATAAATGAACTGTTTTCAAAACTTTCACCGCTGCATGTCCCCGATCGTTTAAGTCTTATTTTCCGTCTTTATAAGGTCTATTGCGAATCAACCCGATCAACCGAACTATTTGATGACTTTTATTTTTGGGGAGATATGCTTATCAGCGATTTTGACCAGGTAGATAAATACCTTGTCGATGCACATGAGCTATTTACAAATGTCACTGAATTAAAGGAGATTGACGAGCGCTTTGGCAATTTAAACGATGAAGAGAAAGAGCGACTTGGGAGTTTTTGGAAAACCCTTTCAGACAGGGAAAAAACACCTAATCAACAGGAGTTCTTGAGACTTTGGGAGGATATCTACGGAGTATACAATAAATTTAAGGTTTCGCTGCACGCTGAAGGGTTAGCCTATGAAGGGATGTTATACCGTGAGGCGGTCGGACCAACCTTTCAAATTAATACCTCATTATTTGATGGAAAGCACTTTGCCTTTATCGGATTTAATGCATTGAATCGTTGTGAGGAGGAACTTTTTGAATATCTTCAAAAGAGTGGAAAGGCTCATTTTTATTGGGACTATGACCAATATTATTTAGATGATCAAACGCAGGAAGCCGGATATTTCTTACGTAAAAATATGATCAGGTTTCCCCATTCTGAATTTCTTCCGGATTGTAACTCCCTCACTGATTGTGCGAAAACGATAAAAATCGTAAATGTTGCTTCCCAGGTTGGACAGGCCCAGGTTGCAGCGAATGAGCTTGTTAATCAATCCGGTGAGGGTCTGAATTTTGATGAGACTGCAGTTGTTCTTTGTGATGAAGAGTTATTGTTGCCGATGATAAACGCCCTGCCGGAGAATAATAAAAAGGTAAATGTCACGATGGGTTATCCGTTAAAAATGACTCCCGTCTTCAGTTTGGTTACCCAACTTATTGCATTGCAGAAAAATTTCCGAAGGGAGGGTGATGAGCTTACTTTTTATAACAAAGACGTGATGCGTTTATTGGCTCATCAGCTAGTGATCGATTTTGAGCCATCTGCCAGTAAAAATCTTACGAACCTGATTTTAGAGAATAATATGATCTATTTATCGGGTAAGGATCTGGCCAAAAACAATTTTTTCAAACAACTGTTTTCTGTACCTCAGGATATAATCGGGCTTTCAGATTATTTTCTTGAAATTATCAGGATGATATTTAAACACTGGCAGCAAAAAGGAGATGATCAAAATGGGATAACAACCCAAACCGGGAAATTGAAGGATCAAAATTCAGCCATTTATTGTGAATATCTTTATCAATCTTATCTGGCGGTCAATAAACTCAAGGACATTTTAGTCAATGATGGCGCCAGGGTTTTTGGAGCCGAAAATATTGTCTCGAAAGAGGCATTTTTCAGGTTTCTCAATCAATACCTCAGTGGTCTTACTATACCATTTGATGGTGAACCACTTGAGGGATTGCAGATTATGGGTATTCTTGAAACGAGAACACTTGATTTCAAAAACCTTATTGTCCTTTCGATGAACGATGGTATCATGCCAAAAATATCTTCCTCTGGATCGTTTATCCCCTATAATTTAAGAAGGGTCTTTGGCTTACCAACCATTGAGGAGCAAAATGCTATGTATGCCTATTACTTTTATCGGTTGTTGCAACGGGCAGAGAATGTGACCTATGTTTATGATTCTGGTGCCAACGGTCTCTTCACCGGAGAAAAAAGTCGTTACCTGTATCAATTGCAGCTGGAATCACCCTTTAAAATCGCTGAAACCAATATGGTGTTCAACGTGGCACATCTTGCAGTTAAGCCGATCAGTATCGAAAAAGACCACAACGTAATGGTAAGGCTAAATGATTACCTGAACGGAAAAAGGGCATTATCCCCAAGCGCTATTGATAAATACCTTACCTGTCATTTGCAATTTTATTTCAGATATTCGGCAGGACTTGACGAGCCCGACGAGGTATCCGAAGAAGTAGATGCGATGATTTTTGGACTTTTGTTTCATGATGCGATGGAAAATATTTATCAACCTTTTATCGGTAAGGTAGTTAAATATGAGGATATTGATTCAATTTTGAACAAACATGAATTCCTTACAGAAATTATTAAGGCCTCTTTTTCCAAAGTTTATTTTAAGGGAGATCAACCGACAGCGAAAATTATCCTGACGGGGCGCAACTGGCTTATCTTTGAAGTGGTGAAAAAATATGTAATTCAATTATTGGTCCTTGACCAGAAACGGACCCCATTTGAAATTGTCGGACTTGAGAAGAAGGTATTAACAACAATCGCAATCGATAATAAACAGCAAAATGTAAAGATTGGTGGTACCATTGATCGTGTTGATTGCATTGGTGAATCTACGTACATATTTGATTATAAGACTGGTAAAGCAGAGCTTAGCTACCCGCTATTGTCATCACTTTTTGACGGGACGAATAAAAACCGGAATAAGGCTGCTTTTCAGACGCTTGTTTATTCTTATATTTTGCATAAAAACCAACCTGAAATAGAGAAGATATATCCGGGCATTTACTCTTTGCGCGGTATTTTTGATGAGAATTTTGCCCCGGGATTACAATCGAAAGAAATCGGCACTAATGCGGTTGAGTTCATCTCAATTTCTGACCAGTTTGAGTTGCTTTTCAGGCAGTTGCTTGAAGAGATATTCAACACCTCGATCCCTTTTGAACAGACGACCCTTGAAGAAAATTGTAAATATTGTTCCTACCGCCAAATTTGCAGGAGATGATCGGGACTACTCGTTAGAAAGTAAATCGGGCCGGATCTTTTTTGTCCGTTCATAGGCCTGATCGTGCTTCCAGTCATCGATCAGCTGATCGTTCCCTGAAAGGAGGATGTCAGGCACGCGCCACCCTTTATATTCCGCAGGTCGGGTATAGACTGGCGGAGTCAGTAATCCATCCTGAAATGAGTCAGTAAGGGCAGAGGTCTCGTCCGATAAAACTCCGGGGATCAATCTTACAATGGCATCGGCCACAATGGCTGCTGCTAATTCTCCTCCTGTTAAGACATAATCGCCAATCGATAATTCCATAGTAATCAGGTTATCACGCACGCGTTGATCTACTCCTTTATAATGCCCACACAAAAGGATCAGATTTTTTTTAAGTGACAACTGATTCGCGTCACGCTGAACAAACTGTCTGGCATCAGGAGTTAAAAAAATGACCTCATCATATTCGCGCTCGCTTTTTAATTCACTTATTGCCCTGTCGATAGGTTCAATTAACATAACCATTCCGGCACCCTTACTAAAGGCATAGTCGTCTACCCGCTTGTGTTTGTCGGTGGACCAATCGCGGATATTATGAATGTAAATCTCCGCCAACCCTTTATCCTTTGCCCTTTTCAGAATCGAATGGTTAAAGGGGCTCTCCAGCAATTCAGGTACGACAGTCAGAATATCGATTCGCATTTTTTTTTTTTACAAAAGTATCATTCCCTGTCGATCTTCATAATTGGAATAGTTGAATAATTTAATTTGAATAAGATAATCTTCTGACAGTAAAAGGTGGTTCTGAAGAAAAAGCAGCAGAGGAGGAGAAATACCTGACCAGAGAGTTTGGATTAAAAAGCTTTATCAGACGCTTTTCTGTTCCCAAAACTGTCGATACCGAACTCATTCGTGCCACCTTTTTGAATGGTATATTAACGATTAATATTCCTAAAAAGGAGGAGGTTAAAGAAAAGGAACCTAAAGATATAATAATCAATTAAATTTCTATTGTTTTAAATGTCAGTATGTTAATGGGGTTGCAGTGATCTTCTGCAGCCCCATGCTTATTTAGAGCTAAAATATGTTTTGGAATTAGTTGAGGATTAGCAAGTAAATATCTATTTTCGTGAAAAATAATATTGTATACATCCTGGCTTAATCGCCGTAACGAAATTGCAGATGGAATCTAACGAATTGAAAAAAAGCGCAGCATCCGATGAGACAGAGTTGCTAAAAAATGATGGAGTGATGTCTGAGGAGTTGACTCTTAAGAGTGCAGACCTTGAAAATGAATTGCCTGTTGAAGAGGTCGAAACTTCTTCGGTTAATTTATCAGAATCTTTGGCAGATCCTGTCCAAATGGATAATGGTTCCAGTGAAGAAATAGAGGAACCTGAGGCTGCGGTTCAAGTTCCCGAAACCAATCTGATTACGGAGAAAAAAGCAAAAGTTAAAGATTCCAAAGCTATCGTCATTGAAGATAATGTTGATACAACCGCAACTGATAGTGATGCAAACGAGGTAGTCCTTACATTGGATGCTATTCCATTACCGGTTTTGGAAGTTGCAGAAACAGCCGAAACTATTTTGATAGACCAGATTGTCCAGGTTGCAACAGGATCGGATGATGATGATGATCTTTTCAGTGAGGGTGAACCTGATGCCCATACGATTCCAATACATGATTATTCTTCATATAGCAAAGTTCAGTTAGTCAATACGTTAAGAAAATTATTGGCTGAAGGTACTGCAGAGGAGATCAGACCGCATGCTGAAGCGATTAAAGGATGTTTCTATAAGATTAGAAACAGTGAAATTCAGGAGCAAAAGCAAGCTTTTACGGCGGAGGGGAACGATGAGGAATTATTTGAACCACTCGAAGATTCGGATGAAGCTGATTTGAAGGACCTTCTCAGGGAATACAAAAATCTTCGAGCCGAGTTAAACAAAAAGCAGGAGGCCGTAAAAGAAGAGAATTACCATAAGAAACTTTCTATTATTGAGGAGATTAAATCTTTAATCAATAGTGAGGAGTCGATAAATATGACTTTTCAGGAGTTCAATAATCTTCAGGACAAGTGGAAAAGTATTGGACAGGTACCTCAAACAAAGGTTAAAGATTTGTGGGAGAATTATCATTACAATGTTGAATTATTCTATGATTTTGTAAAAATCAACCGTGAACTGCGTGATCTTGACCTGCGCAGAAATATGGATGAAAAATTTAAGCTGTGTATCAAAGCTGAGGAACTTGCTGGAGCGGGCGATGCTGAGGCACTCTCAACTTTCAGGGAGCTTCAAAAGCTTCATGAGTCGTGGCGTGAAATTGGTCCTGTGCCCCGTGAAAGCAAACAAGAGCTTTGGGAGCGCTTTAAATTGGCCACAACCACTATTAATAAGCGTTATCAGCTCTTCTTTGAACAAGAGCGCTCAACTCAGAAGGAGCAACTTCAAAAGAAGGTTGAGCTTTGTGAATTGGCAGAACAATACTGCGGGTTTACTTCAGATAATCCACGTGAGTGGAATGATATTACTGAAAAAGTGATCGCTTTACAGGAGGCATGGAAGAATTCGGGTTTTGGTCCACGCAAGGAAAATGCAAAAGTATGGGAGCGTTTCAGGGCTGCAAATGATTTGTTTTTTCAGAATAAACGTAATTTCTGGAATAAAAGTAAGGATCAGCTCAATAAAAACCTCTCGCTTAAATTGGAAATTTGCGACCAGGCTGAAAAATTAAAGGAATCGGATGACTGGAAAGCTACTACAGATAAGCTAATTGCACTTCAGAAAAAATGGAAAGAGGTAGGCGCGGTTCCTCGCAAACAATCGGAGTTAATCTGGAAACGGTTCAGAAGTGCCTGTGATGAGTTTTTTAATCGTAAAACCACCCATTTTTCAGGGGTAACAGGTGATCAGGATGAAAATTACAAGGCGAAGAAAGCATTAATTGCCGAGATTGAAGGATTTAAACCTACAGGAATTCCGAAAGAGGATATTGAAGTACTCAAGAAATTTCAGGAACGGTGGTCCGACATTGGTTTTGTCCCATTTCGTAAAAAAGAGGAGTTGCAAGCCCGCTACCATGCTTTAATTGATGGCCATTTTGATCAGCTTAAACTCGATGATCAGGATATGGGGCTTTATAAATTCAAGAGTAAAATTGAACATTTAGCCTCCCAGCAACGCGGATGGGCGAAGATAAATATGGAACGTGACAGGTGTGCGCAACATCTGAAACAACTTGAGAATGATATCAATACATTAGCCAATAATGTTGGATTTTTTGGTACCAGCAAAGGGGCACAGTCTCTCATTCAAGGAGTAAATGTCCAGATGGAAAAAATTAAGGTTCAGATTGATTATCTCAAAGAAAAACTGAAGATCATCGATTCCCAGGAGGAGGTAAATTAATGTTTCCCTTGTGGTGAAAAGTGGTCCGGGCCCGACTTGTTTAATTCATGAACACGTTGGGCCCTGACTTTTCATAACAGGAATGTAACCTAATATTAATCATTGTATGGCAGGTTTACGATTAAAATTCGTTACTTTGCAAACTTTTAGAATGGACAAAAAACTATAATTGTGGCCACAACGAAGTATATATTTGTAACAGGCGGTGTGACCTCTTCGCTGGGTAAAGGGATTATTGCTTCTTCCCTTGCCAAACTGCTGCAGGCTAGAGGATATAAAGTGACGATTCAGAAATTGGATCCCTATATTAACGTTGATCCCGGAACGTTAAATCCGTATGAACATGGGGAATGTTTTGTGACAGATGATGGAGCTGAGACCGATCTTGATCTTGGACATTATGAACGATTCCTTGATTCCCCAACTTCACAGGCCAATAATGTGACAACCGGAAGGATTTATCAATCGGTAATAAACAAGGAGCGGCGAGGTGATTACCTGGGAAAAACGGTTCAGATTATTCCCCATATTACCGATGAGATCAAAAAATACATCAAATACCTGGGTTCAAAAAAGAAGTTTGATGTTGTAATCTCGGAGATTGGTGGTACGGTTGGTGATATCGAATCGTTACCCTTTATCGAAGCAGTGCGACAATTGAAATGGGAATTAGGCAGTGATGCACTGTTTATTCACCTCACCCTTGTACCTTACCTCTCTGCAACCGGTGAACTGAAAACAAAACCCACACAGCATTCCGTTAAAGCATTACTTGAAAACGGGGTTCAGCCTGATGTATTGATACTTAGAACAGAACATGCGCTATCTCCCGGGTTGAAGGAGAAAGTTGCCCTTTTCTGTAATGTAAATAAGGAGGCTGTCATTGAATCGATTGATGTTTCAACGATTTATGAGGTGCCTATCAAAATGAAGGAGGAAAAGCTTGATGAAATCGTCCTTAAGAAACTGGGGATGCCCCTTGGCATACCACCTGATCTTAAGCAATGGAACGATTTTCTGCAACGGTATAAAAATCCTAAACGAGAAGTTAAAGTGGCTTTGGTGGGTAAATATGTTGAACTACACGATGCCTATAAATCTATTTGTGAGGCGCTGATCCATTCGGGTGCCGCCAATGAGTGCAGTGTAAAAATTGAATGGATTCATTCCGAAAAGATCAACGAAGAGAATGTTGAGCGAAAATTAAAAGGGTGCACCGGAATCATCATTGCCCCTGGTTTTGGTCACAGGGGTATCGAAGGAAAAATAGTCGCTGCAAAATATGCCCGTCTGAATAGAATACCTTTCTTCGGAATATGCCTTGGAATGCAGATTGCCGTTATCGAATTTGCCCGCAACGTACTTAAAATGTGTGATGCAGACTCCACCGAGATGAATTCGGAGACTAAATTTCCGGTTATTGACCTTATGGAAGAGCAAAAGGAGATTACCGATAAAGGGGGAACGATGCGCTTAGGAGCTTATGCCTGTCACCTTAAGAAGGATTCAAGAGCATATAATGCCTACGGAAGATCAAAAATCACCGAAAGGCACCGTCATCGCTATGAGTTTAATGATGCCTATCTGAAAAAATTTGAAGATGCAGGGATGAAAGCTGTTGGAGTCAATCCTGAAACCAGGTTGGTGGAAGTTATTGAAATCCCCGATCACCCATGGTTTGTTGGAGTTCAGTTTCATCCTGAATATAGCAGTACTGTTTTACACCCTCACCCCTTATTTGTTGCATTTATCAAATCGGTTCTCGATAATTCTAAATAAAAATACGATCATATCAATTTATGGATAAAAATACGATTACAGGCCTCGCCCTGATCTTTCTAATTCTGATCACATTCAGTTATTTTAATAAACCGTCGCAAAGCGAAATTGAATCTGCACAGCGGCAAACCGATTCAATTGTTCAGGTCAATGAGAATGCCCGTCAGGCTGAATTAAAGGCAAAAGAGGCTGATCTGGCCATCAAGGCGACAACTGCTGCTACTTCTGTCGATAGTACGGGCAAATCTCTGGTAAACAATGAACTGAAAAACCTTTACGGAGTATTCTCTGAAGCTGTAAAAGGAACTGAACATTTTACTACACTGGAAAATAATCTGATGAAAGTCAGAGTTTCGAATAAAGGTGGAAAAATATACTCAGTTGAATTAAAGGGCTATAAACGGTTTAATGGTGAGCCACTTGTCCTTTTTGAAGGCGACAAAAACCGTTTTGGTTTAAATTTCTTTTCGCAAAATAAGAGTATTCAAACAGACCAGTTCTACTTTGTCCCATCTGTCACTGATACCCTTTTAATGGTATCGGGCGGTACAGTTTCAAAAGGGAAAGAGGGTCGTGAAAAGTTTAACAAAGAGGGGAAGGCCGGAGCTAAATCACTCACAATGCGTCTTGATGCAGCTAATGGTGTTCTGGTTGAATACACCTATACGTTAAAGCATAACTCCTTTATGGTTGGGTTTGATATTCATACGGCCGGTCTTAAAAATGTGATGGGAGCCAATTCTAATTACATTAATTTTGCCTGGACAATGGAATTGCCCCGGCAGGAGAAAGTTTCAAAATTTGGAGAAGATAATTATGCCACCAGCTATTTCAAATACTTTAAGGACGAAGTTGATAAGATCGCCCCAACCAAATCTGAAACAAAACCTCTGACAACGAAAGTCGAATGGGTCAGTTTTAAGACGTTGTTCTTCTCTTCGGCATTGATAGCTACCGACAAAGCCTTCCTTAATGGCCAGGTAAGTACAAAGAAAAGGGATAAAGATCCTGCTTACGTTTCTGACATGAGTGCCGATCTGACCATCCCACTGGATAATTCAGGAAGCGAAACTTTTCCAGCCCGGTTTTATTTTGGACCTAATCAATACAATACACTTAAGCAATATGACATCAAGTTGGAAGAGGAGTTGTCGCTGGGTTGGACTGTAATTGGTTGGGTGAATAAGTACATCATCATTCCTGCATTCGATTTTCTTCGCAGATACATTGGAAATTTTGGGTTAATTATTTTATTGTTAACTATTTACGTTAAGCTCATTGTTGCTCCTTTTACCTACAAATCGTATATTTCTCAGGCTAAAATGAGGCTGTTAAAGCCTGAAATTGAAGAGATTCAGAAGAAATTCGGGGAGGATAAAAAGATGGAGTCGCAGCAGGCTGTTATGGCACTCTACAAAAAGGCCGGTGTAAATCCGATGGGAGGTTGTTTACCGATGCTCTTTCAGATGCCTATTCTGGTGGCCATGTTTTACTTTTTCCCGATTTCCATCGAACTAAGACAGCAAAGCTTCCTTTGGGCGCATGACCTTTCTTCTTTTGATTCAATTGCAACCCTTCCCTTTGAAATACCCTGGTATGGAAGTCACGTAAGCTTATTCTGTTTGTTAATGACTGTTACCAATATCCTTTATGTGAAGTATAACAACGAAATGAGCTCGGCCGGAACACAGCAGATGCCAGGAATGAAAACGATGATGTATATGATGCCTGTGATGTTCCTCTTTATCTTCAACAGTTATGCATCCGGCCTAAGCTTGTACTACTTCCTTTCACTGGTCTTTACATTTGTTCAGATGTTTATCTTTAAAAAGCTGGTCAACGAAGATGCCATCCATGCTCAGTTGAAGGCCAAACAAAAAATGCCGGTTACGAAATCGAAATTCCAGTCAAGACTTGAGGAGATGTCCAAACAACGCAATGTTCCTCAAAAGAAAAAATAAGCAAATATTAAATTCATAAAAAAAAGCTGTTCCATTTTTGGAGCAGCTTTTTTTGTGAATATAAGAATAAAAAAGTTTGAAGCAGAATTTTCAGAATTAGAGAATAAACAGAATAAAAAATTCTGATGCTGACAATTTACAATTTAATTCCAAGCTCCTCCATACAAGCATTGCACAGACATTCATCATAATGGGAGGCGATATATTCCAGTGTTTCTTCTGAAAGAGGAAGATCAAAACAGGGACAATGGGGGGTTCCGGTACAAACATGCAGATTGCTGCACCGTGCACACGCTGTGGGGTCAAATCGTGAATACATCGCTGAAAAACAGGTTAAATTAAAAAAATACCTCAGTCCGGATATTCTCCGGCTGAATACCGTTTTGCTCAAGAAGCTCTGTTACTTCATTTACCATGTGTGAGTTTCCGCAGATATAAAAAATTGAATCTTTTCTGATTCCATTATCCCTGAGGTATTGCGTCACCCGTCCATAAAAATTCTCCCCATGTTCACGGGAGGTGCAAAGATGGTAGTTGTCTTCCAGATAATCTGCAGAATCGTATGCTTCATAACCATGTCTTACGCCATGAACGACCTCATAATCAAGATTAGTATTCGATTGGATAATACTGTGAAACGGTGAAATTCCAGTTCCGGTAGCAATAAATGTATAATGTTTGTTTTCAACTGGCTGAATATCTCTCAGGACAAAAAAACCAAATGGACCTGTAATTTCAACTTTTGTTCCGATTTTTAGGTATTTTAACTCCCTTGAAACTTCACCATTATCAACCTCCTTAATTAACAAGTCAACAGTTAATGAATCCTCGGCACTATAGATTGAATACTCACGTGCCTTATATTTCCCAGGTACATTCAGCACCAGGTATTGGCCTGCCTTGAATTCAAAATCACCCTTTTCCAAACTCAGAACGTAAGTTGATTCTGTCAGATTCCTGATTCCAAGGATTTTACTATAGGTTATTTTTTTTTTCACTTTATAACCACTTAAGCGTTGATGTGTTTTTCTGCATGGTAGGATGAACGAACCAGAGGACTACTCTCGACCATACTGAACCCTTTTTCAAGTGCGGCTTCCCGGTATTTGATAAAAGTTTCCGGTTTTATGAACTCCACAATTTTAAGATGATGAGAAGTTGGCTGAAGATATTGACCGATTGTCAAAACTTTACAACCGACCTTAAGCAGATCGTCCATTGTTTCCAGGACCTCCTCTTCATGCTCACCGAGGCCAACCATAATTCCCGATTTGGGGACAAGTCCGGAAGCGGCAATAATCTCAATTACTTTTAGGCTTCTGTCGTAACGCGCAATATCTCTGACTTTTGGAGTCAATCTCCGAACAGTTTCCATGTTATGTGAGATTACTTCAGGTTTGGCATCGATCACAACCTGTATTAATTCGGGTTTGGCATAGAAATCCGGAATTAAGGTTTCCATCGTAATTCCGGGATTTACCTCCTTGATGGTTTTAATAGTCAATGCCCAAAAAGCTGCACCGCCATCATCAAGATCATCACGCGTAACTGAAGTTATTACGCAGTGTTTGATTTTCAGCGCCAGAATTGTCTCAGCCAGACGTCGAGGTTCTTCCATATCCACGGCATCAGGAATCATGTTTTTCACATCACAAAAACGGCAGTTTCGGGTACACTTTTCACCCAAAATCATAAAACTGGCTGTTGAAGCTCCCCAACACTCTGCTTTATTTGGGCAGTTTCCACTCACACAGATCGTATTTAACTGCTGGTTGGCTGCCAGATTTTTCAGGGCAACATACTCCTTTCCTGAAGGAAGCGGAGTTTTCATCCAATCCGGAAGTCTTCGGGTAAGCGTTGTCATATAATAGTATTGATATTCATAAAGTTATAATTACTGATTCGCAATTGGCTGCTGGCAACTTCTGCTGGCAACTGGCAGATTGCATAATTTCTGTATTGATTATCGAATATTTTTAAAATTTTAGTGAGTATAACGATTTTCAACCTTCAGTAATTTGCCAGTAGCAAGTTGCTAATTCAAAATTCATTTTATCCCAATTGTTTTTGGTATAGTCTGCCTTGTTATCACTTAAACAATCGTATAATCAAGATGGTTTAAATTAAAATAGGTTTCAGCTTCTTTTCTGTTCCGCGAAATGCCCAGAACATATCCTCCACCTCCTGAACCACAGATTTTTAAGTAAAAATCGCCACTCTCAATTCCATATTTAAAATAATCTACCATATTTACCGGTATCATTGGCTTAAAATATGAGATCTGAAACTGGGAGTACTTACTCAATAGATTTTCAAAAGTACTGAAATCAGCAGCTAAAAGGGCATCTACGGTTTGATTTATTGTTGGGATATATTCAAAATCAATCTTCTGTTTGAAATCTGATTGATGATAGCGTTCAATAAAATATTTTACAAATGTTCCCGTATTTCCATGCGTATGGGAGTTGATCAGAAATAAAGTGTACTCATTAGAAAATGGGGAGATGTCGATGGCACTATTCTGGGAATTCTGATTTTCCCAGAGAAGCGGTTTTTTAATCCACGAAATAATAGGATCAATTCCTGAGCTAACACCATGAAAACAGGATTCGATAGCTGTCAGGTACTTTTTAATAATCTGAATATCAAATGAATGATTAATATTTTTGTACCTGTCGAAAAGTGCTGCAGTAAGGGCTCCCGAGCTTCCTAAACCCGATCCGGAAGGAATTGATGAGTCAAAATACAACCCATTTTCAATATCCTGGTCAAATTGAGCGATATTCAGAAATTGAAAGTCGACCATCCGGGTTTTCAAAAAGTTGTATAATTTTCGCAATGCCAGATTCGATTCGTTAGCCAATTCTGAACGATCAATCTGTGAGGCGTCCGTGAAGCTGAACTTACCCGAAAAGCGGGGGTATGGAATGGCCAGAGCCTTTGAATCCAATAATATTCCATACTCTCCAAACAGAATTATTTTGGCAGGGTATTCCATGTTATATCTTCTGTTCAGGTGTTAATTGCACAGGACCATTTCCCATCTTGTCATCAATCCATTGTCCACCTTCACAATACTGACTTAATGACTTTTGGACAAATGAGAGTACTTGTTCACGTTGATCTTCATAATAGATCAGGTGGACATTTGGCCCGGCGTCGATGGTGTAAAAAATGTCGAGCCCGGTTGAGTCCCGGTACCGTTTTATCTCTTCAATAATATGTAATGTACCTGGTTTTAATAATAGCCCATCTGATCCTGATGTCATTAGCAAGGCGTGAAGGGAGAGGGCCTCATTTTCAGCAATCGATGCAATAGTTTGATAATCATTTGTGCGAATAGCCTCCGTTATTTTTTCGAGATTGGTGTTCGCCTGCGACTTCCTCCCATCACGGTAGGGATGTTCGTTCATCAGGGCATGCCCTTTACTGCTGGATACCGATTTTTGCATGGAACTAACAATCAGGATGATATCCATTAACTTATTTAAACGGCTATCTTCGGGCAATAAATAAGGGGTGGCATATTCATCGGATGACTCTTTGAGACAGGGAGTGTTGCCCCATAAGACAAGACCGCCGTAGACAGATCTGGAAGCGCTTCCTGATCCGAGCCTGGCAATATGGGATGATCTTCGAAAGAAAATCTCCCTGCTCATCTTTTTTCCGTTTACTAATTCCTCCATACTCACCAGGCAAAGGGCAAGTGCACTCATGGATGAGGCTGAAGAGGCAATACCTGTGGAATGGGGAAAATTATTTTCGCTGTGAAATTCAAGTTCATAATCAACCAGGAATGGCATTTCGGGGAGCAAATTATTTAGAAGCAACTCCGTTTTCTTCTCAAATTGAGGCAGCCGATCACCATGAAAGTAGTAGTTAAGGGCGATTTCACTATTCCCACTCTCCTTTTTGCGAAACGAGAGAAAGGTCGTAGTCGTTGATTTTTCGAGCGTAATGCTTAATGATCCATTCTCCGGAAGCTGATTCGCCCTTTTTCCCCAGTATTTAATTAGGGCTATATTCGAAGGGGCCCGCCAACCAATATTTATGTTCTCTTCGCTCATCGTTTTCTAATTTTCAAATTTCCTAAACCTTATCTAAAACCATCTCACCGTACCTGAAGATGGTTTTTAAGTTTTTATTTATAAAGTAGTTGCGTACATATTCTTCAGTCTCGTCCGATACTGCCAGGATATAATCACCACCCCAGGCACCCAGCGATTTCACTGAACCCTTAAAATCGTTAAAATACATCGATTTAACAGGCTCAATTTGAATTATATTTCCAATTATTCTTTCATGCCGGTTTAATAATAGCTGAAATGTCTCCAGGTTATTTGCAGCTTCGAGTCCCAGCGTTAGTTCTGAAATTTCGGAGATGATCCTCTTATCAACAGTGGAAAGATCCAATTTCCGGATGCTCTCCCGGGAGTTCTGTTTCCGGTTAAGATAGACGAAATAAAGTTGATCTGCGAAATCGGGGTGAAAATTGGCTTCCCGGTAGGATGGTTGATTATCAATGATTTCATAGATAATCGGCGATAATGATCTGGCACAGGCAATATCGTAACCTGAACCGTTGAATACCAGATTATTCAACTCAAATGGGTCACAATCGGCCCAATAGGCAATATTTGAAATCAGCGAACTGCTCGATCCTATTCCCCATGCCGGATCAAAATCCATTCCGGATATTACCTGATAATCTAGAGGTTTATCCAGGAATTTTGGATTTAGCAATCTTGCAGCTTTAAGAATTCTAACCAGTGTCGCTGACAAGTCAGGATTATTGGTTTCCGAAATTTGGAAGTCGGGTAGGAGCAGGGTGGCAGAAAGCCATAAATCATTAAAGATCTTTGATTTCCATTCAATTGAGGGGATACCGGAATGCTCTGTTATTGATAGTTCCTGTGTGAATTTTAACGGTAAGGCCAGTGAAAGGGCACCTTTAAGTACAAGGTATTCACCGGTTAACATCAATTTAGTTTGTGAGGTAAAAGATCTCATCTGCTCGGAATTCATATTTTGCTCCTTAATGAAAGGATAAAGTCATTGACAGCCGAATTGCTTACTGTTTTATCCGAAAAATAGTCATTCGCCAGATTTCGTTCTGTTTCTGATGTACTAAGCTGGTTCAGAATATTTGAAAGATGCATTTTCATATGCCCGGTCTGAATACCAGTTGTAATGAGTGAAGCAATGGCAGAAAAATTATTGGCAAGTCCCGACGCTGCGGCAATCATCATTAGCTTTTTAGAATCAGGATATTTTAAAATAGCCATTACATTTTTTACCATCGGATGAATTTGTGTAATTCCACCAACAGTGCCGATTGCCAGTGGAATTTCCAGTTCATACCTGAAGGTTTGATCAGTGAGTGTTACCGTTGTCAATCCCCGGTAATGTCCCTCTTTTGATGCGTATGCGTGAGCCCCGGCTGCCGTTGCCCGGTAGTCATTTCCGGTGGCCAATAGTACTGCATCTATCCCATTGAAAATACCTTTGTTATGCGTTACGGCCCTGGATATATCGAGATTAGCTATATCAACCGATTGTTTAAATTTCGTGGCAAAGAGATTGTATGATAAGCTTTTATTCCATCCCGATAATTGTTCCACCGGACATTCGACCCAGCAATTTACTTTGCAATCAGGTGTATAGTTTGACAGGATTGACATGATTATTTCAACTCTGTTGTCATGGGTATTCAGTTCAGATATGTTTTCCAAAACTGAGGCAAACTTTTCGAGTACGGTATTGATGAAATTTGCACCCATAGCATCCCCGGTTTCAAAGGAGACGTCAATCTGATAATATCCTGCCAGTTCATTTGTTTTATCGGAAAGAAGGATATCGGTAATTCCTCCACTCCGTTGCCTCATTTTAGCTGTTAACTCAAGAGTTTCATCTATTAGTTTTCTTTTTATTTCAGGAAACAGTTGTTGTATTGATTCCGGATTGCCATTCCAGGTAAAATGAACCTGGCCTTTTTTAGTCATCGCATCGACCTTTGCCTTGAAACCACCTCGTTCAGCCCAGAATTTAGCTGCTTTGGAGGCTGCGGCGACTACTGAACTCTCTTCAGTCACAAATGGGACAATATAAGCTTCCCCGTTAATCACCATATTGGTAACAACTCCTAAAGGGATAGGGAAATTACCGATATAATTTTCGATCATTTCACTGAATAACCGTTGTTGATCCCCATTAGGTGGGCAATAATCATCCAGGTGCAAGGAATCTCCTTCCGTCAGATCGGAATTGGCTGTTATGTAGTCCAGCCGTTGTTTATGGTCAAACTTTGAAAAACCGGAGATTACCTTCATATCTGAGAATTTAAAGGATTTTCTTTGGGACTTTTAAAGTCAGGAAGTTTTGAGCCATCCGGTAACCTTCAATTTGAGCGGTAACGAATTGCTGTAAATCATCATATTCACCCTGGCTATATTTTAAAAACGCAGAGGCTTGTGCGTAAATTGAAGGCATAAGTGATTTTTGAGTGAGATAGAATCCGTCAAGATAACTATGTATTCCCCCGGATATAATAAGCTGGTTACAAGCGAATTTATCGCCATTTAACACCAGATCATTGACCAGATCAACCATCTCTTCAGCGGGTACACCAACCTTGACAAATGGCTGATGCAATTCCTGTTTAAGGATTGTATTTCGCTGTATTTCAACCTTCGCAAAATTGGTACCTCCAAAAGCACCAAATTCAATGGCAGTGAGTGGTAATTGCAATAACCGGCGGATACTTTGCGGTCCAAAACCTTGTCCAACTTCTTTGACAATTAGTTGAAAATCAATTTTATCCAATAGTTTTTCGATAGTGTCTGCCGGTGAATTGTGAATTATATTTCCTTCCGGTTGCATCCATTCCTGAAGAGGGTTGACATGGATAATCAATCCATCTGCTTTTAGCCGGTCGATCAATCGTCGAAGAACATCGGTTTCTTTTTTCTCAATCAGCTCCTCAATTTGAGCAATCCCCAGATTTGCAAAGAGGGGATTCTCGTCACCCATCATCGAACGGACATCAAAGTCCTTAAAATAGGTGTCTTCGTTGAGCAACATCCGGCAGGAACCTAGGCCCATTCCCATTCCAAACTCTTTACACGCCCTGGCAAGGTTATGATTTATCTTTCCAGACAACAGATGTCCACCTGTCATGCTTGAAATCCATATGGGAACTTTTAATTCTTTTCCTGCAAATGGGATTTTGTTTAAGGGTTTATCGGGAAAACCGGAGATCATCGGCTCGTAATAAAAACGACTATCAGCCTCATTTATATGTGTTTGAGATTGAAGCGCCAGAATAATATGATCCGATTTCCGTTTCGAATCGTCAGGATTTAATTGATTCATAAGATTATTCGGAAGATCTGCAATTGCCATTGTTTTTAAGAAATAGAACTATAATACGTAACGCGAAATGACCATTTTTAAAATTTCGGAGGTCCCTTCGCCAATCGAAAGTAACCTTTGATCCCTGTAAAACCGTTCGATATGGTTTTCCCGCAAAAAACCGAATCCACCATGGATCTGAAGTGACTCACCGGCAATTTCACGGGCTATATCCGAACAATAAAGTTTCGACATGGCAGCCTGCTTTCCAAATGGTAAACCGGCTTCCTTGAGTCTGCAGGTATGGTAAAGTGTATTTCTTGCTAATTCGATTTTCATCGCCATTTCGGCGAGTTTAAACGATACGGACTGAAAATCAGACAACGATTTTCCAAATTGTTTGCGTTTTTGAGCATAATCAGAGGCCATTTCAAAGGCACCCTGTGCAAGACCCAAGCCAATAGCTGCTATCGATAATCTTCCACCATCAAGTGTCGAAAGCATAATTTTCAACCCTTCACCCTTTTTGCCCAGAATATTTGATTCGGGAACGCGACAATTTTGGAAATTAAGCTTTCCATTATCCACAGCGCGCCACATCAATTTCCCTTTTATTGGGGTTGTTTGATACCCGGGAGTTGAGCGATCGATTAATATGGCCGATAACTCCTTCTTTCCATCTTTTAACCCGGTAATGGCCTGCGCGGTAATCCCGGTTGCAATAGAGGAACAACTATTGGTAATAAACATTTTAGAACCATTTATAATCCAATGATTGTCTTCCAGTATTGCCTCCGTTTCAACCCCTTTGGCATCAGACCCGGCATTGTCTTCGGTCAGGCCAAAAGCCCACAATTTTTCACCATTACATAATCCCGGAAGATACTTTGTCCGTTGAGCCTCTGTCCCATATATGTAAATTGGGCTTATTCCAAGTGAGTTATGTGCAGCAATTGTCGCTGCAGGGGAGCTGTCTACACGAGCAAGTTCTTCAACTGCAATAATATAGGATAGATAATCCAATCCTTGTCCACCATATTTTTTTGGCAGGGTAATTCCAAAAAGTCCCGCTTGCCCCATTTTTAATGCTAAATCAACAGGGAATTCCTCTTTTTCATCCTGTTCAATCGCAATCGGTTTAACTATACTTTCAGCAAAAGTTCTGATTTTTATCCGGTATTCTGAATACCTTTCATCTAACAATTCATTCATTTAAAATCCTCCAGAAAGATAAGGGGCATGCGGTCTGTGACCTGAGCTCCCACATTAACAGCAATTTTTTTCACTTTGGCGTCCATGGGCGAAAGAATTCGATTTTCAGATTTCATGGCCTCAATTACCATCAAAAGATCGCCTTTTTTTATGATTTGATTTTCTATTACATTGATTTCTAATATTTTGCCATGAAGCGGAGATTTGATCTCACCACTTTCAAATTTTGAACTGTCATCTAAATCAGACTGAATCTCCAAATAACTAGTTAACAATCCGGGAAATAAAATGTTGTGATGGATATTTTCACAACTAACCTTTAGATTGTTATGATTCTCAAATATAGCTGAAATTCTGGTAGTTTTGTTGTCAATCACAATGTCAGTCCAATTTCCGGATTGATTACCAGTTGTAAAAACAGTTCTTATTCCGTTCAGGACAAATGCAGGTCTGGATTTCTCTTTCAAGTCGGGAATTACCATATATACTTCATCATCAATCGAAAGGGGAACTTTAGCTGAAGCAGAACGCCAGTATCCCAGATAATTCCATGGATTATTATTCGTTTCGCCGTATCCGCTCTTTAGATAGATCTTCCAAATGGCAAACGCAACAAGATAGTTTAGCTGATCTGAGTTAAATTTATTTATGTAATTATCTATCAGAATTTTGTGATTTTTCTTGCAAAATTCAACGGAGATCACGTTTTGTTGATAACCCGGATGGGTAAGAATCGTTTCAAGATATTTTACATTTGTTTCAGGACCTATGATATTCAGGTTTTTGATTCCATTTCTCAGCATACTAATGGCACTCTCCCTATCTTTACCCGTCGCAATTAACTTCAGCAATAATGGATCAAATTGATTACCAAGTGATTGGCTGGAATTTATATCAGACTCAATCCTCAATTCTGAATATTCCGGCAGATTAACAGATAATAAGGGTGCTGTTGATGGGGTGAAATTTTGTGAAGGGTTTTCCGCATAGATCCTTAACTCAATGGCATGACCTGTTAATTTAATATCTTCCTGTTTATAGGAAATTGGAAATCCTGAGGCAATCCTTAACTGTTCATTCACAATGTCAATTCCGGTAATCTCTTCCGTTACAGCATGTTCGACCTGTATACGTGGATTCATTTCCATAAAGAAATAGTTTCCCGATTCATCGACAAGAAATTCAACGGTACCTGCTCCGGAATAGTTAACTGCCTTTCCGATTTTTAGTGCAGCACTCAAGATCATAGCACGTAATTCCGGAGATAAAAAAATCGCCGGAGCCTCTTCAATAATTTTTTGATGGTTACGCTGAATAGAACATTCCCTTTCGTACAGATGTATAATATTATTGAAGTTATCACCTATTATCTGAACCTCGACATGACGGGCATTTTGAATGTACTGTTCAATAAAAAGCTCTCCATTACCAAAATAATTTTGTGCTATGCGGGACGATTTTTCAACTTTCTGTTTAAATTCCTCATAGCTATGAACCAATTCCATCCCTTTACCACCACCACCAAAGGAGGCTTTTATCAATAGCGGATAGTGGAATAGCTTTTCGTCAGGGAGTGAAGACTGGGGATCGATCTTCTGACTGAATGCTACCGGAATTCCAAGGCTTACAGCCAGCTGTTTAGCAGCGGGTTTGCTGCTCATTAAATTTAAGACCTCCGAAGAGGGGCCAATAAAGACGAGATGATTCTCTTCGCATGTTTTTGCGAATGTATGGTTCTCAGATAGAAAGCCGTATCCTGGATGAATGGCTTGTGCACCTGTCGAAATAGCGATTTGAATTATTTTTGTGATATCCAAATAGGTTGAATCCAATTCTCCATTTCCGAGGCTCACCGCTTCATCAGCCAACTTAACGAAATCAGCTTCCTTTTCCAGTTCCGTGTAAATAGAAACTGTTTTTATCCCTAATTGTTTTGCCGAACGAATAATACGCAGGGCTATTTCCCCCCTGTTCGCAATTAATATTTTATCCAATAATTTCATGATATTATTGATTAATAATATTTTGTGGCGTATTTTTAAATGTGTTTGTATAATTTACCATCTGGGTTTTCTTTTTTCAAGAAAAGCTGAAAATCCCTCCTGCGCCTCAGGTGAAATCCTGATTTTTGCCAATAAATTTGGGATTTGCTCAATCTTTTCACTTACGGCTAATTCAGTAAGCTGATTGATTAATTTTTTGGATTCAACAATTGCATTCCTGCCATTGGATAATATCAGGTTGATTTGCTCGTTTAAATGAGACTCCATCTTCTCCGGAGTACTGAACGATTGATTAATCAAATTATAGTTGGCAGCTTCTTCTCCGGTAAAGTTTCGTGCTGTAAAAATAAGCTCTTTGAGATCTGAGGCACGCATTTTCTGAAGCAGATAAGGGGTAATCGAGGCCGCTGCCATTCCGATGCGGGTTTCACTCAATGAAAATTTTGAATCGGCAACACAATAGGAGAGATCGCTCGCCGCAACTATTCCGTTTCCACCACCAAAAACATTACCATGTACTGCTGCAATAACAACTTTACTACTTTTAAAAATATGACCGAACATATCTGACAGTTCTAAACTCTCCTTCAGATTTTCTTCTTCGCTTAACGTGAATGACTTTTTCATCCACAAAAGATCTGCTCCGGAACAAAATGATTTTCCTAAACCTCTGATTACGATAATTCTGATTTTATCATTTTCCTCAATTTGCGTAAAGAAGGTGGAAATTTCCCGGATCATAGTATCGTTTAACGCATTATGGACATCCGGACGGGCAAGCCACAGCGTTATAACATACTCATTAATTTCTGTTTTTAGTGTCAGGTAATTTTCCATTCAAAAATTGCAATTGGGTTAAAAGATATAGGTTTTAGAATTATAATATATTGGCATATAATGTTTTACATTCTGTAGATTCCATTTTTAGGTGAGGTCGTTTTTTTATTGGATGCTGCTGAAATAGCCAATCCGATAATGGCTCTGGTATCAACAGGATTGATAATACCATCGTCCCAAAGCCTGGAAGAACTATAGTAAGCAGAGCTCTCTTTTTCAAATCTGCTTATCAGATCATCATTTTGATCATCGCTATTCCCTTTAATCGAGTTTAAAACTTGTTGTGCCTGCTGTCCACCCATTACACCTATCCTGGCATTTGGCCACATAAACAGGAAGTCCGGATTATAAGCCCTACCGGACATTGCATAGTTTCCTGCGCCAAATGAGCCTCCAATGATTACCGTTATCTTGGGAACTACCGCCGTTGCGACTGCATGAATCAGCTTGGCACCATTACGGGCAATCCCCTCATGTTCGTACTTTTTTCCAACAATAAATCCGGATATATTTTGCAAAAATAGTAAGGGTATCTTTCTGAAATTGCAAAGCTCGATGAAATGAGCACCTTTAAGTGATGCCTCAGAAGTGAGAAATCCGTTATTGGCTATAATCCCTACAGGGAACCCCAAAATTCTTGAGTATCCTGTAATTAAGGTTGTACCATAATCGCGTTTAAACTCCTCAAACTTACTGCCATCAACTATTCTGGCAATGATTTCATAGACTTCCACTGGTTTTCTTAAATCTACAGGTGCTAAGCCAAACAATTCATCAGAGCTATAAGTTGGTTCTTCAATGGGATGATTCTCAAAATGCTGAGATTCGTTCTGAGGAATTAATTCAAAGATATTCCGGCAAATCCGGATTGCATCTATTTCATTTTCTGCAAGATGATCAGCTACACCTGATATACCGGTATGAACGAAGGCGCCACCAAGTTCTTCGGCGGTAACTTCTTCGCCGGTTGCAGCTTTGACCAGTGGGGGACCCCCAATGAAAATCGTCCCCTGGTTTTTAACAATAATGGTTTCATCACTCATCGCGGGGACATAGGCTCCTCCGGCAGTGCACGATCCCATGACAATTGAAATCTGTGGTATTCCGGCAGCAGACATTTGCGACTGGTTATAGAAAATTCTTCCGAAACCATCGTGATCGGGGAAGATCCGGGCCTGCTCAGGGAGAAAGATTCCTCCTGAATCAACAAGGTAAATACATGGAAGATGATTCTTTAAGGCAATCTCCTGGCCCCGTAAATGTTTTTTTACCGTTTCACTGATATAGGTTCCACCCTTAACTGTGGCATCATTGGCAATAATCATACATATTTTACCATGGATCTTACCGATTCCGGTAATGATTCCTGCCGATGGAAACTGATCATCATATTGTCCGAAAGCAGCCAGAGGAGAAAGTTCTAAAAAGGGGGTGTTCTGATCAATCAGCAATTCAATTCTGCTTCTGGCATCCATTTTTCCACGCGAGCGGTGTCTGATTACCGGTAATTCCTCATCACGATGAATCACATCATTCATCCTTGAATTAAAAATAGTTATCAACTCGGTATATGATTCAACAGACGCTTTAAACTGAGAGTCTAAAATATTGATATTTGAATGGATCTTTTTCAATTTTCAGGTTTTATCAATCATAAAGACCAGGGTACTTAGCAGGATTAAAAATATGCATCATCTCATAAACTGCCTCGATAACTGTTTCCGTATTTGGCTTAGAAAAATATTCGCCATCTGTACCATAGGCACCCCGATGCACTTTAGCTGAGAGTGTTTTAGGTGGGGCATCAAGGTATTGAAATGCTTTCTGTTCTTCAACAACTTTTTGCATCATATAGGCTGTTGCTCCACCCGGAACATCCTCATCGAGAAACAGAATTTTTTTTGTTTTCTGAACAGACCGCCCTATTATCTGCTGAATATCAAATGGAATAAGTGTCTGTATATCAATTAATTCTGTTGATATATTTAATGCTCTTAATCTGTTGACAGCGCTGTGGGCAATCGTGACATTCCAGCCGTAAGTAACAATGGTAATGTCGGTTCCCTCTTCAATTATTTCTGGAATACCAAGCGGAACTGTAAATTCGCCAAGGTTTTCGGGAACCATCTCGTGGATATAATATCCTTTCAATGGTTCAATCACCAAAGAAGGATTGTGTGCTTTCAGAAGCGTATTGTAAAACCCTGCTGCCTGGGTCATATTGCGTGGCACACAAATATTGACACCACTTATTGAGCCTATTAACATCCCCATGGGTGATCCGGAATGCCACATACCCTGCAGCTGGTGCCCACGTGTACGGATGATAAGCGGAGCAATCTGTTGGCCGCTTGTACGATAATAGAGCGTAGAAAGGTCATCTGAAATGGTAGGTAATGCATAAAGCAGATAATCGAGATACTGAATTTCAGCTATGGGACGAAATCCCCTGAGGGCAAGACCGATACCCTGGCCAATAATCGTGGTTTCCCTGATGCCGGTGTCAAATACCCTGTGGATACCATATTTCTCCTGCATCCCCTTCATCCCCTGATTTACATCGCCTAATTGCCCGGTATCCTCACCAAAAGTGATTAACAACGGATATTTGGCAAAGAGGATATCAAAATTCATATTTAGTATTTCGTGAGCAGGAACAGAAACAGGGTCAGGTGGATAAACCGGCTTAATTTCGTAATTTGTATCAAAATGATCTAAGTCATTAAATATGTGCGTGTTGTATTTTTCATATCCATTTTTCTCAATCTTTAATATCCAATTTAATAGGTTGCGTTTATTTTTTTGAAGCTCAGCAATCCCGTGCATGGAACGAAGTTGAGTCTTGGCTAAAGCGAGCAATTTTTTTCTGGTTGGGAATGGGGCAGCCAGGACCATCTCTAATTCCTCAGATATTTTAGACTGAAACGGGTTATTTTCAACTCCGATTGAAGCGATCAAATTCTGAAGTTGTTTCTTTTCTATATCAAAGTCCTGAATAAATGATTGCCAGGCCAGTTCTCTGGCTAGCCGGGCACGCTCAATAGCTTTAGCCTCAAGTGATACAATAGTTTCAAGATCGGAAATATTTTCCTCAAGTATCCATTCCCGAAATTTAATAATCGGATCATGAGCTTTCTCCCAGGCGATTCGCTGATCAGTTTTGTAACGCTCATGAGAACCTGAAGTCGAATGTCCTAAGGGCTGAGTGAGTTCGTTAATATGAAAAATTACCGGTATATGCTCCTCCCTGCAAATGCGGATCCCCTTTTCAAAGGTTTTGATTAAAGCCGGATAGTCGTAACCGAGGCAGACAAAGATTTTGCACCCAAGATCCTTTCCATCGGCTTCAAAACCTTTGAGTGCCTTGGAAATCGATCCTTTGGCAGTTTGAAGCTCCACAGGAACACTAATTCCAAAACCGTCATCCCAAATTGCCAGTGCCATTGGAACCTGAAGAACGCATGCAGCATTGATTGTTTCAAAAAACATCCCTTCCGAAGTACTCGATTCACCAATTGTTCCAAAAGCGACCTCATTTCCGGTAATCCTGTTTTCCAGATATTTTTGCAACTCAGGATTCTCCTTTACAAGTTTGGAGGCCTGAGCCAAACCTAAAAGGCGAGGCATTTGTCCTGCAGTGGATGAAATATCAGAGGAAGAATTTTTTTGGGCCAATAAATTATCCAACCCTTCTCCTTTGCCAAATGTTTTGGTTGCGTGGTGATTATTGAAGTTTCGTCCACCGGTCGAAGGGTTATTTTCCAGATCGGTATCACCATATATTTGAGCAAAGAATTCTTCAGGACTAAGCAAATCAGCTGCCATCATAAAAGTTTGATCTCTGTAATACCCTGATCTCCAGTCTCCATTTTGGAAATACTTTGCATAGGCAACCTGAGCAAGCTCTTTACCGTCTCCAAAAATGCCAAAATGGGCACGACCTGCATGCACCTCTTTTCTCCCAAGAATACTAAGTTGACGGCTTAGAAATACAGTATAATAATCGTTAATAACGACCTCTTTTGTAACAGGTAACGATGGTATAAGCTTGTCCTCTTCCAGATGCATATTAAATTTTAAAAATTAAATATCGATCCAACAATATTTTGTATGAATAACGAATATTTACAATTTAAGTTCTGAAAACCTCACAAAAATTATAAATTTACGCATCAAATTTCAATTTACGTTCCAAACAGCGGATCAAATTGTTTTTTAAACGTTTAGTCCAGAATAATATCTTTTTCAAAATTTTTCTGAAGGGAAACCATCTTAATGGCTGTAAAAGCCGCTTCGTCACCTTTGTTTCCGAGCTTTCCACCAGCTCTATCGATGGCCTGTTGCTGATTGTCAGTAGTTAAAACGCCAAATATTACCGGAATATTGTACTTGATGTTCAGATCAGTAGCCCCTTTGGCAACACCATGACAGATAAAGTCGAAGTGCCGGGTCTCCCCCTGAATTACACATCCTAATAATATTATGCCATCTACATCGGTATATTCGGCAAAAAATTGCCCTCCAAGGGTCAATTCAAAACTTCCCGGAACATGGTTTACGAGAATATCTTCATCGTTTACTCCATGTTTTTTAAGGGTTTCAACGGCTCCACGGGCTAGTGCACCTGTTATTTCGTAGTTCCATTCTGAAACAACGATTCCGAATTTCATTCCATTACCATCCGGAACTGAGTTCAGGTCATATTCTGATAGATTCTTTGTTGCCATTTATTGATAATTTTGGACAAAACTAGTAAGAAAAATGTGACATTGCGCAGCTGTTCTTAATTTTGGAGAATCATAAGGGATATAATACCCCTTTTCATTAAGTTTACCCTTAACCTCTATTTTTCATCATCCAGAATCTCTTTCACCCTTCCAACCTCGCCATTGGTTAACCTAACTTTTATTCCGTGCGGGTGAAATTGGCTGTTTGTCAATATGTTCTGAACAACACCCTGAGTAAGTGCTCCGTTGCGCTGGTCTGCTTTCAAAACGATTGCAACTTCGATTCCTGGTCTAATATTCGCTCTGTTTCTTCCATCCATACGACAATTGGAGTAAGTTGCCTCCGTTTTAATTTTTTTAACTTAGTATTGCAAAAATATTTCTAAATATACGGATTAATTTGTTCATCATACTTTATAATAATGAATCCTCGAAATTTAGCCTTTGCTTTTTTAATCCTTTTATTTCCAAATTTCCTTTTCTCCCAACAGTTTCGTTCGGGCGTTTTTTCCGATACACTAACTCTGATTTGCGGCAAATCAATTAAATTTCAGAATCAAATTGTTCACCCTCAATGGGTCAAAGGGGCCATTGTTCCGGCTGGAATTATTATTGCAGGTGTTATTACCTTAGTTCCGGAATCGAATTGTTTATTAAGTAAGTATCGCATTCATGATGAGGTATTAAACTTGTTTCCTGGCGTTAATTCTCCGATAGATAATTATTTACAGTTTGCTCCGCTCGTGGCAGTATTTGGTCTGAATGCAGCGGGTTTAAAGGGGCGAAGCGATTTTGTCAATCAGGTTGTAATTTCAGCCAAAGCTGAATTATTAATGAATATTCTTGTTGATGGTATGAAACCACTGTTTCATACGACGAGACCGTCAGGTGGGGCTAATTCAATGCCATCCGGTCATACTGCTCAGGCCTTTGTCTCAGCAACAATACTTGATATGGAGTATCGCCACACATCACCCTGGATTAGTGTTGCCGGCTATGCTGCCGCAGCGACCACAGGTCTTTTCAGGATGATCAATAATAAGCATTGGATCTCAGATGTTTTGGTTGGAGCCGGAATCGGAATTTTCTCGACGAAAGTTGTTTATTTTACCCATCAATACCATTGGGGAAAAAAAGGTAATATGGTTATTCTTCCAACAATTCTTAAAAAAGGGGGAGGAGTCACCTTTGCAATGTTACTTTGATTTCTGAAATTTCTTATTTGAAACAAAATGAACCCGGAATAATGCCGGTTTTAAAGCTGTCAATTTTCGCACCGAGTGCCGAATAACGGTAGATTACTCCAGGCTGCTGATAATCAATGGCATCACTTAGGTAAAGCTCAGATGTGGCTGGATCTACTGCGAGGCTGTAGTATAAATGATTACCAGTCGCCAGGAAAGGTCGGTCATTTAAAGCTGGTTGTGTTACGCCAAGTTTCCAGATACCATTATTAATAAACAACAACGAATCTCCGGCACTATTTATCGCAAGTCTCGAAGGGGCATTGTCGGATGTTAAAGCAAAGCTCTTCTCAATGGATCGATTTACCGGGTCGATCCGCTGGAGCATTGGAGCCCTTGCATTTATTCCGTTTTTCACCCACCCGCCGTCACAAAGAGTCCAAATCTTATTGAACTTATCCACAACCAGACCGCCAGGTTGTTTGCCGGTTTTTATGGAATCAACAATCATATCGGTGCGGGTATCTATCACCAGAATGGTGTTGTCGAACGACCAGCAACTGACGAACAAAAAGTCGTTCCAAAGTACCAGCTGCTCAGTCGATAAGTGTCCCGGGGTTCGTATTTCTCCTGTAATTTTTAATGTTGCAGGATTTGCAATTGTGATTTTTCCAGCATAAAGATCTGTAATATAAGCTTTTTCATTATTTGCAAATTGAATGTAACGGGGCGAGGTTAGCCCGGTAATTTTCCCAATATATTTCCCGTCTGATGGATCAATCACATAAATCTTGCCTGAGTTATTTATTACAATATAACCCAGTTTATTATGAATGACCATCGATTGGGCAACATCACCCAGGGGCAGACCGTTGATCGTGTAAAAAAGGTCATTTTGGACATTTTTTGTCGAAGGGTCATAAAAAGAGAGGGTGGCGTTCCCATACATGAAGTTGCCCTCGTTTATAATAAATACCCCTTTGCTTAACAAATTAATGTTTTGATGATTTTTAACCCACTCATTATCTTTCATACAACCTGCAAGCGAAAGGAGTAGGATGACAACAAGGGCGATATTTTGACAGTTGGTTCTCATTTTCAGAAATCGTAACGGATCAGCAGTGAATAATTTCTTCCAGGCATTGGATTCTGCAGGATGGTGCGATACGATTCATTGAACAGATTGAGAATTTTAAGCTCCAAATCAAATTTGGTTCTGTTCAGATGAATCTCCCTTCCTATACAGAGGTTATTCATAAAATAGGGGTAAAGTACATCAAACTTTGAAATTTTTTCATTGCTTGTAGTTGTATAACGTTCACTATAATAGGTCCATAGCCACGTAAGGTGGTAGTTCGACCGCGAAAGATTTACAACCAGGTTTGCTGATCTTTCCGGGATGAATGGAAGCTGCTTTCCGACTGATTGATCAGCCCAGTTACGCGGATCATCGCGATTTACCGATCTGGTATAGGCCAAATTCCCATTTAAATGATAATCAAGCGAGAATAATCTGCCACTGATTCCTCCGTTAAGTTCCAGTCCACCAGTATTTACCCTTTTCATATTATAAGGCTCCCAATATCCCTGAGGAGTGGGCAGCCAGATAATCCAGTTATTTATACCCGAAAGATAGCCGTTTAACGCGACGTGTAAGTTGACATTTCTAACGGTAGCTGAATAACCGGTTCCTAAATCGGCCATATACCCCTCTTCAGCTTTTAGCAGCGGGTTTCCACCAGGAATATAATAAAGATCGTTCAGGGTAGGCTGATGATAATTCCTGGCTAATGATCCTTTTAAAAAATATCCCTTATCGCTGAATGGATGAAATTCAATTCCGGCCGAGGGGATGGGCGGTGTCGATTTACCCCCAATAATGTCCTCCCTTGCCAGGATATTTGCCGATAAACGATCGTTAAATGACTTACTTAATTGAAGTGAAAAAGAGTGATCACGACGTTGTACATCATATCCTTGCGATACACCGTTTGCAGGCGAATTCAATGAATTAACTGTATTGAAATCAGAATTCGCACTGGCTATTAAAGACAGCTTATCACTGAACTGATAGATGTAATTTACTTTCAATAAATAAGTTGCAGATTTGGAATGCGAGTCAGTTACAATTTGATCAGCCGTACCGTTAACCTTATTCTTTAACTGATAACCAGATAGCTGAATATTTGCGCCCATTGAGAGATTTAATGTCCCTTTAAGCCCGTAAAACTTCCATTCAGCCAAGGGGCGGTGAGCCTGTTCTGATTGTCTGTTGATGTTTGTATTTACGTCGGTTTCGTTGGTAAGCAGTTTAGGAAGACTTCGGTCATTATGCTGATACCAGTAACGAAGCGTTAATATCGATCTGCTTGTGGGATGAAGATAGAATTCCTGAAGTAACCCATAATTTTCATACGCGGAATTTACGTTTCGCTGGGTAGGGTAGAGGTAGTTTCCTGTTAATGGGTCAATATTGGCGATGAGCTTATTTACAAATGAATAATCATTTTCAGAATAGTTATAAAAGCCCCTGGTTTGTGATTGGATTTTTTTATTCCCGCCGCTGATCTTGAAAAATTCATCACGGGTACCATAGCTTCCTATTCCTGATAACAGTCGACCTGAGAATTTATTTTGCCAATCGGTGGTATTTTCCAGTTTAACAACACCGCCTAATGCGCCACTTCGTTCCGATAGCGAACCGGATCCGTGTAATAGACTTACATTATCTGTAAAATATACCGGTATTGTCGAGAAGTCAACCATTCCGAGCATTGGCGAATTAAGGTTGATTCCATTCCATGACACCTGGGTGTGCGAAGCGGCGGTTCCACGAAAAGATGCTGTTGCCATCGCCCCACGACCATACTCTTTAATAAAGACAGGGGTATTTTGTGAAATCAATTCTGATAAATTGGCTGTAAGGGCATTGATCATCGAAACAGAATCAATTCTGGTCGAAGTTTTTCCGGCCTCCTCCTTCACCATTGACTTTGTAAAAACGGTGATTGTTTTAATCCTTAATGTATCTGAAACATGTTGAGCAGCTGAAATTTTTGTGAAAATCACAAAAATCAGAAAGATCAAAGCTACAATTAGAAACCGTTTATTAAACTCCGGGAAATGCAATATAGGATTTGGAGTAAACATTCAGGCGACCAATCAATTGGCAGTATATTCAATTAATGAGAGGTCAGCAGCCCCACTAATCTCCGGAGAGATTTCATTAAGCCATCCGGCAACCTGAAATACTCCGCTCTGTACTTTGATAAAAGTGATCCCTTCCAGGGAAACTTTATTACCGGCACTATCAACTGCATTTGAAAGATCAAACAAATTGGCTTTCAATGAAATATTGTAATCAAGGTTAAAATAGCATTCTGCATATCCGGAGGTAAATAATCCGGGACGGACAGCCCAGTTTTCAACCCCAACCTGTGTGGATGTGTTTATATAGGCATTGGGCAATTTTTCTCCGTTGAAAACCACCTCCGATTGGTTACCATACCCGCTCCACCACCAGGAGGAGTTGCCATAACCCGGTATAAGTTCACCGCTGCTACCGTGATTATCCTTCCAGGTTATATTCCCATTATTTACTGGTTTATAATAAGTTACTTTATAATCATGAATAGTTTCGGGATTATTGTATTCACTCCCTTTGATCTCAGCCCATTCGCCGTCATTCGGCACTCCATCTCCATTAGTATCACTCATTATATAGACAACTCCGGGTTCGGATCCTGCACCGGGCTGTGTGAAAACTGCAAAATCATTTCCAACGCTATTTTTTATGGTATGATCAAATCCTGCAATGATGTAGCCTCCCCATCCACCCAATGAAGTATATGTTTTTGTCCCTGTCCAGGGTTCACCGATAAAATCAGTCCCCTTCCAGTCTGATGGAATCAGCGTTGCATTTTGTCCCGGACCATATTGGTATTCAAATACTTTTGAAATAAATGGCGAATAGGTGGAGAATGCTGAAACCACAATCGATTTATCATCGCTGCCTATATCATTCGATACTTTAAGCTGAAGTGTGTAATTTCCTATTTTTAAAGGCTTAAAAGAAAATATTTTTGCGGATGAGACGATCGAACCATCCACCGACCAAGTATACGTTGAGTTACCACCATTGATTACAGTAGGAGTGAGTGGGAGCACGTCACCAATAGCCACTTTAAAACCATTGGCTGGAATGGTAAACGAGATCAATGGCGCTGTAAGTTTGTTCTCCTGCTTACAGGAAGAAAGGGTGGAAAGCACCAGATACAGCAGGACAATAAACTGTAAATAAATTTTCAACATACTTAAAATCAATATAATTGTAAACATTAATTGATTTTAAGCTAATGGGAAGTCTTGCAGAATGGAAACCGGCCATCTGTACGCTTTTATCCCGAAAGCTTAAACCGTGAATGGCTGGTCTTCTGACTTATCCCGATCTCTGGTTACCTTCCCATCCTTTTTTGGAAAGAATAGTGGCTATTAACCAGAGACATACTATTCCGCATCAGCGGAATCGGGTTTTACAGCAGCGGGTACTGTCCCGGATTTACACCGGATTCCCAAATTAAGCCCAATGGGCACCAATTCACTGCAAAAATAAGCATTTACTTTTGCTCATCAAATAAAAACAGATATTTCTGCACATAAATTGAAATAATCAGAGAAACTTTCATCTCTTATTTGTTAAAAATACGACAGGGAAAAAAAATATCGGGATCAAAGGCTTTTTTATTGTCGCCATTGTGAAAAATAGTCTACTTTTATTTGTTAGGCCGTGTCGCTAAAATTATATTTAAAGTCTTGTATTTCAAATAAATAAAATCATGAATAAATTAAGTACGCTAAATCCATCTGCTATATGGAACTATTTTGAATTGATTTGTCAGATCCCGCGCCCTTCAAAACACGAAGAGAAGATCATTGCCTATTTGGAGGAGTTTGCACGTGCTAACGCCCTTCCTTTTAAGAAGGATGAAGCAGGAAATGTTTTAATCAGTAAACCTGCCTCACATGGAATGGAAGGACGAAGAACAATCGTTTTACAATCTCATCTCGATATGGTTTGCGAAAAAAATAGCGATACGATACATGATTTTGATACTGATCCGATAAGGCCATATATTGATGGAGAATGGGTTACAGCAGAAGGAACTACACTTGGCGCTGATTGCGGTATAGGTATCGCCGCCCAGCTGGCAATTCTGAGTTCTGAGAATTTGAACCATGGTCCAATTGAATGTTTGTTTACAGTGGACGAAGAGACTGGTCTTACAGGTGCAAACGCATTAAAATCGGGGTTCTTTACGGGAAAGGCACTCATTAACCTGGACTCTGAAGATGAAGGCGAGCTGTTTATTGGCTGTGCCGGTGGGATCGACACCGTGGCTAATATTCATTATGAAACTATTCCCTCTCCAGCCGGTTTTTTCCCCATACGTATTGCGGTCAGTGGATTTCAGGGAGGACATTCGGGTGACGACATTAATAAAAACAGGGGAAACGCAATCAAGATTCTTAACCGGTTTTTATGGCAGATTATGCAGAAATTTGAAATCGGTATTTCAGATTATCAGGGGGGAAATCTACGGAATGCTATTGCCAGGGAGGCTTTTGCAACCATTTTGGTCCCAGGTTCAAAAAAAGAGGAAATAACGGTTGAATTCAATATTTTCCGCTCAAATATGGAATGGGAAATGATACAAAATGAACCCTTTATGAAGCTGACGCTTGAATCTTCAGAACTTCCCGCAGTTATAATGGATCGGTTGAGCCAGACTAAATTGGTTAATTCAATCTATGCCTGTCCTCATGGTGTGTTGACAATGAGTACCCGCATGCCTGGTCTGGTCGAAACCTCCACCAATCTGGCTTCAGTGAAATTTAAACAGGGAAACCTTATTGAAATTACGACCAGTCAGCGAAGCGATCTTGAAAGTGGTAAATTGGATGCAGCATATATGGTAGAATCTCTTTTTCAGCTTATTGGTGCCGATGTTCGTCATGGCGAAGGGTATCCCGGATGGGCCCCTAACCCTGATTCGGAGCTGTTGAAAATTACAAGGTTGTCATATTCCCAACTTTTTAAGGCTGAACCGATAGTTCGGTCTATTCATGCAGGTTTGGAATGCGGACTCTTCCTGGAAAAATTCCCAGGCCTGGATATGATCTCCTTTGGTCCTACAATGCGTGGAGTTCATTCACCCGACGAAAAAATTAATATACTAACGGTAGATAAATTCTGGAAACTTTTGACAGATGTACTCGGTAATTATTGATTATTTATTATGTTTTCAAATTTTAAAGTTGTATATTTATAATGGAGTTCTGGCTTACTAAGCTTTTGCATGAATTGCTCAAATTTTAAGGTGTATTCGATAATTTAATCCTTAATATGACCTGACAAAATGGCAAATAAATTAATCACAGTAGCTACATTAGAACATATCAATCAGGCCAGTATGATGAAAGAGTGGCTTGAATCGGCTGGTATTGAAAGTTATCTTCTGGACCATGGATTAAGTGTTGAAGGTGCATCCCAAATGGAGGGGGAGATTGAACTGCAGGTTTGTGAACCCGATGCAGCAAAGGCTTTGGAAGTATTGGGTAATATGGAAGATCAGCCACAAAATAAATTATCATCTATGGAGATTCCGGCGATAAAAAAAATCCTTGTACCGGTTGACTTCTCTGATGCCTCTTTCAATGCTGCCTGCTATGGCATACATGTGGCCAGGCAAAAGGGAGCTGAAATTACCTTAATCCACGTCTATTTTAATCCGGTAACCGATCCCATTGCCTGTGACCATTTTTACGCTTTTCCAACCTCCATTGCTGAAACACTCAATGAAATTATTGAAAATGCCCGCGGATTGATGGATGAATTCCGGGAAAAACTCAATACCTATATTACCAGGCACGAAATTCCTGAAATTTTAATCAACACTGAATTAGTCGGTGGAATTGCCGAGGAGGCTATTCTTGATTTCGCTAAGATTAAAAATTTTGATTTGCTAATTATTGGAATAAGGGGGAAAGCAGAAGGGGAAAACTGGCTTGGAAGTTTTATGTCGGAGATTATCAATAAGGCACAAATTCCGGTTTTGGCTATTCCGGAAAGCGCAACATACAAGGAACAAATGTTTAAAAGGGTGATGTATGCCACTAATTTTGATAAATCAGATGGAAATGCGATTCGGGAATTGATTAAAATTGCCAGACCGCTTGAGACTCACATCAGTATTGTGCATATTGATGATACGAATGATAATCCATTTATTAATTATGATTTAGCCCATTTTAAAGAAAAATTTGTTGGAGAAACAGGTCAGGTTAGGATGAAATTTGATTTGATTATTTCTAAAAATTTGGCCAGGGGAATTGAAAATTATATTTCTGAACATCAAATGGATATTATTTCAGTAACCTCGCATAAACGGAATCTCATTACCTCATTATTCAGACCAAGTCTGACCAAAGAGTTATTATTTCGGCTGGATATACCAATGTTAATTTTTCACGCCAAAAATTAGTTTATTTGTAACCGAATAACAGCTCAGATTTGTTTTTTATGGAATATTATCGTTTGAAATTTTTTAATTCCTTTTCCAGAATTTGGTTTGTTTGTGTTAAGGGATTAGTATCCATATATTTAATATTTATACTTTTCGCCTGCTCTTCACTTAGGACCATCGAAATCGAAACGGCTGTTTTACCGCAATTTCCGATTTCAGACGAGGTTCAGAGTCTCGCACTGCTTAACAGGAGTATGACAAGGCAATTTACAAATCTTTCATCAGACTCACTTGAAAAAATACTGGTCAACCATAAGATGGTAATGGATACCGTATTTAGGGACAGTATTGCTGCCGATACAGTAATTCACATTGCTGCACAGGCACTTTTTAACTCAGGTAGGTTTGATGTTGTTGTTCCCAGTGAGTACAGGATAAATCGTGATGATTCGGGTGATATTTTGAACCCGTTAAAAACGGATATAATACAGCAATTGTGTATTGATTACAAGGTAGATGGAATTCTGATTCTGGAAGGTTTCAATGAACAACTAAAAATAAAATACGATTATAGACCATTAACTGCAGGAGGAGGCTTTGACGGTTCTGCGGATGTTGATTATAAATCGGAATGGCGACTCTACCGCCCCGAAAGTAATAAGCCGGCTATTCGCTTTCAGGTAGGTGATTCGATTTTTTGGAAATCTGATAGTTTTGAATTAAACGATTTATATTTACAGATGCCACACACCAAGGAAGCCCTTATTGGAGGTGGCATTGCCTCCGGATTGAAAATGGCGGAATATATCAGTCCAGGTTGGGTGAAGCATACCCGATATTATTTCCTGACCAGAAATAAGGAGATTGATTATGCTGGTAATCTGATTAAAGAGAACAAATGGGATGAAGCAGCAGATCTCTGGGCCAAATATGCGAAAGAAAATTCAAAAAAGATCCGGAGCAAGGTTGAATTTAATCTGGCACTTACTGAAGAGATGAAGGGCGATTTGGACCTTGCAATCGAGTGGGGGTTAAAATCATATAATACCAGTTACTCCAACGTTACGGAAGAATACCTGAAAATTCTGGATGCTACCAGAAAAGCAAAACAAAAAGAGTCTAAACAACGATTTTAGCCCGCACCCCTGGCACTGTTTTTGATTCATTTAACCTGTTCTAAGGTCAGGAAATTTAAAAGTAAATCTTTATGAATATATTTTACAGATCGCTGGGAGTTTCATTTATTGGTTTGGTTTTAACCTCATGTCTTACCACCCAAAGTGTTCCAATTGATCAGCTGGAACCCGGAAAGGTGCTCTTACCAGCCCAGGTTCGGAAAGTTACGTTGATTTCACGTAATTTTAAATTTTCGATTGATACGTTAGGTCGCTATACAAACCTTAATTTCCAGCTTATAAAAGGGGAAAATAAGGAAAATCTTGTGTTGGACAGCATCGCCGTTACTAAAAGTCTTGAAGATCTGCGAAAAGCCTTGCTTGAATCGGGACAGTTTGATGAAGTTTTTGTCTATCCCTACAACACAATAAAACCTCATTCAGGAGTTAGGGAGTCCCCCTTGTCGGCTGGATTTATTCATTCCCTCTGCGCTGAAAGTGAGACTAATGCCGTGATTTCCCTGGAGATGTTAAGTTTCTTCTACAGCCGTCATAAAGGCACTCAGGGTCACGAGATCAGTGCAGAAGCAAATGTGAAGATAACTGCTCTTTGGTCAGTATACACCCCTGACAGTGATAATCCTGCGGACCGGTATACACATAGTGAGGTGATCAGTTGGAATAAAAATAATTGCAAAGTAATCAATCATAAGTTTAAATTACCTGGACGCAAAGAGGCCATTTCAATGGCCAGCGGCATAGCTGCCCGAAATTACAGCAAACGAATAGTCCCTAATTGGGTTGAATCATCACGTGTTCTCATCGGATATAATAATCCGGACTTCGACAAAGCACTTTCACTGGCACTAAAAAATAAATGGAAAGAGGCTTCCGGAATTTGGGAAAAGTATACCGGGAGCACAAATCCCAGATGTGCCGGGGTAGCAGCATTAAATGAGGCGATAGCGCAGGAGATGCTTGGTGATTATGACAAGGCCACTTTCTGGTCTGACAAATCGGTGAAACTACTACGAGGTGAATCAGTAAGCATTGCGAGAGCCTATGCAGCGGTTTTATATGGAAGAAAATTAAAAGCTTCAAGACTGAATTCACTTCTGAAAACCAGTCATCCCTGATATTCAAGTCTAATTAATAGTAATTCATCAGATGGTTATATATCTTTATTATTCAATACTTATTATTCTGATTTTAAATTTCATGATCGAGCGCTGGCTCGATTATTTGAATTCCACAAAATGGTCTGCAGAACTTCCTCCAGAGTTAAAGGGAATTTACGATGAAGAGAAATACGTTAAATCGGTCGAGTACGAAAAAATACGACACAAATTCGGTAAAATCACCGAATCACTTGGCTTTATAGCTATAATTTCTCTCTTCGCAACCGGATTATTCGGCTGGCTTGATGCTCTTGTCAGATCGTATGTGAATCATCCAATTTTTACTACGCTGATTTACTTTGCATTTTTAGGACTTATAACAGAAATTATCTCATTACCCTTTTCGTGGTTCGATACTTTTAAGATTGAGGAGAAATTTGGATTTAATAAATCAACACAACGCCTCTTTTTTATTGATCATCTGAAAGGACTATTCGTTGGTGCCATAATAGGTGGGGCAATTCTCTTTCCGATTTTATGGATTTACCTGATTGCCGGTAATTTATTTTGGATCTATTCTCTTGGTGTGATTACCTTTTTCTCGGTTTTTATGTTGTTGTTTTACTCCAGTGTTATCGTACCTCTTTTTAATAAACAAACTCCGTTGCCTGACGGTGAACTGAAAGATGCCATAACCTCGTTCAGCAAAAAAGCAGGCTTTAAACTCGACAATATATTTCTGATTGATGGGTCGAAAAGGTCTACAAAAGCCAATGCCTATTTCACCGGATTGGGCAGAAAAAAAAGAATTGTGTTGTTCGATACATTGATTAATGAGTTGAGTACAGAGGAGATTGTTGCTGTGCTGGCCCATGAAATAGGTCATTATAAGAAACGACACGTTTATTCCGGGCTGTTTTTCTCACTTTTATCAACCGCTTTAATGCTTTTTGTATTTGCACTTGTGAGCAGAAACCCGGTATTTGCACAGGTACTAGGATCAGACACACCTGGATTCCATTTGTCAATGATCTCATTTGGAATTCTTTATACACCACTCTCGTTCATTACCGGTTTGGCTATGAATTATCGGTCGAGAATGAATGAATATGAGGCCGATAAGTTTGCTGCTGAGAACTATGGCGGTGAGTATCTCGCCTCTGCTTTGAAGAAATTGTCAGTAAGTAATTTAAGTAATCTGACCCCCCATCCGGCGTATGTTTTTTTTCACTATTCCCATCCCACATTACTTCAAAGACTTAAGAAGCTTTCGGAGATTAAATAACCGGAATTACTTTAGCAGAATGGACAACGCTGAGTGAATATCACACCCTGCTTCATTCTCAATAAAGATTTGTATTTTTGCGAACTTGTAAAATAGTGATAACTGAAATTTAAAATAAATTCTATACTATGAAACTTTTAGAGGGAAAAACGGCAATTATTACCGGAGCATCTCGCGGTATTGGCAAGGCGATTGCGATTAAATTTGCAGAAGAGGGGTGCAATATAGCTTTTACAGATCTGTTTTATGACGACATTGCCAAGGCAACCGAAGCAGAACTTCTGGCCATGGGGGTAAAAGCAAAAGCCTATTCATCAGACGCATCTAAATTCGAAGATTCTCAAAATGTTGTTAATCAGATTACCGCAGATTTTGGATCCATTGACATTTTGGTCAACAATGCTGGTATTACAAAGGATACACTTCTTATGCGGATGACTGAAGATCAATGGGATGCAGTAATTACAGTGAATCTGAAATCAGTATTTAATTTCACTAAAGCGGTACAGGCAGGTATGCTTAAGCAACGAAGTGGATCTATTGTTAACATGAGTTCCGTAGTTGGCGTTAGTGGGAATGGCGGGCAATCAAACTATTCGGCATCAAAAGCCGGTATAATTGGGTTTACCAAATCAATTGCCAAGGAACTTGGCTCCAGAGGAATTCGTTCAAATGCTATTGCTCCTGGATTTATTATTACAGAAATGACTGCTAAGATTCCCGAAGATGCTCGTAAACAATGGGAAGCCAATATTCCGATGAGACGTGGCGGATTACCTGACGAGGTCGCCAAAGTGGCCCTATTCCTGGCTTCAGATCTTGCCTCCTATGTTTCGGGACAGGTAATCAATGTCTGTGGTGCAATGAATACCTAAATCACCAAAATATTCAGATCTGTCGCAATTTTAACAAAAATTTAAATTTAAATGACATTTCGTGAATTATTTCAGGTAATTATATAAAAAGAGCTGAGCGATCAGCTTTTTTTATACCCCTGTCAAAGAGATTTTCACCTTTTTCTTCTATTTTTTTTGTATCTTGCAAGTGCAAGGTGTATGAGGTTGCTTTTACGTGCGATAAAGATCAACAGAACTTCGAAGAAAATTTGAATCTTTATGCCCACTGGAATTAAATTTAGGAACGGTATTTCCTTTGCAACATTTAAGGCTAACATACAATCCCAATCGGATTAATAAAATTATTTTGTGTGAAAGCAAAGAATATTTCTTATCGTTTAAGCATTTACTTTTTAATTTCAGCGATAATTTTTTCAGGCATTATCATCCTAATCGGGGATTATTATGTCCGTGATTTAATGTTTGACAGAACCCGTTATCGCCTTCAATATGAGTTGCGCGAGGTAATTGACGATTTAGAGAACTCAATGGATAATCCGGCCAGGTTTGTAAGACAATTGGCACTCGATTTCAATCAGCCGGAACTTGACAAAGATCCTTCTAAATTTATGGCCCTGATATTTGATGGACAACCAGGAACCTATGCCATCAGATTAATTCGATCAGATATCAGGAACAAGATTCACCCAGGACAAGATCTTAATTTATGCCGGACAAACGGGATTATCCACTCGGAGAACCAAAAACTAAGTAGCCCTAATAAAACAATAAATGAGTGGATTAACCAGATGGCACATCAATCCAAACCTGAATGGAGTGTCCCTTTTTATAATACTGAGATTAAAGCCCGAAGCATAATCTATGCTTATCCGTTTGATTATTTGGAAAACAAAACAAAAGTTCATGCTACTTTTTTTTGTAGCATAAATATAGATAATCAACTTCAGAACCTGAACAAACAAATCCTGGTAAAGTCAGGAATTGCAGTTTTACTGAACAGGAAAGACCAGATTATTTACCATCCCGATATTTTGGAAACCGGCAATAGTATAGGCACCCTGATCCGGTTATTTGATAAAAGCAATTTGGATATTAAAAGATTAATAGCTGACCGCCCATCCGGATATCAGCGCATTCATTCTCAAAACAAGGGTTATGATAATTCTATTGTTATTTATTGGCCCTTGAAATCGTCCAGTTGGTATATAATTATCACTATTCCGGAAAATCTTTTTATATCGGAGAATAAAAGATTTTTGTTGTTTTTTATTCCATTGCTCCTCTTTGTTGGAAGCCTTGCTGCTTCTATAACTATTTATAATTCAATTAAATTGTATTCGCCGATCTCTATTTTAGCTGATGATTCAAGTAAAATGGTAGCGGAGGCAGATTTTGTCAGCGATTTCAATTCCAATGATATTAAGGTTCTTTCTGATAGTGCCCTGATATGGAAATTGTCGGAAAAGCGTCCCTTATCTCCAATGAATGATATTAATGCACTGGTCTACAATCTCGAAAAATTAAAAGATCGTCTGAACGAATATCGGGAAAGTTCAATTCAAAGTTCGTTAGATAGATTGGAAATTGAAAAAGAGCTGAAATTGGCCAGAGATATAGAAATGGGTATGGTCCCGATTGATTTTCCACTTGTCCCGGGACGGACAGATTTCGATTGTTTCGGAAGATTGATTCCTGCAAAAATTGTAGGTGGCGATCTGTTTGATTTGTTTATATTGGATGAGAACTTTTTGTTTATTTCAATAACCGATACGGTGGGTAAAGGAATTCCAGCTGCCATGTACTCGGTGATGACCAGAACATTTATCCGGAGTATCGCTAATCCAATTACACGACTCGGGAAAATGATGGAATCCTTAAACGATGCCCTCACTCTTGTACATAATTCAGATATGTTTGCAACCGTTTTCCTGGGGAAACTTGATCTTGCAACAGGCGAATTGGAATATTGCAATGCAGGACATCCTTATCCCCTTATTCTCCGAAACATCGAAAAGGATGAAGTCCTGAATAATTCGCAAGGGATTCCAGTGGGAATAAAACGAAATATCTCCTATTCCGAAAACCGGATTAATTTGGCTTCCGGTGAATCGATAATACTTTTTACCGATGGAGTTACAGAACAGAATAATGAGGCTGGTGCATTATTCGGTTTAGAAGGATTGGTTACAGCTCTCAGTTCATTGCGAGGTTTTACAGCTCAAGCTATTGTTAATGAAATACTTGATGCGTTAACTAACTTTCGGGATCAGGCCGATGTTCATGATGACACAGCCGTTGTTGCAATTAAATTTATTGGGTAAGCTGCAAATCAGATAAATTTAAAACCCAGCGAAATTGTGAACCCTTTGCCTTTGTTTACAAACCCGATATTACCTGGATTTGAGTCAGATATATTGGAAAGTCCCCACTCATACCGAACATCAAAAGTAAATTTAAGAATATCAATCCCTGCACCTAATTGCCAATCCCAGATATTGTTCTTTAAATTATTCAGAGCCAAATTATTCAGATTTGATTTTACATTACTGCCTGACATTGCAAAAGACATTGCAGGACCTGTAAACGCACGGATAGAGGCAACTTTTAAGTTAATAAGCTTATAACCAACCAGCATCGGAATCTGAATCGTTTTTAGTTTAACCGTCTGAGTAAGTGAAGTGGGTGAACCGCTGGTAGATTGACTGTTTTTCTGGCAATAGAGAAGTTCAGGTTGAAAGTATAATTTCTTTCCGCCTAAACGGGCAAATGCTCCGATATTAAACCCAGATTTAACTGCAGAGGTGAAATTCGTGTAGGAAATGCCATTGATTGTATTATTATCGGTAGAAATTTGATTCGAATTAATTCCCCCCTTCAAACCAATATCAAACGTGAATGGTAATTGTGCAAAAGTAGAAAGTCCAATTGTCAATAATGTTATAGTAAGGATCGATTTTTTCATAGCGTAGTTTTTACGTAAAAATTAGAATCTTTATTTGAACTTATTTATACGAAGTAAGGAAAATTATTGGTGCCAAACAAGAGGAGAGGGGGTGGCAGATACAAAATAGATTTCTCCCCGCTACATTCCCCGTTCTTTACTAATGAGCTGGTAGGCTTCATTCAGTTTTTGAAATTTCTCATTGGCCGCCTTCTGAACATCTTCACCCAGATAGCTTACTTTGTCAGGATGATATTTAAGCGCCATCTTTCGGTATGATTTTTTAATCTCCTCGTTAGTGGCTTGCTTTTGAATTTCGAGAATAGCATAGGCCCAGTCCGTTTTTGGGACAAACATTGCTTCGATTGAGTTATAATCGGCTTCCGAAAGACCCAGTGTTGTTGCAATATGCTTTATCAGTGAAAGTTCATCAGGATGGATAAACCCATCAGCCATTGCTATACCAAACAGAAAATGAACCAGTTGAAGGCGGGATGAATAATCTACAAACTTCCTGATCTGATTACAAACATCTGTTATCGGAATATTCTGACGGGTAAGATCTTTAAGAATAACTAAAGCCTGCTTTGCCCCATCTGTTCCAAAACTTCGGATTAAAAATTCCTTGACATAATCAAGTTCTGAGCGGAGTATCTTCCCATCCGCTTTTAAGACGGCTGTTATAAGGACAAGAAGACTGAACATATAATCACCCTGTGTGATCTGAGCTTTTTGATCCGTTATCGATCCTGGTTGTTGATGAATGATCTCTGCTTCATCAAAAAAAGAGCCCAAAAAGAATCCTGCAAGGGCGCCAAGGGGCCCGCCCAGGGTAAACCCCAGTCCTCCGCCAATCCATTTACCAAATTTTGCCATATTCTCTGATTATTTTATCAATCTTTAAAATTTGTGGGATTACCAATTTATCGTTGTTATTTTCAATGAGATAATCTGCCATTTGAATTTTTTGGTCATCATTCAATTGGTTGGAAATACGCTGTCTTACATTTTTGACAGTTGTATGATCACGCTTTATCACTCGCGTAATCCTGGTCATTTCATCAGCCAAAATCAGAATATTCTTGTCAAAATCGGAAGCATAGCCGCTTTCGAACAGAATGGCAGCTTCATATAGGATATATGGAGCTGATGGGAAACGATCACTCCATTGAATAAACTGTTGTCTTACAGCAGGATGAATAATTTTATTTATTGCCGATAACGCTTTCTTATTATTGAATACAATCTCAGCTACCTTTTTCCGGTCCAGTATTCCATCCTTAGTATAGACATCTTTTCCCAATAGCTCAATAATAAGATCTCTAATTTTTGGATCGTTATTCTGCAGGTTTTTAGCCTCCTGATCGGCATGAAAAACAGGAATCCCCAATAGTTTAAAGATTTCACAAACGGTGGTTTTTCCGCTGCCGATTCCTCCTGTGATTCCAATTTTTTTCATTGAGAACTTATTTCCTTTCAATTAAATAATCAACCTCCTTGGGAAAATAGTCTGCTGAAACTACATTCTCAGGTAAATTACCAAGTGTTACCGGTAATTTTGAAAAGATGCCGGAATGGTGTGAATAATCAACAATTGCCTTAAAACTGCTATTATTCAGCTTATTATATTGGCTTATTCCAACTTTGCAGGAAACTTTGATTTTTGATGGAAAAGTTTTAATCAGCAAACTATCAGGCTGATTAATGATCAATACAGAAATTTCAAATTTAGCCTCTGTACATTGTTCGATTGTAATTTGCAAACTGACTTTATTTGTTTCTGCTTTAAGTTCGGGAGGAAGCAAAACAACAGCATCGCGTATAATGCTCTGCGATAAATTATTCAGGTCGATAGGTTCGGTATTGATCTCTTTAAGCGTATCCATAATCTCCTCAGGGCCTCTTACTAAAATTGACTCGGGTTTTGCTAATGGAGGTTTTTGCAGGATAAATTCCCGGGCAAAGGTAAGGTCCACAACCGGATGAACTTTAATTAATTTTTCGGTGACATGACTAACTTTGAATGTAAGTGAATCAGGCCTGATACTGATAATTCCAATCTCATTACTGATCTGTTTGGCAAATTCTTCCTTGTGGCTGTTAGTTGATATTGAATATCTGGAAAGAAACCTGTTTTCCAGATAGTTGTTAGACAGCTCATTAACATCGATCAAGAGCGGTGAAATCATAAATCTGAACCTGTATCGCAGTAGGGTATAGCCAGGACCATCAACGGTTAGGTCTAATTTATCAGGTAATTTACCGGTAAGGTCCTTGTTTTTTGGGGAATTAATATAACTGACGGGTATAGTTATATGGTCGGTATAACGCTTATCAAGCGCATTTAGCGTCCAAAGGAAGGAGGCTAATGCCAGGCAGGCTAAAAAGACAAATGCTTTTCCGTTACGAATTGCTTTTATTTCAGTTTTAAAATAGGCAATAATTCGTTTAAGCATAAAGAGTGGATAAGTGGATTAAGCAAAAAGGCCGGTTACCCAGCCTTTCAGAAACTATTTCAAATAATTGATAGCTGATGATTTTAAGAATTATTTGCCATGAATTATTTTATAATCTTGACTTATTTCTGAACTGGTGCATCCGACATATCTTTCAGAACAACACTTTTATCAACTTTAAGTTTTACATTGGCAGCAACCTCAAGAATAATAATATTATCCTTGATCTCGTCGATTTTACCATAAATTCCACCAGTAGTCACAATTTTATCCCCTTTCTGAAGGGCTTCACGGAATTTGGTCATCTCTTTCTGCCGTTTCATTTGTGGGCGGATCATGAAAAAGTAAAATACAACGATCATCAGACCCATCATCAGCAACATGTTCATCGAAGAAGCTCCTGCTCCTGCATTGCCGGCCTGGGCGGTAATAAATAAAATAGTACTCATTTTTGTATATTTAAATTATTGTCAAACTGTTTATTATCTATGTAGGCACCTATTGTTAACTCTTTTATTTCTCCTTCCGAAGTTTCAATAGTTGCTTCTTTGATCATGTTTCCCCATTCACCGGTTGTATTTAAAATTATCTCAATCGCTGAAGAATCACCGGGGGCTATGGGATTTGGGTCATAATGAATTTCAATACATCCGCAAGTTTTCTCAGCTTTAGCTACCTTTACCGGAGATCCTCCGGTATTGCGGTATATAAACGAATACGAGATAATCTCCCCATCCAATAACGTACCAAAATTATGAATTTCCTTATCAAATACAATTTTCCCCGGACTCTTTTTTTGGGATTGATTATCACCTTGAGCTCGACTTTTCACCTGACTGTTATGGCAACAGATCAGGAAAGTTAAAAACAGCAGGTAAAAAATCCTTAAATTCCTGTACATATTGGCATTATGCTTCCAATAAACCGCGTCCGGCCTTAATTATTTTCCCCTCTTCGCGGAAATCTTTGGTTATCCGGTCAAGAACTCCGTTAATAAAAGTACTGCTTTTGTTGGTACTGTAATACTTGGCAAGCTCAATATACTCATTCAATGTCACCTTTATCGGAATTGAAGGGAATTCCATCAATTCTGTTAGCGCCAACTGCATAATCAGAATATCCATTATCGCAACCCTGTCAACATCCCAGTTCTTCGTGTAATTTTCAATAATTTTTCTGTTCTCTGTATTATTGACAATTGCCTTTCTAAATAATTTTTTAGTAAATTCCTGATCCTCCTCATCTTTATACAACGACATCAGGTATTCATTTTGGTCATCCGCACTTTTAAATTTTTTGATGGTTTTTATCACCATAGAGATTGTGAAGTCAAGATCGTCGTTCCAGTAAATACTTTGCTCTTCCAGCTCATTAAGCATTAAGTCGCTATTGACCAATATATTACTAAAGAAATCTTCGCAAAATCGACGATCATTCTGAAAGTCATCTGTGGTCGAGCTGATATATTCTTTATACAGTTCAGACTCAATCAATGTGGTATAAATGCCACGGATCAGATCGGGATAATGGGACCAGTTAAGCTTATTGCCAGTCAAATACTGAGTCAGACTTCTATCGGTTTTTAAGCGGAGAATAAGACGGTTGTTGATGAATCTAAGATTTGGATTAAGGTCATCCTGTGTGGGAAGATTCTTCATTTTCCGTGATTCGATCCGTTCATTGGCAAAATCGGTCAGCTCGCCCAGCATGGCAAACAATAGGTGATACAAATCGTAAGTTTTTCGGATACTGAAATGGAGCTCAGATTCAGATTGAGTGATAGTTTTTTCGGGGGATGAAACGTGAGCGTATAAAATTTGCAGTACCTTGGTGCGGATTATCCTTCGACTTATCATGATTTTAAGAGAACTAATTACAAATAAAAAAATACAGGTTGCAAAAGTACAATAAAAATCTGAGTTGCTCAATGATTCTCCTGTGGCTCTTCCAATTCTGTTTCGCGTTGGGGCTCCTCTTCCGGTATCTCCTCCATGTCGTCGTCGTCTTCAGCCTGCGGAATTATTGGTGCCGATTTCCTGTAAAGCAATGCCAAACCTAGTCCTGCAACTCCACCCCATAAATGAGATTCCCATGAGATTTCAGGTTTGATCGGGAAGATACCCCAAAAGAGTCCTCCATAGATTAAGGCAACAATCATTGAAATAGTTAACAATCTGATATTATAACTGATTATTCCACTCATAAACAGGAAAGCTGCCAAACCATAAATAACACCACTCACCCCGATATGTAAAGCTTCACGACCGGTAAACCAAACGAAAAGACCGGATAACAGATAGATAAATAAAAAGATGGAGTAGGCCGATTTCCGGTAGAAGAAGAACAGGGAGAACGTAAGAATAAATATCGGAAATGAATTCGCGATCAGATGTTCGAAATTAGCGTGAATTAAGGGCGAGAAAATAATACCTCGTAATCCTTTGACTGTAAGTGGAAGGATTCCCCAGCTGGAGAAGTCCAAAAGGAACTCTGATTCAAAAATTTTGACCAGCCACATTATCAGAACGAAAAAGACTGAAACAAAAAGTGCATGCCTCACAATTCGTTTTTCCAAAAGGTATTGCTCCTCGGAATATCCCCCCTGACGATATCGCGAAAGTAGCGTCATCTTAACTGGATAATTTAGAAAAAATAAGTTTGCAAATAATTGTAAATCATTAAAATAACACTATTCATTCAGTAAAATTCTTAGCAGTCCGGTGAATTTCATAATGTCATCTTCCGTTGTATCAAAGGAGGTCATCCACCTTACTTCACTGCGGGATTCGTCCCACATGTAAAAGAAAAATTCCTCCTGCAGCCGGGATATCAGTGGTGTCGGGACTATCGCAAATACTCCGTTGCCTTCGACCGGTTGGGTAATCTCGACACCCTTTAGTTTACGTATTTCGCGTTCAAGAATTTTTGCCATTCGGTTCGAATGGGTAGCATTTGTTTTCCAAATTTCATCTCTTAGGTAGGGGACGAATTGGGCTCCAATAAAGCGCATCTTTGAAAAGAGCTGGGCCGCCTGTTTTCGGTAATACTTACTATTGGCAGAAAGGAGAGGATTTAGAAAAAGCACGGCCTCTCCAATCATCATCCCATTTTTAGTCCCGCCAAATGAAAGTATATCAACTCCAGCATCAGTGGTGAAGGTTTTGAACGGGAGATCCAGGGAGACAGCTGCATTTGAGATCCTCGCTCCATCCATATGCAGATACATACCATGGCTGTGAGCCAGGTCAGCCATGGCTTTGATTTCATTCACCGTATAAACTGTTCCTAATTCGGTAACCTGGGTAATACTTATTAACCCGGGTTGCGAATGATGCTCAAATCCAAACCCATGAAGGTGCTTCTCAATCAGATCGGGGGTTATTTTACCGTTTTGCGCTGATACCGGAATTAATTTACTCCCGGTAAATTTTTCAGGAGCACCACATTCATCTGTTTGAATATGGGCTGTTTCAGCACAAATAACTGAATGAAAAGATTGTACAGCCGACTGGATTCCCAAAATATTAGCTCCGGTTCCGGTAAGTGTGAAAAACACTTCAATATTATCTCCAAACTCTTTTTTGAACAATACGATAGCCTCTTTAGTCCAGAAGTCATCACCATATCCAACGGAATGACCCTGATTAGCCTCTTCAATGGCTTTTAAAATCTGAGGGTGTATTCCTGAATTGTTGTCACTTGCAAAACCTCTTTGTCCCATAATTGTTCCTTACTAGGTAATGAAATACTGATAAAATAATTTCCTGTAAAAATATGGTTTGTTTTCGGCTTTTTGTTATCTTACAAACCTATTATAGCGTTTGATTACAGTTTCATAATTAACTAATTGATTTTTGAATGATAAAAAAAGATAAAATAGTTGTAAATATATTCTGGATGAGGCGTGATTTGCGACTGGAAGATAACACAGCCCTTTTCCACGCCTTAAAAACCCGGGAGAATGTATTGCCACTCTATATTTATAATCCTGATATTCTGGAGCGACTAGAGGTGAGACCCGATATTAGGGTGAATTTCATCTATAAAACGCTGGCCGGAATTAAGGAATCGTTGGAGAAGATCGGATCAAGCCTCTATATTGCCCATGGCAGACCTCAGGATGTTTTCAAAAAAATGGCCGAAGAGTTTCATATCTGCAGTGTCTATACCAATCGAGATTATGAACCCTATTCGGTCTATCGGGACCTTCAGGTTGAACGATTCCTTAAAATCAACAAAATAGATTTTCTTTCATACAAAGATCATGTCTTGTTCGAAAAGGATGAATTGGTTAAGGATGATGGAAAGCCTTATACTGTCTTTACCCCTTATAAGAATAAGTTTCTTGAACGGTTTAACAAGGAGATGGTAAAACCACTGAATACAGCCCTCTATTTTCACAATTTTATAAGGATCAAACCTCTCCCTGTGATGAGCATTGAGATGCTTGGTTTCGAGCCTGTTAATATTTCTTTTCCATCAAAAGCATTACCGCAATCACTGCTTGAAGGATATGCTGCAAACAGGGATTTTCCGGCGCGCAATGGTACTTCAAAATTAAGTGTCCATCTTCGTTTTGGGACTATCAGTATTCGCAAGGTTACAGCCCTGGCCATATTGCACTCAGAGACATTTCTCTCAGAATTAATCTGGCGTAATTTTTACAGTCAGATTCTTTGGTATTTTCCACATGTTGTATCCCGCGCATTTAAACCTGTTTATGACAATATTCAATGGGAAAATAATCTTGATCATTTCAATGCGTGGTGTCAGGGGAAAACAGGTTATCCGATGGTTGATGCGGGGATGCGGGAACTGAACCAGACCGGATTTATGCATAACCGTTTAAGGATGGTGACAGCCAGCTTTTTGTGTAAACATTTACTGATCGATTGGAGATGGGGTGAAGCATATTTTGCCAGTAAACTTGATGACTATGATCTTGCATCAAATAATGGCGGATGGCAATGGGCCGCAGGATCAGGTTGTGATGCAGCACCTTATTTCAGGATTTTCAACCCTGAACTTCAGGCCAAAAAATTTGATCCCGATAATGAATATATACGAAGGTGGGTTCCTGAATTTGATACGCCAGATTATTGTCAACCCATTATTGATCATCGTTTTGCGCGTGAACGGACACTCAAAAGATATGCTGACGGGATTGGGTTTAAAGAAGAATAGCCTGATCGCTTTTTAGATTTCAATAATTTTCAGATTATTGTTCCGTGTGATGTGCCCTTTAATAATGGAGTGTATATCACGGTTATCGTTATATTTATGAATACAGTCATGCAGTAATTCTGAATCATTGGTTCCAATATCCTTTGAGATATACCCAAATCCCATATAACGACCATTTGAAATTTTGACGACTGCATTTTCCTCTAAATTTCTCCCCTGATCAATTATGAAAAAATTGGGAGACCGGTAGTTTAGCGGGTGAATTGATTTATTTAACCGCAGATTATAACTTTCAGCAGATTCCATACCTGTGCAGGCTCCGCGACAATCGTGCAGCTGGGCATTAAAACATTCTCCTGTATTATTATCGAGGTGGCATAGTTTTTTGCAAAGTCCGTATTTTTGGGCCAGACCATGAAGGTAGTCTATCCCTTCCTGTTGAAAGTGAAAGGTTGTGAGGGGAATTTCATCATCTTCAATCTTATTGATCTTCAGATGGATATATCCGTTCGGATCTTCAAAAGAGAATAATCCGTAATTGAAAGCAGACCTTCGCTGACTTCTGTTATACAGTGGTTTGTGCTTTTTAATTTCAGCCGATTCGAGTAAAAGAGCGACGAGTTCACTGCCGGTCTCTTCCCAGGAAATATCTGCGATTTTTTCACGCATTTCAATCGCCTTTTTGGTTTGTGAGTTACTCATGTGAGTTAAGACACGCTGATGAATATCCTTACTTTTACCTACATAGATTAGATTGCCATGAACATCATAAAAGTAATAGACTCCTGTTTTTGAAGGTATCGCATCCATTTTCTCCCTGGGAAGGGGATAGGTCTGATTTACAAAAAGAGAAGATTCATGAAGGTTATTTTGCGCGAGTAATATTTCGAAAAGTTTTGCTGTTGCCAACGCATCGCCAATTGCCCTATGCCGGTCAGTAATCTTAATCTCCAAATCTTCACAAATATTACCCAGGGAGTACGAGCGATGACCCGGAAGGAGTTTACGTCCGAGTTTTACGGTGCATAATGTTTTCCGTTTAAAATCATACCCAAGCCGTTTAAATTCTTCTTTTACAAAAGAATAGTCAAAACTGGCATTATGTGCAACGAAGATTTTTCCAGCTGTCAGTTCAATGATCTGTTTGGCAACCTCATAGAATTTAGGAGCATTGGCAACCATTTCATTCGTAATTCCGGTTAATCTTGTAATTTGATAGGGGATATTACACTCGGGATTTATGAGCGTGTTGAAAGTATCAGTCACGGCTACTCCATTGTGAAGGATTATGGCTATCTCAGTCAGCTTCCCATAAGAAGCTGCAGTTCCAGTCGTCTCTACGTCAATTATGGCATACATAATTCGTTAAACTTGTCTGTTTGAAATTTGAATATCCATATTCAGACTTTTGCCGGCAGATTCTGAGTGGTAACTAAAACCAGGTAATTTGAATGATAAGTCAGAATTAAATTCTATTCTCAATATAAATTCTGATCATTCTGTAAATCTCGATTACGCTGTCATTTTTAGGTAGTGAATCGTAGAGATGACGAATATATTGCTTTTGATTCAGGATCTGAAAGCTTTTCTTGAAATGAAGATCAAAAACCCATGACATCTGAAAAATAATAAAATCATTAATGGTGACAAGATCACTTTTATCCGGAATTCCGCCATCTGTAATTATTTTGCAAAACGAAGAGGTAACCACAGCTTTTTCAGACAGGTCTAAATCATTGACCATGTTTGGTTTTCCGGATTTACGTGTAATATAATCTGAGGTAGCCCGCCAGACATCAAGTTTATCTGCATCACGTAATAATTTTATATAGAAGAGAATCGTATCTCCTTCCTTTTGGGGTATTTCTGGTTTATTATGGTTCTTAATAACCTGAATTACAATGTGCTGAGTGGATTCGTCAAGTTGACTGAAAAGATCACTTGATTTCAGATATTCAATACTTGCTTCTGCATGGTCCGAAATGTTTAATTCAGAACTATTGTGAAGCAGAACCCATAATCTGCCAATGTCGTGGAAAAGAGCGGCAATTTCCGCCAGGCACTTCTCATCTTCACTAAGATCGAGTGATTCAGCCAGGATTCGGCTATTTTCAACAACCCGGCCGATGTGATCAATTGTTTTTTCAATAGTGGGATCGTTCGTGTAGGGGTCTTGCTTTAAAGGGATTACAAATTCGTTAAATGCCAATCGCATCAAAGCAATCAATTCTCGGGGTACCATAAATTATAGCCTATAGGTTTGTTGCAAATTTAATATTTTAGAATAAACAATAGTTCGTTCAAAAAGAAAATATATTTAAGCGGCTAAAGTGCCGAAATTCAATAGTTCCTTGACATGCTGATGATTTTTGATTGAGTTCGGATTAATGGCGAACAGGCGAAAAAATCGA
>CAIVCR010000050.1 GCA_903904515.1 uncultured Bacteroidia bacterium
CCCGGTGGCTACGGATGATGATCTCTTGTTTTGTATACATACTTATCATGCTTTAAAAATGAGCTTTTAATCTCATTTTATTATGACTAAGTGGTATACTTTTCGACTGAAAGGTGGACTACTTTCTGGTTAATATATACAAAATCAGCTTATTGCCGAACTTGTCAGTCAGCCTATATTGCAACTCTAAGTTGCCTTGCAAATCAGGATTATTGGATACACCAAGGTTCTGATATTTCCGTTTACCGTCTTAACTCACCTGAAGCATGATGGGACTTTCACCGTTTATCAGTGTGTAATACTTGTAGGAGAATTCAGAGATTGTGGCAATAAAAGAGGGTTTCTGACTGACTTCCTGGTTAACTTATTTATAATTTAACCTTTACTACAGTGCAATAATTAAAAGATATCAATAAATATTTTAAGCCAGGGACAGTTTAAAGCGATTTACCTTCTTTCAGTATTTGAATTTTAATTATTTGAATTTTAAATAATTAGACGAGTATACAAATGAATTATCAAAAATTAATAGTTACCAATCCCTATTCAGTTCAATTGGACTGCATAAACGTAGAGCACTTTATGGGTTCTCCTAAATTAGAATATACAGACACATGTGCTGTTTCCTCCATTTTTCGTTTTTTGATGTAAATTTGAAAAATATCATGACCTTGCTTATGACTTAAAGTATTTCCATCGACTTCAGATTCTGATTGATAAAGCGTTAAAGATTCAACTGGTATAGTATCAAAATCAACCACTTCAATTAATGGTAATAAAATTGCACTCTCAATAACGGGTGGTATGATTTCAATAGTATCAAGTGCCTCATCTTTATTAATTACTTCAATAGTATGTTTATCCGTCATTCGGCTCAATCTATTCATTGCATTATTCTCGTCGATAAAAAGCCCGCCGGTGAATGAAGCCCCTGCCTGAACAGTTAGAACCTTAGTTTGAATATTGCCCCTGACGCTACTTTTAGTATGCAAGATAGTTTGTTCTAGTACTAGTACCTTGCCATCAATAAGACCATAAACCTCTAAATTTGAAGCATGAACATCTCCTCTTATGCACCCTCCTTTTCCAACAACAACTTTCTTTTCTGTTTTTACAGAACCTATTAATTCACCATAGACCAGAACATCCGTGGTGATTTCCAGGTCTCCGGTTATCTTTGAATCAACATCGATAACAGTCGGCATATCCGAACTAATTTTGAAATTACTTATATCTGTATTTAACATATTGTATTTATTTTTTTCTTCTAAAGAGCTGATTCGCCAAATGAATCGACTGCATAATGATTAATCTGACAAGTCTGTGTAAGGCGTTTATAAGCAGTTGTTTATATATATTTCACAAAACTCATTATATCTGAATAAATCATATATTAGGTTAGCATTTCGAAAATCGGTTAATAAATTATAATTAAAAGAAAATTCCTTCTCTGTAAAAAGTTTCTCTCATACGTTGATTATATCAGAAATGCTTGTCGTTCCAAAGTACAGTTTAATAATTATTCCTAAATCTATAATTATTTCACAATTTGGCTAATTTTCTTTTACAATAACCGCCTTCGACATAGTTTTTTTACATTACTACAAATTCAAAGAATAAATGTTCAATATAAATATCATTTATTAATATTTTTTACATTGAAGTAAAGTAATTGGCGCACTTCTGTAAATAATTTCATGATTTAACCGGAAAGAATTACAGATCTTTTTTTGCAACTGCTGTTGGGGGGTAGTTGGATCAATAGAAAAGAAATAGTAGAATTTTTAGGTGGTTTCGCTGAGTGCCAGTGGAACCACGCTGGTTATCGGTCATTCTGCAACTAATTCAGTCCTGGTTTATATTCCGTGGACCCAGCCTATATCAGAAATAATCTCTATCACACCCTCCTCAGGCCTGGTGGGTACCCTTGTAACGGTAACAGGGACCGATTAAATTTACTTACTGCATCAACCATTGGTGGTCAGCCGGCCATTCCGGTATCAAACAATGGCACTTCTGTGTCGATAAGCGCCGACAGGAATACGGCTATTATAGGTGAACCCCGTTATAATGGCTATCTTGATGATGTCTGGGTCTTTACCTATGAAAATGGGAACTGGACCCAACAGGGTACCAAACTATCGGGCTCTGGAGTCGCAGAAGTCTGGCTACCGTGACCAATGCCGGATTAGTTACCGGTGTCGCTGCAGGATCGGTTACCTTTACCGCAACCGCCACATGATGCAGCAGCAACACACTGGTGGTAAAGGTAAATGCCTTGCCCGCAGCTCCGGCAATCGGAACGGCCCACCTACATGCGCTCTGGCAACCGTTGCTTTGCATCGTTATATAGCAGAGGATTTACAAAATCTCACAGATTATTATAATGGCTGAAATCAAGCAGCACATACAATTTTAGGGTTAAACAACAATTTTCCCATTACAAATAAAAGGAGATTCAAATTCAAAATGTATTCCGGATCGGGCAATTAAAAAACGGTTGTAATCAATTGACTACAGCCGTTTTTCTGTTGTTTCAGTAAGGGATAATGCAAACAGAATTGACAAAAAAGGTGAAAATGTAATTTTCATAATTGAGGCATTTTCGATTACAATTCCTGGAGATTTGGAGCATTAATGGATTTTCACTATTCGAAAGGGTCCCTGATTTTCAGCAATCAGCTGAATATAAAGTAATCATGTACCAATCCTGGTTAGCAACCTGGTTTACACCCATGCCCCAAAATCGAATATTAATCTGCCTGAAAATAAAAAATCAGCCATCACAATAAAAATGCAATTAGCTGATTTTAAGTATTTTAATCGGTGACCCAATCTGGGATCGAACCAGAAACCTACAGCTTAGAAGGCTGTCGCTCTATCCAATTGAGCTATTGGGCCATTAAAAAGTGGTGCAAAAGTATAAAAAATCCCCATATGCCGTGACATAATGGGGATTTTAATTTTAATACCGGGAAGTTACTTCAAATTTCACCTTCCTACCTTTCTGTTTTCGATTTCCTAATTAACCAATTAGCAAATTAGCAAATTGACACATTAGCACATTATTGCTTAAACCATATAAATATTGTGTTCCGCACACTGCTGGATCATCTCTTCAGGCCACAAACTTGCCTGAACCTCCCCAATATGAGCCTTCCGCAGCAGATACATGCAAAGACGGGACTGGCCGATTCCGCCACCCACCGACTGTGGCAGTTCATCCTTTAAAAGTTTCTTGTGGAACATAAGCTCCTTCCGATCTGACAACCCGCAAATATCAAGCTGACGCACGAGCGACTCTTTGTCGACCCTGATTCCCATCGACGAGATCTCCAGGGATTGTTGCAGAACCGGGTTCCAAATAACAATATCTCCATTCAAGCCTTTGTAACCGTCAGAATTTTCAGATGACCAGTCATCATAATCGGGCGCACGACCGTCGTGTTTCTCTCCATCAGCAAGAGCTCCGCCAATACCGATTATAAATACTGCACCAAATTCTTTCGTAATCGCATATTCGCGTTCCTTGGGAGTAAGTTTTGGAAACCGTTTTGCCAGCTCTTCCGCATGAACAAAATGGATCTCCTCCGGAAGCAAGGGCTTAATGGCAGGGTAGTTTTCGTAAACCATAAATTCTGTCCGGAGCAGTACCGAATAGATTTGTGTAACCACCTTTTTCAGGTACTCAAGATTCCTCTGCTTGCCTGTAAGTACCTTCTCCCAGTCCCACTGATCAACATATAAGGAATGGATATTGGTAAGCTCTTCATCTGGCCTAATGGCATTCATGTCTGTATAAATTCCGTAACCTACAGGTATTCCATATTGAGCGAGCATCAATCTTTTCCATTTTGCCAACGAATGAACAACTTCCGCTTTGGCATCGTTCATCTCCTTAACTGCAAAAGTGACAGGTCTTTCAACACCATTCAGATCATCATTGATTCCTGTCCCTTTTAGTACAAAAAGCGGGGCTGTCACACGGCGGAGGCGCAATTCGGCAGAAAGGTTCTCCTGAAAAAAATCCTTTACAAATTTAATCGCCTTCTCAGTTTGTTTTACATCGAGTTTCGGTTTATAATTCTCGGGGAAAAAAAGTTTCATCGATTTTAAATTTTATCAGTTTTCGTTGCAATGATACTAATTATTGAAATATTTATGAGCAAATTAATACTTTATAACTAAAAAAGAGTGCTAATCAAACCGGATGGCCTTATCGGGTGCGATCTTCGTAATATACCATGATGGGACAAGCAACATCAGTAGGGTGACGATAACAGTACCTGCATTGAGCAACAAGAGATGAGATATTTTCAAATTAACAGGCACAGCGGTAAGATAATAGGAGGCTGGATCGAGTTTGAATATTTCAAATTTAGCCTGAATCAGGCAAAAGGCTATGGCGGCAAGGTTCCCCCAGAGCATGCCTCTAACAATCAAAAAAGTAGATATATAGATAAATATTTTGCGTATACTCCAGTTACCTGTACCCACAGCTTTTAATACACCTATCATCGTTGTACGTTCAAGAATCAGGATAAGCAAGCCGCTAACCATATTAAATCCGGCAACAAGAATAATCAATGCCAGGATAACCCAAACATTCATATCCAGCAGATTAAGCCAGTCAAAAATCTGCGGGTATTTTGAGGTTATCGCAACAGGACGAAGCACCGTCTCATCTTCTTTCGAATATTTCAATGTAAGCTTGCGTATTTGTTGGGTGAGGTTTCCAAGCTCGCTAAAATCGTTTATAGAGATCTCAAAACCACTGATCTGATCAGGTTTCCAGTCATTTAATTTCCGCAAATGGGCAATATCGGCCAATACAAAAGAGCGATCGAACTCCTCCAGACTAGTACTGAATATGCCGGAAATTTTAAATTTACGCATTTTCTGCGTCTTGGTCTCCTCATTTAAAAAATAGGTATACAGCGGATCGCCCACCTTGAGTTTAAGCAACAAGGCTACCTGTCTGGAAATCAGAACATCATCACATTTCGTACTGTCTGAGACCGGGAAAATAGCACCTTCGACCAGATTGGCTTTAAAAAACGACCAGTCAAAATCGGGACCTATCCCCTTTAAAACAATCCCATGTATTTCATCATCCGTTTTTATAATTCCGGGTTTGGTAGCAAAACACTGAACATTCTTAATCCCTTTCATATCCCGGATCTCCTGAAGCCATGGCTGATTCCGGGAAACAGGAACTGTTTCATACGACGAGTTGGAATCAAAATTTACAAGCTGAATATGGGAGCCAAATCCAATTACCTTATTCCGGACCTCTTTCTTAAATCCGGTCACAATAGCAACTGAGAGAATCATCACAAACAGCCCGAAGGCAATACCGAAAACCGCAAATGAAACGATCGATTCGGAAAACTTCCGTGAAGTTCCCTTAGCGAAGAAAATGCGACGGGCAATAAATAGTTCTGTATTGAATAGCGACACCTGATCTACTTTTGTGTAAAAGTAGCGTTTTTTTGTATTTACATTTGTACTTTTGACGCAGAATCCCGGAACCCTATGATTTTCCAGTAAATTCCCGGATCCAATTATATTAATCCAGAATCCAGAATGACAGTAAGGCCAAAGAAAAATTTAGGGCAGCATTTCCTAACGGACAAAAACATTGCCAGAGATATCGTTACATCCCTAAAAGCCAACAATATAGACAAAGTCCTCGAGATCGGCCCAGGTATGGGCGTATTGACAAATTTCCTGTTAGAGAACACAAATTATGAGACATCGGTTATTGAGATTGACCATGAATCGGTTGATTACCTGCATAAACACTTTCCCCAACTAAAGGATCGGATCATTGAGGGTGATTTTCTAAGGATTAATTTATCCGAAAAAATTTCAGACAAACCCTTTGCACTCATAGGAAACCTCCCGTATAATATATCTTCACAGATATTTTTTAAAGTTCTGGAGAACAAAGAGCTGATTCCCGAGATCGTTTGCATGCTTCAAAAGGAGGTTGCAAAGCGGATTGCTTCGGGTCCCGGTTCAAGGGTTTACGGAATTCTGAGCATTTTTCTCCAGGCATGGTATAATATTGACTACTTAATTGACGTTCCTCCACATGTATTCGATCCACCACCACAGGTACAATCGGCTGTAATCCGGCTCACTGCAAACGGAAGGACCGACTTGGGGTGCAATGAGAAACTTTTCTTTAGAGTTGTCAAGCAAGCCTTTAATCAGCGACGAAAAATGCTTAGAAACAGTATCAAAGGCTTTTCTCCACGCATTGAAGAATTGGATGCGGTATTATTGACAAGGCGTCCTGAACAACTCTCGGTAGAAGAATTTATCGATTTAACCAATAATATAGAGCGATTGATGGCTACTCCAAGCAATTCTGAAGCGACAAATAAGTAAAGAAGTGAATAATTATCCTTGTAAAATGCAAAGATAAAAGGGCAAAATGCAAATTGGTAAAATCAATAAACGAGCAAGTCAATAATTATTAGCTCTGAAGTAAATCAACTATTTCGCGCAGAGTCGCAAAGCTACGCAAAGGATATTCAAATATTTATCTTTGCGATCCTTGCGTTCTCCTATATAACTCTTTTTTCTCACGCCAAGACGCAAAGCCGCAAAGTCTTCTTTCTTAGCGTCTTTGCGCCTTTGAGTGATTTTTTAACGTTATCTGTTTTGAGGTTGGAGTTTCACGACTCCCGAGTACTTTGCGAGAACTTTTAAATGTCTTTAATTTAAAGGGCTTTATTATTCACAAAATAAGGGACTCCCGGGTACTTGGCTCTTAAATTCTTAATTTTCAATTTTTAATTCTTCTCTACACCGCATTCATTGCAGTAACCGGGTCCAGGTGTGCAGCAGTGCGTGCCGGAACTACTCCTGCAATCAGGCCTATTACAATACTAATAATCAATCCGGTTAAAATGTTTCCCATACTCAGCACCAGATTAAAATCAAATGCCTTACTCACTACAAAGGTTAAAGAATAGATAATCAGTAAACCAATAATACCTCCAATCAGAGATAAGACACTTGCTTCAAACAGAAACTCGAGCAGTATAAATCTGCTTTTTGCCCCAAGTGCCTTCTGCAAACCGATTATTTTTGTGCGCTCCCTGACCGACACAAACATGATGTTTGCAATACCGAAACCACCGACAAGAATAGCAAATCCACCAATTATCCATCCTGCGATGTCAAAAACCCGGAAAAGGCTGTCAAGCCGGCCGGAGATCAGGCTAACTTCATTGAGGGCAAAATCGTTTTCCGCAGAAGGTTTTATTCTTCTGATTGAACGCATGATTCCTTCCAACTCTTCTGCAATCCGTGCGGCAGGGATATCCACTTTTCCTTTTACGATGATATTTTGCCTCATATCCTGGCGGGAATCAACCAACCGGGCAGCCAGTTTTGCCGGTATAAGGAGTCGTTTATCCATGCTTGTTCCAAAAACATCGGATCCCATTTTTTCAAAAACGCCTAATACCAGAAGATTAAACCCCTGGACCTTAATTGATTTTCCCAAGGGGGATACCCCTGAAAATAATTGATCAGCTATATCAGAACCCAGCATGACGAAATTAACCCCGGAGTTAAATTCCTCCTCGGTCAAGGGTCTTCCGCGTGCTATTTTAAGACTCCAGGTTTCGATTAATCCACTGGAAGCACCAATTACTTCTACATTATCTACTTTACTGCTTCCAATTTTCACCGTCCTGCTAAATCCATAGTTAAAAACTGCATATTGGGTTAAGCTGGATCTGCGCAGAATCTCCTGTGTTTCTGAAAGTTTGGGAACAGGGCGGTTCAGGTATTTCCACCAGGGGTATTCGGTCTCACCAGGGGGCGGTGCCCAGGGCCATTTTTGAACGTAAATCACATTACTACCCAATTTTGACATGCTATCGCGGATTGTCCTTTCCAGCGAATCAATAATTGTAAAAACGGAAATGATGCAGAAAATCCCAATCGTGATTCCAAGCAACGACAGAATAGTCCGTAATCGATTAACTACCAACGATGTATAGGCAAAATTAAAACTTTCAATAATAAGCCGGAAGATTAACATATGCTTTATTTAATACCCTTTAAAAATAGGAATAATTTGCATTGTAATGGCTACTTTTCAAATCATTTGCTAAAAATGAAAAAAACCGAAGGAAAAAAACTCGAAAAATTAAAGGTTTTTATTAGCTTTGCACAAAATTATTACGAAACTTATAATGAGTGAATCGAAAAAAATAAAATCGGCCTTAATATCTGTATACCATAAAGATGGACTGGACGAAATTATAACAAAACTTGATAATCTTGGTGTAAAATTTTATTCAACCGGAGGGACAAAAGATTTTATAGAAGGGTTAAATGTCAGTGTTACCGCTGTTGAAGAGTTGACAACTTATCCCTCTATATTGGGTGGCAGGGTAAAAACATTACATCCTAAAGTTTTCGGCGGGATTTTGGCTCGTCGGGAAAATGATGGGGATATTGCTCAACTTGCCCAGTATAATATTCCTGAAATTGACCTTGTGATTGTCGATCTGTACCCTTTTGAAGCTACAGTAGCATCAGGAGCCTCAGACTCAGAAATCATTGAAAAAATTGATATCGGCGGAATCTCGTTAATCAGGGGAGCGGCAAAAAATTTCAATGATGTGGTCATTATCTCTAATCAGGGGCAATATGCATCCCTATCCGAATTACTGGAAACGGGCAATGGATTTACATCACTAAGTGACAGAAGAAGATATGCAGTTGAGGCTTTTGCAACTTCTTCGCACTATGATTCAGCCATATACAACTATTTCGCCGGCGAATGGCCAGCCCAGTTCCGTCAAAGTTTCACCTCTTCAAAGCAACTGCGTTATGGGGAGAACCCCCATCAGCAGGGTGCTTTCTTCGGCAATTTTGATTCAATGTTTGACCAGTTGGCCGGAAAAGAGATCTCCTATAACAATCTGCTTGATATTGATGCTGCAGTTAACCTGATTGACGAATTTAACGATACCACTTTTGCAATACTTAAACACAATAATGCATGTGGCTGTGCTTCACGTGAAACTGTTTATGATTCCTACATGGCGGCTCTGGCCGGTGACCCGGTATCAGCGTATGGAGGTATTTTTGTAACCAATGGAACCATCGATAAGGCAACTGCCGTGGAGGTTGGGAAGATATTCTTTGAAGTGATTATTGCCCCGTCATATGATGCGGATGCAATGGAATTACTTAAGTCAAAGAAAAATCTGATTATACTGATCAGAAAAAATGTAGATTTACCGAATATTCAATACCGAAGTGTTCTTAACGGAACCATAGTACAAAATCGTGATCTGAAGAGAGAAACCTCTGAAGATCTGCAACCTGTGACTAAGATCACGCCCAATGCTCAAATAATTAATGATTTATTGTTTGCCAATCGTTTGGTTAAACAGTCAAAATCGAATACTATTGTACTCGCAAAGGGAAAACAGCTGCTGGCAAGCGGGGTCGGACAGACTTCGCGGGTTGATGCTTTAAGACAGGCCATAGAAAAAGCTAAGTCTTTTGGATTCGACTTAAATGGTGCAGTAATGGCCTCTGATGCGTTCTTTCCATTTCCTGATTGCGTTGAAATCGCGAACAATGAAGGGATTAAATCGGTAATCCAGCCTGGAGGATCGATACGGGACAAGCTTTCTGTTGAATTCTGTGACAGCCATGAAATGTCGATGGTAGTTACAGGATTTAGACATTTTAAACATTGATTATTAATATAAATTTTGATATAAAGAAGTTGATATGGGTTTATTTACATTCCTGACTCAGGAAATAGCCATCGACCTTGGAACAGCCAATACGATCATTATCCACAACGGGAAAGTTGTTGTTGACGAGCCATCGGTAGTTACCATTGATATGAAAACTGACAAACTGGTTGCGATTGGAGAAAAAGCAAGACAGATGCAGGGCAAGACACATGCCAATTTAAAAACGATCCGTCCTTTGCAGGATGGGGTTATCGCCGACTTTAACGCAGCAGAACAGATGATACGCGGGATGATTAAAATGATCAATCCCAAAAAGAGGTTCTTTTCCCCCGCACTTAAAATGGTCATTTGCATCCCATCGGGTTCAACTGAGGTTGAGATAAGGGCTGTACGTGACTCTTCAGAACATGCTGGTGGGCGCGACGTGTACATGATTTATGAACCAATGGCAGCTGCAATTGGGATAGGGCTTGATGTTGAAGCTCCTGAAGGAAATATGGTTGTAGACATCGGTGGTGGTACAACAGAAATTGCAGTTATCTCGTTGGGGGGTATTGTCACCAATAAGTCGATTCGAATTGCAGGTGATGACCTTACTGCTGATATTTTGGAGTATATGCGTCATCAGCACAACATAAAAATTGGTGAACGGACTGCTGAGGATATCAAGATCAATGTTGGATCTGCACTTTCAGAGCTGGATGATCCACCGGCTGATTATATTGTCCGTGGACCAAATCAGATGACAGCCCTTCCGATTGAAGTTCCGGTATCGTATCAGGAGATCGCGCATAGCCTCGATAAATCGATATCAAAGATAGAAACTGCTATTATCAGTGCGTTGGAGCAAACTCCACCTGAGCTTTATGCCGATATTGTCACCAGAGGGATTTGGCTGGCGGGTGGAGGTGCATTGCTGCGTGGATTAGACAAGCGGCTCTATGATAAAATCAATATTCCTTTCCATATAGCCGATGATCCGTTACGTGCTGTCGCTCGTGGTACTGGTGTTGCTCTAAAAAACGTTGATAAATTCGCATTTTTACTTCGATAATATAGCACACAGGAAGGACAAAACCATCTCCAAATTTGCCCATGAAGAACTTATTTAAGCTCATCTACAGGTATCATGTTGTATTTTTGTTTGTTCTCTTGGAAACACTTTCAATATCGATGGTTGTGACCTATAACAATTATCAGCGTGCAACCTTTTTTGATTCAGGCAATTTTCTGAGTGGCACTTTATTTGAAAAATTTTCCGCATTCTCGCAGGTTTTTGAATTTAAACAGGTAAATCTTAAGATGGCTGAGGAGAATGCCATTTTAAGAACTGCGTTTCAGGAGATGCTGTTAAAATCGAATCGTAGTACTTATCGGTCTGCAGACTCTATCTACCTTCCCAGAATAGCGAAAGACTCCTCGCAAAAGGTAGTTTACCGCTTTACAACTGCCCGTGTAATCAATAATTCGGTTAATCAGCAACACAATTTTATCACCCTGAATAAAGGGTGGCGCGATGGGATCAAACCTGACATGGGAGTTATTGCAAATGGTCAGGTTGTCGGTCTTGTCACCAATGTTTCTGAAAATTTCAGTACTGTGATTTCACTGCTAAACAGTAAATGGAAAATTAGTGCCAAAATTAAAAGAAACGACTATTTCGGATCGCTCTCCTGGGACGGGAAAGACTACCGCAGAGTACAGCTGAATGAAATGCCTTACCATGTTCCGGTACAAAACGGCGATACGGTTGTTACAACAGGCTATTCTTCAAGTTTTCCTGAAGGACTTACCATCGGGACCATATCTGACTTTTCAATTGGCACAGGAAGTAATTTTTACAAGATTGAGGTGATGCTTGCTGCCGACTTCAAAAATCTTGTAATCGTAGGGTTAGTTGAAAATAAACAATTGAATGAAATCAAACAGTTGGAATCGTTGAATAAGTATGGGAATTAGCACCTTAAAATATTTACTCATCTTTGTGGTGTCTGTTCTCTTACAGGTGCTCATATTCAACAACGTATTGATTTTAAGGGTTATTGCACCGTTTGTCTACATTCTGTTTATTGTCTTACTCCCCTTCGATACCCCACGGTCCCTACTATTGTTTTTATCACTTGCGTTAGGAATTACAATTGATATGTTCACCAACACCCCTGGAGTTCACGCTTCAGCCTCCTTGTTGATTGGCTTTTTAAGGCCTGGGATTCTTGAATTAATAACATCCCGGGAGACACTCGAATCAGTCACAACCCCGAGAGTAAATAACATGGGATTTCATTGGTTTGTAACCTATGTCACCTTCCTGGTAATTGTTCATCATCTTTTCCTCTTTTTCATTGAGGCATTTACCTTCCAGGGATTTCTGATTACTCTGTTGCGGGTTGTACTAAGCTCAGTATTATCGATCGCATTAATCTTGTTGAGCCAGTTTTTAATATTCCGGAATTAGCCTATTAATTCAACAAAAAGTGGACGTCTTTAGTAAACGAAAATATCTGGTTATTGGGTTGTTCTCGCTGGTAGCACTGATTATAGTGACCCGCCTTTTTTATATACAGGTATTGGATTCCTCGTATAAAATTTCAGCAGCAAGTAATGTATTGCGTCGTGAGGTAAATTATCCGGCCAGGGGTGTTATCTTCGACAGAAATGGCAAAATGCTGGTGTTTAATCAGGCAGCCTACGATGTACTGATTACCCCCAGAGAGATGAAGCCCTTTGATACACTCTCCTTTTGCAGGATTGTCGGGGTAGAAAAGGGGGAACTTGTCAACGAAATCAATAAGGCTAAGATTTTTTCGAGGTATAAACCATCGCCCATCATCAAACAGCTCTCTTCTCAAACCTACGCAGTACTTCAGGAACAACTATTCAAATATCCCGGATTTTTCATACAGGCCCGAACATTGCGACAATATCCATCAAAAATTGCGGCTCATGTTTTGGGTTATGTCGGTGAGGTTGACCAGAAAGCGATTGACGCAAACAGATATTATGAAAACGGCGATTATATCGGAAGAAGCGGAATAGAAAAAGCGTATGAAGACGAACTTCGGGGCGTTAAGGGAATCTCTTATAAGATGGTCGATGTACACCAGATGGTTAAGGGTTCTTTTGAACTTGGGCGTATGGATACTGCTGCAATTATCGGTAAAAACCTGGTATCAACACTTAATGGTGACCTGCAGGCCTATGCCGAGCGTTTACTGAGTGGTAAAGTTGGTAGCGTTATAGCCATAGAACCCGCAACAGGTGAAATTCTTGTAATGGCCAGTGCTCCAACATTTGATCCTGGATTATTTGTAGGGAGAGAACGTTCGCACAATTATTCTAAACTTCTTATTGATCCCAACAAACCAATGTTAAACCGGGCAATCACCTCCTCTTATCCTCCGGGTTCAACCTTTAAAATTGCAAATGCGCTTATCGGTCTTGAAGACGGGGTATTGCAAACTGTCCGATTCTCCTGTTCCGGTCCGGCGTCTACACCAATTAAATGTACCCATAATCATGAAACCCCTTTAGGCCTTATTTCAGCTATCCGGGAATCATGTAATTCGTTCTTCTGGCAGGCATTCAGAGCAGAAATCAACCATTTCCCGACCCCGGCTGAAGGATTGGAGGCATTTAGGAATTCTCTTCTGGAAATTGGCATCGGTAAAAAAATCGGAGGTGATCTCTATGGGGAAACTTCCGGAAATATCCCTTCAGTTGCTTATTATGATAAGTATTTTGGATCCGGAGGGTGGAACTCGCTAACCATTCGTTCGCTTTCTATTGGACAAGGAGAGTTACTGGTGACTCCACTTCAATTATCCAACATGGTGTCACTTATTGCCAACCGGGGATACTATATTGATCCCCACTTGGTTCGGAGTATTCTGGACATTGATGGCTCGCAGGATTCGATTCAATTTGAAAAACACACCATTGCAGCAGGACTCGATAACTATGAAATGATTGCTCAAGGAATGGAACAAGTAGTTGAATCGGGAACTGCCCGTTTAACAGCCAAAATAGATAGCTTAATTTATTGCGGGAAAACCGGGACGATTCAAAATCCGCATGGCGAAGCGCATTCGGCCTTTGTCGCATTTGCGCCCAAAATAAATCCCAAAATTGCTATTGCCGTATATATTGAAAATGGAGTATGGGGTGGCCGATATGGGGCTCCAATTGCCAGTTTGATTATCGAAAAATACCTTAAAGGAAGAATTGCTTCAAAAAGACAGCATTTCGAAGATGAAATGGTCAATTCAGATTTGATATCCACAATGAAACTTGAAGGAGGAGATTGAAAACAAATAATAACATATGGCTTAATCTAGACTGGGCAACTGTCCTGCTCTACTTGTTACTTGTCATACTGGGCTGGGTAAATATCTATGCAGCAGTCTACAGTGAAGAGCATCAAAGCATTCTGGATGCCGGACAAAAATATGGAAAACAGTTGATCTGGATCATTGCCGGAGTGATACTGGCCATAATGGTGCTTTCTGTTGACAGTAAATTCTATGCCGCATTTGCTTACCATATTTACGCAGTTACAATTTTGCTGCTCATTGCTGTTCTTTTTCTGGGGAAAGAGGTAAATGGTGCAAAAGCATGGTTTGAGTTTGGAAATATTGCACTTCAACCCGCTGAATTGGGAAAATTTGCAACCAACCTTGCCCTGGCAAAATGCCTCAGCCAATTTGATTTTAAGATACAAAAGATGCGTTCGTATCTTATTCTGGTCGCATTAATTGCCATCCCCTCCATACTTATCATCCTTCAGAATGATACCGGATCAGCACTGGTATTTGCCGTATTTGTCCTCGTATTTTATCGTGAAGGATTAAACGGAATGGTCCTTTTTTGGGGATTTGCGGCTGCCGCACTTTTTATACTTTCATTGGTACTTGACCAGTTTAAACTTTTATTATTTCTACTTACTATCTCAGTAGCAGCATACGGCGTACTCAGACAAAGTGTTAAAGAAGCGCTTATTGGATTTATGAGTATTATTGGAATTTTTGGGATTACATGGCTGATAAACAGATTATTTAGCCTTGACGGAAAACCTATGGAATTGCTTGTGACAACCACCCTTCTGGCGACCGTCCTTGTTGTAATTTACGGCATATTGCGTCGCGTTCAACAAGTCTGGCGGATATTGCTGTTCTTTATCTTTGCCATTGGTATATCAATGTCAGTCAACTACTTCTATAAAAATGTCATGGCACCTCACCAACGTGACCGGATAGATCAGGTTTTGGGGATCAAAATTGATAAATTAGGAAAAGGATACAATGTAAATCAGTCTAAAATTGCTATCGGCTCTGGTGGTTTTATTGGGAAGGGATTCTTAAAAGGGACACAAACAAAATACAATTTCGTCCCGGAACAGAGCACCGACTTTATATTTTGTACCGTTGGAGAAGAGTGGGGATTTGTCGGTGCAACAGTTGTACTGGGGCTGTTTTTAATTTTATTAATCCGGCTCGTCACACTGGCAGAACGACAGCGATCGCAATTCAGCAGGGTTTATGGTTACGGTGTCGCCTGTATTCTGTTCTTTCATATCGCGATTAACATCTCGATGACTATCGGTCTTGCCCCGGTAATCGGAATACCCCTCCCCTTCTTCAGTTATGGTGGTTCATCACTTTGGGCATTTACTGTGCTGCTCTTTATCTTCCTGCGTCTTGATGCAAGCCGGACAGAGAATCTAAGATAATTGCCGGCAGACAGACTACCCTTTGGGTTATTGACACACTTGGAGCTAGTCAGGTAAGAACAAAGATATAATGTTGGATTAAAAATCTCTGCTTATGACCCCTCTAAATCTCCCCAAAGGGGAGACTTAATGTCTGCATCTAAAGGATTTTCAAGACATTACATCCTCCTTCTCTTCTATCCCCCTCTCTTCCCCTCCCTTGGAGGGGCCCGGGGAGGCAGGGGTTAGGGGAGGTTCCCGATAGACATAACAAATACGACAATAAATTATTCTAATTACCTGTTAATCCCAATTAAAGAGTTCTGTTTTGTCATTTAGTTTCCATTTCGTTGGAAAGGCTGTTTCCATCCAATCCAATGGTTCTCCAACGGGTAAATTACGGGAGGCAAGATCAAAACTTTGCTTGATTGCCACTTTCTGTTCCATTCCTATGGCTTCAGGCTGTGCTGAAATAAACAGCGGAGTACCACTTTTAGCTACCAGTTCCATCCATTGTCTGTTTTTGGTCCAGGGTACTTTTACTGTCAGCCCTACACAATCGCAATCTGCAGCATAAAAAGTACCGTGCTGCACTCCTCTGAATGCCAAAGTATTTACACCCATTTTCCGGGTCCTGTCCCACTCGTTGCCTGATGTATCATCGCCGATGCGGTTGAGCTCAAACAACCCTGCAGATAAATGACTGAATGTATTACAGCCAATAATATATACCTCGCCTGCGGCTTCCCGGATAGTCTGGTATAAATTCAAAACTATTTCCGCATTTGTTTTGGAGTTATCATTCATCCTCCAGTTACTTTCGCTCATGGTGCCATCTTTTAGCATTTCAAAACCCCATTTACCAAAAATATCGAAGGAGGTAAAATCAAATTTGACCATTTCATAACTCCATTCCCGGTAGCGTTTGAAATAGCCTTTTACCCTTTCAAGATTTTCAGGAATTGAGGGGTCAAGGACTGGTTTATTGACTTCTCTTCCTTTGATTAAAGGTAAAAGCAATGATTTTGAATCTTTAAAGCTTCCACATAACGGGCGGGTCCAGATGGCTGGTCGCATACCTGTATCCCTGATTTTGCCAGCTAATTTACCCATGTCGGGAAACTTTGCATTTGAAGTTTCCATATTGTCCCCCCAACAGGAGGTGTCATCGGGTGAAGATGGAGAGGCAGCAAACCATCCCGCATCAATGACCGAAAATGGACGGTTTGAGAGACCCTCAGCCAGCGGAGCCATCATATTGGTGTGCTCCATGATTAATTTCTCTGAATTATTCCCATAGGTGAAATACCAGTCGTTAATCCCGTAAACCGGCTGTTTAGGCATACGGGCCTTTTCACACATCAAACTGGCAAATCGTCGTGCAGTAAGAAAGGCAGATTCACCCAAATTACTTTTAATCGTGACTATTTCAGCTACTTTTAATATCCGGTCACCTAATTGGACCCCATCGCCTCCGGAGCGTAAATCGAGAGCCAAACGCAGATTACCAGAATCAATTTCCCAGGAGCAGAATGCTTTTGCACCGGTCTTTACACCAAATCCACTGGCGAATTTCCCATTATACTCGAGAAAATACCAGGGAAGAATCTCCGAATCTTTAGGTTTATGCCATGAAACATCTCCGTAGGTACGCTCCCAATGGTCGTTTAAAATTGCAGAGTTTTTACGAACTGGTGTTTTCCATTGAAGGGTTACTGAGCTAAGGCTGACCCTGGGGGCAGTTATTTCGATGGAGATACCACTCCCTTCGTTTTTTAGCCTGACCGTCAAATCCTGATAATTCCAAAGTTCTCCACCTTTACTGCCACTAAGTTGTACCACATGGTTGTTGATCAGTCCTGAAACTTTGTCCGGAAAATTAATCAGTTGGCTGATCTTCCCGGTACCCTTTGCAAAGATTAAATCACTAATCAAAGCGCCTGTAAGCGTTATCCCTGTTGTTCTGATAAAATTTCTGCGGTCCATTATAGTATCTTATATTATTTACAAATCATTGTAATTAAATAGGTTGGTCTTAGGATAGCTGGATCTGCAATTTTTTTGAATGAAATAGCAGGTTCTCCACAAAAATTATTCAGCTCTTCAGCCGGTTATTAATTGCATACAAAATCTAAAGGAAATAACTTAAAGCTTTGCATTTTTTAAATTCCATTTTGCAATTTTCTTTGTTCCAACGTAGTTTATTCTTCATTCTTTCATTTTTCATTCTTTCATTCTTTCATTCTTTAACTCCGTCCTGTTCTCTCCCACACAATCCCCAAAACCGGCCGTTCAATTTTGAATTCCCCAATGGTTTCAATAAAGTCGATAATTTCAGGAAAAAACCGGTTAAATGCATCATTAAAAAACAGGTATTCTTCTTCGAGAATTTTAAGTGCAGACTCGGTCTCAGCAGGGAGTGAGGTGTGCTTAGCCATGATCCGAAGTGTTTTTTCAACCCCTTCTAAGGACGCATAGGATTGAAGTCGTTTATGTTGGATCAGGAAAGGGACAAACAATTTCACGGGAGACGGGAGTTGAAAGAAATTGGCTAAAATTACAGCATGGAACCGTTTTGTAAATGTGGAGAGTTTTTCATGCGAATAGATATGCCAGTTGACCGCCAGGAAGTGATCCAGAAAAATATCAATGACAATGCCAGCATACTTTCCAAATACGGGTCGCAGCTTTACGATGCATTCAATAATAACAGGATGCGAATCGGTGAAAGAGTCAATTTGCCTGTGAAGAAAAATCCCTTTGGCAACCTCAGCCGGATAGTTCAGAAACTGCTGTCCCTTCACATAGTCGCCAATGAAATTTCCCAGGATAATCTCTTCCGATTCACCGGACAAATAGATATGAGACAAATAGTTCAAATGAAGTATATTAGTTTTGATTATGCCATCCGGCTTTTATAATCGCTGTATTCAAATGCCCGAAGTATTTTAAATTCATCCCCGACGGTCCATATTCCGATCGAAGGGTGGCGCACACCGTTAAACATTGAACTTTTGACCATCGTGTAGTGGATCATATCCTCAAAAATGATTAGATCACCAGCTTTGAGTTCGTTGTCAAACGACCAGAAACCCATAAAATCACCAGCAAGGCATGAATTACCACCCATTCGGTAAGTTGGCTTCCCTTCGAGAGGCTCATGGTAAGCGCCCCTGATCCTGGGTTTATAGGGCATCTCAAGACAATCGGGCATGTGGGCCGTGAATGAGACATTTAACAGTGCCGTTTTTATTCCTTTATTTTCAACAATATCGACTACTTCAGAGACCAAAACCCCCGTTTCCCAGGCAAAAGCACTTCCCGGCTCAAGGATAACCTCAATGTTATTCCACCGTTCACGAAAGGCTTTTAATGTGTTTACCAATAAGGCAGTATCGTATCCCGATCGCGTCATCAAATGACCGCCACCCATATTTATCCATTTCAGTTTGTTCAGATATTTGCCAAACTTCACTTCAAAAGCGGCAAGTGTTTTAACAAGGTCGGTTGCATTGGATTCGCAAAGGGTATGAAAATGGAGTCCTTCGACGCCATCGGGCAGTTCGTCACCCAACTGTTCTGCAAGAATTCCCAACCGTGTACCAGGAGCACACGGATTATAAAGAGCAGTCTCAACCTCCGAGAATTCAGGGTTTACCCGAAGCCCGACTGAGATTTTCCGTGGGAAATTCTTCACTGCCGGTATAAACTGATTCAATTGTGTCAGTGAATTAAAGGTTATGTGTGAAGAGTTCTCCATAACCTGGTTAAAATCTGACTTTTGAAATGCAGCAGAATAAGTATGGGCAAATGTTTTCATCTCATCGGTGGCAAGTTTTGCTTCCCAGGCTCCACTTGCAGCAGCTCCGGAAATAAATTCCCGGACAATGGGAAACGCTTTCCACATTGAAAAACCTTTAAATGCAAGAATAATGGTAATTCCTGACTCCTCCTTTACTCTCTGAATAAGCTGAAGATTTTTACGCAACAATTCTTCTTCAAGAAGATAACAGGGGGTTGGTATTTTTGAAAAATCGATTGACATTTAGAACAATTTATTGTTTTAACATTTTAATAACAGGCTATTAGGCTGTAGGAGATTAGGCTGTAGGGGGCTAAGTTTTCCAATTTGCATAATCGAATCCCAGGTCTTAATTGCCTAAAAGCCTAAATCCTAATAGGCTAATCGCCTACAGCCTAAAAGCCTAATCTTCCTCACTTCAAAATAACAGCTTTTACAACCCTGCTGCCAATTTGTTGATTCATTGCCTGCATTATCTCGTTTCGCATCATAAATAACTCGTTTCTGACGATCGATGATTTAAGATGGACATACAGAATACCATCTTTAATATAGATTGATGAGGTTGCCCGTGCAATTTGCTTTCCGATTAGCGATTCCCATAAATTCACCGCCTCCAGTTCAGCTAACTTACCATCAAGCTTCTCCTCTTTTAAGTAATCTTTTATTGCACTGCCCAGGGATTGAAATTCGCTTCTTCTCATTGTCTCAAATCGTTTAAATGGTTACATTACCGATATTTGCCCGGCCGAAACCACAAATATCTTAAAATCAGTGCCACCGACCTCACGGATAATGCCATCAAGATGCTCCCGGTTGGTATCTGTAATAAAAATCTGACCAAAATTACTGTCCGAAACAAGCTTAACTATTTGCCCGACGCGCGAGCTGTCAAGCTTGTCAAAAATATCGTCGAGCAGCAGGATTGGCTTCACCTTATTTACCGACTGGATAAAGTCGAATTGTGCAAATTTAAGTGAAATAAGATAGGTTTTATTCTGTCCCTGCGACCCTAATTTCTTAATCGGGTTATCATCAATTTTCAAATCGAGATCATCTTTATGAATTCCCACTGTAGTATATTGAAGGAGAGTATCTTTTGAAACTGATTCCTCAAGCAATTTCCGGAAATCCTGATCCCTGAGCTGTGAATGGTATTCCAATTTTACTTTTTCATTTCCCTGGCAAATAAAATCGTAATATTTCTGAAAAACCGGCAAGAGGGCTTCGAGAAATTCCACCCTTTTATTGAATATTTTCTCCCCGGTAAAGATCAGTTGTTCATTCCAGACTTCGAGACTGTCGCTGTCGAACTGACGATTCAGCGCAAAAAATTTCAGCAGATTATTTCGCTGAAGTAAGGCCCTGTTGTATTTCAGAAGCCAGTCGAGGTACTGACGATCGTACTGTGAGATTACGCTGTCCATAAAACGGCGGCGTTCCTCACTCCCACCCTGAATAAGGACCGAATCAGCGGGAGAGATCATCACCAATGGGACTAACCCGATGTGGTCTGATAATCGCTCATACTCTTTTTTGTTGCGCCTGAAAATCTTCTTATGGCCCGATTTGAATCCGCAATAAATATCTTCAGCTTCACCATCGTAGTCGTATTTCCCCTGAATTACAAAAAAATCCTCAGCATGACGGACATTCTGACTGTCAGGAAGATTAAAGCAACTCTTACAAAAGGAGAGGTAAAACAGGCAGTCGAGAAGATTTGTCTTCCCGACACCATTATTTCCAATAAAACAATTCAGCTTTGAGGAGAATTGTAAATCGGCCTGAATGAGGTTCTTATAATTGACAACAGTGAGATTTCGAATAAACATCAGCACAATTTAATTTAAGCAGATACAAATTTAACCTTTTTATTTGGGGTACCGTTAATGGCTCTCAAAACTGCTTTGGATCCGACCCGATAAAACAGAATAACCCATTGAATCATTGATATAATCACAGAAAAGAATTTTTATAATTAAAAATGGCTGTGGTTTAGTAAAAACGCTTATTTTTGCATTCGAATTGAAAAAAAGCAAAATAACAGAGATTAAATATTATGACTAAGGAAAAGACACCTAAACCTATTGAGAACTTAGAGGAAGTTGAACATGCATTGACAACTGCCGAGAGATTTTTTGAAGCGAATTCAAAAATTATCACGATGATTTTTGGAGGTGCAGTAGTTATTGCACTGCTGTTCCTTGCCACGCACCGGTTTTATTCACTACCAAGAGAGGCAAAGGCGAAAGAGCAAATATTTGCTGCAGAACAATATTTCGAAAAAGACTCGTTTAAGCTCGCTCTAAACGGTGATGGAAATTTCCCGGGATTTCTCGATATCATTAGCGATTACGGCAGGACCCCTGCTGGAAAATTAGCACGGTATTATGCCGGAGTGTCTGAATTACACCTGGGAAAATACAAAGAAGCTATTGACTTTCTTGAAGATTTCAAAACAGATGACCTGCTGCTGGGTCCGGTTGCTATTGGTGCAACAGGTGATGCCTACAGTGAGCTTGGGAACAGGGAAAAAGCGGTTAAGTTATATATGAAGGCAGCTGAGTTAAATCCAAATGCATTTACTTCACCTGTCTATTATCTTAAAGCCGGAATTCTTTATGAGGCACTGGGATCAAAAGATAAAGCGATGGAAGCTTATAAAGCTATCAAAGATAAATATGCGGAAAGTGAACAGGGAAGATCTATTGACAAATATATCGCCAGACTGGCTGCAAATTAATTGAGAAAAAATTCCTGAAAAATCCTCTCCGTTGATTCGGGGAGGATTTTTTGTGATCAAAATAAATCAACTCACTATTCCTGATAATTACCAAACAATATCACCAATGATTATTGACAGAATTGAGAATGCATCACGTTATTACTCCCTCGGGGAGGGTATTGCCGAAGCTTTTGAGCACCTGAAAAACAATGATTTAACCACTGTCAAACCTGGAAGTTACCCGATCATCAAGGATAAACTCAGGATGCTGGTTTTCGATGCTGAACAAACAAATTCCGACAGAATAAAAATGGAAGGACATCGGAAAAATATTGATGTGCAGTACTGGGTCAGTGGATCCGAACTCATGGGGTATGCGCCACTTCAGGCTCAGAGTTTACTGGCTCCTTTTAATGAAGAGAAGGATTATGGAAATTATGAAGCTGACGGCTCATTTACCCGTTTTGAACCCGGGATGTTTGCGATCTATTTCCCATCTGACCTGCACACTGCCGTTGCAGACGAACAATGTACTTCAGCTGTACGAAAGATCGTCTACAAAGTCAATATTGAATAAATAATTTTGGCAAAAAGATCCTTCTTAAACAGTTGTCGATTATACCCCTGTTTAAGGACAGCATATCATTTACTTCAAAGAATATACAGTTATGACAATCATATTGGGTTTAATGCTGATCGGAATAGTAACCGGATTATTTCTTGAAAAATTACCCTCGCTGGTAAAAATAAATGAAAAGTTACTCAATCTGGCCATTTACTGTTTACTTCTTCTTTTGGGAATTGCCGTTGGATCAAACGGAAAAATCATAGCGAATATTTACAGTTTAGGCTTTCATGCGCTGGTTTTAACCATAGGAGCCATAACAGGAAGTGTCATGGTTTGCTGGCTGATATACAAGATTTTTTTCAATGTCAAATTAAGCAGCCAGGATTTGAAAACACCTTCCGATCATGAAAATTAAATCCGGACAATTCATTAAGACCATTACGCATCAAATTAATTACTGATGAAGGGAATCCTGATTATACCGGCTTTTTTTGTTACCGGTGTTATCCTTGGCATTTCAGGGATAATGCCTGCAAACCTGGTTTCCCAGGAGTGGAGTTCATATGCCTTGTATTTAGTGATGTTCCTGGCCGGGATCGGGATTGGCGCCGACCGCAAATCGTGGCATCTGCTCCGAACAATTAACATTAAAATTTTCCTGGTACCGGCTGGTATTATTGTCGGAACACTTTTCGGTGTGGCTCTGGCCTCGCTGCTCCTCCCATCACTTCATCTCAGAGAGGCGCTGGCTGTTGGTGCCGGGTTTGGATATTATAGTCTTTCAGCTGTTTTCATCACGGAATTACACAGTGAAACACTCGGCTTGGTTGCCTTACTCTCGAATATGTTCAGGGAGATATCCACCCTACTGCTGACCCCTGTTTTTGTGAAGTATTTTGGAAAACTTGCCGGAATTGCCTCTGGCGGAGCTACATCAATGGACACAACTTTACCGGTTATCAGTAAATATTCGGGAAGGGAATATGCTATTATCTCGGTGTTCAGCGGTGTAATACTCACTATTCTGGTTCCAGTATTGGTTACCTTAATTCTGACAGTTGGGACAAAGTGAAAAATTAAAAAGCATCTGCACCGGGATAAAAATACTCTGCTGAAGCTTTTTCTGCATTGAAGAGGAAATATTTGACCACTGCCGATGCGCAAAGCTTACCATCGTTGCCCAGGAGCTCAGTTTCAACGATAGCCATTCGGGTTCCAGCCTCCCTTATTTTGGCCCGAAGCGAAATCTCCCCGGCACTGATCATTACCGGACGACGGTAGGAGATCTCCATTGATGAGGTTACACCAACCGTTTTGCATTGTGTCTGAACAGCCCAGCTTGCAATCTCGTCAAGTAAGGTTGCCTGAATCCCCCCATGCAGAACATCAACAAATCCTTCGAGCGACTTTCGGGGTATCCATTTGGCGAGAACAACCCCATCCTCTTCCCAAAAATCGAGGTGTAGTCCGATCTCATTAGTAGGCGAACACCCAAAGCATTGATAATTAGCCCTGCCGGATTTGGCATACGGATTTTGTATTTTTCTCACAGATTGCAGTTTAATTAATTTCGACTAATTCGTTTTCAGATAAATACCACAGGTAACCTTTGGGTTGGATATATCCCATTTTGATAAAGTCATTCATATAATCGCGTACCTGGGCATGATGACTCTCTGATCGCTCTCCAGTTTTATAATCGACAACAATCAACTGATTTTCCCTGATCATTACCCGATCGGGACGATGTCTTTTCTCTTTTCCACGTAAGATATCCCGCTCATTAAGCACCCTCCATTCGCCATTAAACCAGGAACAGAAAGGCTCCTTATCCAAGACAAGAAAGATCAGTTTTTCGTATTCCACGGCTGTAGGTGTATCAATCTTACCTTCAGAAAGCACCCTTTTAATGGAGGAGGAGACATCAGCCACAGTTTCAATTTTTTCAAACAGCTCATGCATCAGTTTTCCGTGCCCAATCTTTTCCGATTTCAAGGAATCGTAAAGATCGAAATAGGTATCACCATGAATCCTGAGTTTTAGCCGTTCATCCTTACCTGCCAGGATCAATCCCTCAAACTCCCGATTTGCTGAAACAGCCGATTTTGCTGAATAAATTACCTTTTTAAGCTCTCCAATTTCAACTATTTTAGTTTCCGGATTCCAGAATTCCCTTAGATCGGAATATTTTTCACGATCAAGGGAGTCGAGGAGCGGAAAATTTTCAATTACTCCCTGAACAAGCGATGATACGCTTTTATAAGGATTATTCAATTTTGAAGTATAGGGACAGAAAACAAACAGTGAGTTCACTGCACGCGTAAAGGCAACGTATAACAGATTCAGATTATCGACCGAACTGTAGAGCATCTCTTTGAAATAAGCGCCGGAAAACAAGGTTTGCTGCAATCCTGAGCCATAGCGGACAAGAACCAGATCCAACTGATCAAAAGGTGCCTGTTCGGGATGGCACCACAGGTATGGCGCTTTTGTCCCCTGCGGAACGATCTCCCAATCGCAAAACGGGACCATTACGGTATGAAATTCGAGCCCTTTTGCCTTGTGAATCGTAAGTATCGAAATGGCATTCTGACCTTCAGAAAGAGTTACTGTTCGGGTATTTCCAACCCCTTCCCACCAGTCAAGAAACCCGGCAATACCGCCTGATTCATCCCGTCCATACTGAAGCACAAGATCCAAAAATGCTTCAAGATAGACCAACTCACCTTTAATTTTATTCAGTCCAAAATCCGCAGCGATGCGACTTGCCAGTTCAAACAGGGGCAAACTCAGCAACGTTTGTTCGAAAAGATCATTCCCCGAAGTGGTGAACCATGGCTTAAACAGTTCAGGAAGTTCCTGATTAATGGAAAACCAGGAATGTAACTGGTCGTTTTCAACCTGCGATTCTACACCTGAAATCAATGGAAACAGATAATTAAAATATCCGTAGATCAGATCAGCTTTCACAATATCGTTATTCCCGTTGGCAAAAAGGGTAAAAAAGTTCAGTATAAACCTTACAACCGGCGACTGTCCCACAATCAGCGAATCATTGGAGATCACATCATAACAAAAGGGACTTTCCGGATTGGTGATTTTCCGGTCCAGCAATGCCCTGGCAACCATCGCCCCTTCACTTTTACCACGGACCAGAATTGCAATATCAGCGGGGCGAACTCCATTTCCTTGTACTATTTCCAACTGGGATATTAAATTGGCAATTGCAAGATCACGGTACTCCCCTTTCTTGCGGGTATCTTCAGCTTCGATAAATTGCACCCTGACATAACCTTCTGCCTGAACTTTTCCCGAATAGTTCTGATAATGATCGCTGTAAGCCCGTTCAATAATTCCTTTCATTCCGGGGAACTCTTCAAAAGTATGCCCTGAGCCTGTGAGGCTCGACTCAAAATCGGCATTCAGTAAACGCGAGGACTCCCTGAACATGATGTTATTAAAGTCGATTACCTTTTTGGTGCTTCTCCAGTTAGTATCCAGGGCGACCACCGAAGTGCCAAATGCAGCGAGGTCCTTTTCGATCTGGGTCGACAGCAGGTTCCAGTCGCCATTGCGCCAACGATAGATCGATTGTTTAACATCCCCAACGATGATATTACGGTTCCCCTCAGAAAGTGAATTCTCAATAAGCGGCTTGAAATTATGCCATTGTAACCGTGAAGTATCCTGGAACTCGTCGAGCATAAAATTCCGATAGACAGATCCCATTTTTTCATAAACAAATGGGGAGTCACTCCCTGAAATTACTTTGCGCAGGAGTTGAGTTGAATCATTTAACAGGATAAGATTTTTCTCTTTGGATACCTCCTGAACTTTTAGTGCAATATCGGTGAGCAAACCAAACGAGAAAAGGTTGGCAAGGATCGCTTTTGCTGTGTTAGCAAGGATCCCTTCAGTTTTCATCAGCTCAATTGACCGGTATAAAAGATTGTTTAACCCCGCCTCATAAACCGCATCGATCCGATGTTTTAAGTCGGGGCTGTCCGTTGCCTTATACCATGATTCCAGGTTGTCACAGGCATCAAGTGTGCGCGATCCGGGAAGTGCGAGGTTTCCCTCCGCGAGTTTATTAAAGTGATTGGCAAACGACGATTTTCCGTATTTAAATTGTTCTGTAGTCAATCCCTGAGCTGCGATTATAACAAGACCCTGTTTACCTATGGCAATCATGCTTTGCTCATAATCATCGAGCACCTTTCTTAACTGCTGATTATACCGGGTCAAGTAGCTTTTGTCAGCTAATTTCAGTAATAACGGTTCACTGAAGAGCTTAAACTCCTCCTTGAAAATCTCTTTCCCGCGTCCGGTCAGGTCCTCCCTAAAATTCCAGTTTCTCCCTTCCCGCAGATTCTCATCTGCATATTCGAGCATCCAGCTTCTCAGACCGGGATTTGTGTCAATTTCCAGAAAAAGACGATCGACGGCCTCTTCCAGAACCATCTGTGCATCCAGTTCAGTTCGATATGATGCATTGAGTCGCATCTCGCGTGAGAAAGCCCTGATCACGCGCTGAAAAAAACTGTCAATAGTACTGACCGAAAACCGGGAATAGTCGTGAAGAATAAGTTTCAGGATTTTGGCGGCGGTGATTTGTATCTGATCTTCAGACAGCCCGAACTCAGCTTTGAGAAATTCGAGATGTCCTGAAGACTTTCCGGAAGCCAAAGAATCAAGGTCTTTCAAAATCCGGTCTTTCATCTCTGCGGTAGCCTTATTGGTAAAGGTCACGGCCAGGATATTTTTATAGGCTGCGGGGCGCTGGAAAACCATCTTCAGGTATTCGCGCACAATCCGGAATGTCTTTCCGGAACCTGCCGAAGCTTTATAGATTTCAAGTGAGGGCATTGAGGGGAATGAAAGAATGAAAAATGAAAAAATTAAGAATGAAAGAATTAAGAATAAGAATTAAGAATGAAGAATGAAGGGATTTAGTTACTTAATTTAAATCGAATCCTTAAAATTCCATTTTCATGCGAAGTGGAGATCAGTTGAAAAGTGCCGATTTCAGAGCTGTTGGCAACATGAGGACCAATGCAGGGACATGCATCATAATCACCAATAGTAACGATCCGGATTTCTTCACCTGAATCTTCGGGAAGCCGGGTTAGATTGAATTTTTCGGCAGCTTCTGCTAAGGTAAGAAAATGTTCCTTAACATCCAGATTCATTCCAATTATCTCATTAACAGTGCTGACCAGTTCAACCTCTTCGTCACCATCAAGGGGACGGTCGAACCGATAGTCGCACTTTGATTTTTTCTTTTCAATATGACTCGAAAAAGATCTTTCGCAGTCAAACATTCGGACCATGGTCTGATTCAGGATGTGTTCTGCCGTATGCATTGGGGGATCGTAGCTCTTCATTGTTAAATCAGTTTTTTGTTAAAAGTATCAAAATTAATGCAACAAAGAATGCATAACTTCGTCCTTTACACAGAAAACAAAAAAAGTTGGGAAAAAAGTACTTCAATATTCACCAGGATTTGCTCGACCGTTGCCAGGAAGGTGACCAACAGGCACAATTTGAGATCTACCGGCTCTATTACAAGTCGATGTACAACTCAAGCCTGAGAATTGTGGGTGTAGCTGAAGAGGCGGAGGATATTATGCAAGAGTCGTTTCTGACCGCCTTCAGGAAGCTTAAGGGTTACAGCGGTGAAGTAAGCTTTGGTTCCTGGCTGAAAAAGATCGTGATCAACCGTTCGTTGGATATTTTGCGAAAAAGAAAGGTGCTCTTTGAAGAACTTCATGCGGAACTTCCGGTCGTTGATGATCCGGAACCTGAAGCAGATTCGGTAACCGTGGAGGAGGTAAAAACAGCAATCAATCAACTTTCAGATGGTTACAGGACAATCTTATCGCTGATCCTGCTGGAGGGATACGATCATGAAGAGGTAAGTGAAATTCTGGGAATCAAAAATGTCACCTCCAGGACACAATTTTCCCGGGCACGACAGAAACTCAGGGAGATCCTGATTGAGAACAGAAAAAAACAGATGAAGGAGGATATTTATGGATATATGGGATAAAATAGTCACCGAAAAAAGGGATGAATTTGAGGAGGAACCTGATCAGGGACATTTTGACCGGTTCGCGGTAAAACTCAAGCAATCAAAACCGATCCGCAAAGGGATGCACTTCACAGCCTTCCTGAAAGTTGCAGCTGTTCTGATCATTATCCTGATCTCGGCTGATCTGGTGATCCGGTTCCGTGACCAAAAAACTGATGCTAAGCAGGCGCAGGTGATCAAAACCGATCTGGGAGAAGCGACCTTTTACTATACCAGAAAGATCAACAGTGGGATCCGCGACCTGGAGAAAATGGCCGGAGAGGGGATCGGATCAAAAAAGGAAATAGTGCAGATTAAGCATGAATTATCAGAAATGGACAGTTTGTTTGTCAATTTACAACATGAATACACTGCAAATCCAAATGACGAACGGATCATCAACGCAATGATCGAATATTATCAAACCAAGCTAGATATCGTGAATACTATAAAAACAGATTTGGAAAACGTAAAAAATTTAAAAAGAGAAGATCATGAAAACCCTGAAATTTAATATCTTAATACTGTTGACACTGGTGGTTTCACTTAATGTCAATGCAGCAAGAGTATCAAAGAAGGTTTACAAAAGCTTTCCTGTCAACAGCGTTCAAAAACTTGAGCTGAATAATAAATACGGGAATATCTACATTGAAAATAACCGCACTGACTCAGTGATTGTTTCTGCCGATATCTGGGTGGAGGGATCATCTGACCGGGCACAACGGTTATTGAATTGTATTAGTGTCAGTGTTAATCAAAGTGGCAGTACTGTTATCGCAACCACGAATATTGAAAATATGAACAACGGGAATAACGAATTCAGTATCGATTACCACATCGCAATACCGGCTGACCGCGATCTGGCAGTGGTCCAGAAATACGGAACTGTTAATATGAAGGATCTGACAGGGAAAGGAAGTTTTGAAATCAAATACGGGGAACTTAACGGGCAAAAATTGCTTTCACCGGAGCTTTCGATGGATGTAGCTTACAGCAAGGTCAATTTGGAGACCGTTAAAGACCTCACCCTTTCGTTGCGTTACTCAAAACTCAAACTCGGCTCAGGGAAGAATCTCACCTTTGAAACCCGCTATTCGGGATTGAGTATTGAGGAGTGCAATCAGCTTGTAGCCGATTCAAAATACGATAATTACTCCCTCGAAACTCTAAATGATTTAACCTTTAATGCGATGTATACCGGATGTAAGATTGAGAAACTGAACAAAAAACTCAATCTCATAAACGGATATGGGGGTTTTACGGTAAAGGGAATACCCTCCGGATTTGAAAGTATCTCCATTGAGAACAAGTATGCGGGAATAAAGCTGGGCATTGCGGCTGATGCATCGTATCACTTAAGTGGAACAGTACGGTATTGCAATATCGACCATCCTGAAGGAAAGCTAAACAAAACCCGTGAAAATACCAGCTATGAAGTTAATGGGATAGTCGGAAAATCTGAAAATCCAAAGGCCTCTGTAAACATCAACAGCAGCTATGGAAATATAAATCTCATGCCCTAATCATCTGGTTTTAGCTATAAATTCTTAAAATACAAATTAAAGAAGTCGGTGCGGAACCGGCTTCTTTGATTTAGTTACTATCACTAATTTTTAACCGAAAGACTATACCATCTGATCGCATTAGTGCGATAAATCTTGTCGACAACCTCCCTGGGAAGATGAAGACCCTGGAAGGTTCCTTTGAATTGTACCGAAGTTAATTGATCTTCGGAAGTGAAATATTTCCAGTCTTCAAACCAGACCTCATGCAGATTTTTGGTGAATTCCTCAATCTTGGGGTTTCCACTATCCTCCTGATCGGTGCCGTATAATAACCTGTCCTGATATTTGATGCAGAAATCGCGGACTTTTTTAAGGTCTCTTGCTGACTGATACTGCAAATGGCAGATCCGGGCAGCCATATCAACAGCCATATTCGGATATTTATCGAGCCTTTTGGCAAGCTCATCAACATTCCACTCAAGACTACCCAGATGGCATCCGACAAATTTCAGGTCCGGATGGAGCTCAAGCAAATGATCCCGCGCATTTAACTGCTCTTCGTATGATGGGTATTCCGGATGCCGGAACATATGGTACTGCGGATTTTGGGCAAAATAACTGCTATCCCCGCGAACAGTCATCTTATTGAGAGGTAACCAACAATTTAGGGGTTCCCCCAGATGGCCGGTGATGGGTAGGTTCTTGCTGATTATAAAATCGATAACCGGTTTAATCAAACTGTTGTCAACCATAATAAATTTGCCATTTTTATCTTTTACAGTCATCCCGATATTCTTCCAGATCTTCACAGATACCGCACCTCCTGAGATCGCCTTACCGAGATCTGCGATCACTTTTTTGCTCCAGTCAGCGGTCTCCCAACCGGCAGTATCAAAATGAAAAGTAGCGGTATAGAGAACAGTCTCCGGAAAATTCTTTTTGGATAAAAGGGCAAGGCGGAGTTGCTTGTTGACTGATGCAGAGTCTGAAACATCAACACAAATGGTAATTAGTTTAAAATTATCTGTTATAGCTTGTCCTTCAAATAGTCCGCGATCACTGTCGATATGAACATGTGTATCAATTTTAAGTACCGACTTAAAATCCTCCTGTGAATAATATTTCGACTGACAACCATAGATATAAATGGATATAAAAATGAGAATAAAAGTCTTTAGGTTCATTTTTTTGAGTTATTGATGGTGAATAAAAGTAAGAAAAAATTGTCAATTAAGGAGTAGTTCTTAAATTTGAAAAAAAATCCTGGACGATGTATCTCAATTCTAAATATCTTCTGTTCGTAATACTCGGGTTATTGACACTTACTTCGGTTTCCCGGGCACAATCCTTGCAGATCAGTATGACTCTCGATGGATTGAAAGACACCAATATCTACCTGGCGCACTATTATGGAAGTAAAGTACTCCGGGTCGATTCTGCACGGCTCGACAAATCGGGAACTGCCAGCTTTAAGAATAAAGAGGCGAGAACCCAGGGAATTTATGTAATTTACTTAAATAAAGATAATTACTTCGATTTTTTATTGGGAAATGATCAGCAATTCTCCATCCACACCTCCTTTGTTCCGCAGGCAAAACGTATTTTTAAAGGAGCCTCCGAAACTGAGGCGTTTCAATCCTACCAGGAGTTCCTCTCTTTGCAAAGAATCAAACAGCAGAAGCTCCAAAAAGAGGGTGAACTTTATAAAAACAATAAGGATTCTCTTAAACTGACCCAATCAGCAATAGATAAATTAAACACGGAGATGGAAAACTACTGGGTAACTAAATCGGCTGAATATCCCGGAACCTTTTTTGCCGATTTTCTCCGATCAATGATTTATCCAAGACCGCCGGTCTCTGCTATTGTTGGAGAAGGACGAACTGCTGATTCTTTAAGGTGGGTTTTTAATTATAATTTCAATAAAGATCATTACTGGGATAATTTTAATTTCGCACAACCTGGGATGATCAGAACCCCACTAATTGACAACCGGCTTGACAACTATTTCAAAAGCACACTGTTACAGATCCCCGACTCGTTAATTCAACCTACGTTCGCAGTAATCGACAAGGCGAAAGCAAATGACGAAATGTTCCGATACATCTCCTTACAACGGCTCAACGCAGCCATAACGTCGGAGGTAATGGGGATGGATAAACTTTTTGTTGCCATTGCTGAGCGCTATTTCGTTAACCCCAAAGGGACCTGGCTCGATTCGACTGCCCTGGCTAAAGTCAAAGATAAGCTAAAGGTAACCAAGCCAAATCTGATTGGGAATCTTGCACCTGAACTTAAACTTCCCGATTCTGAAGGGAATTTTTACAGTCTGCGCCAAATGAATGCAAAGTATACAATCCTGCTGTTTTGGGAACCCAATTGCAGCCATTGTAAAAAGATCGTTCCTCAGATTTATAAGGATTTATACCTCCCCTTTAAAGATAAAGGAGTTGACATCTTTGCCATTTGTACCCAGAATAAAAAAGATGACTGGTTAAAAGCGATCATTGAATATAAACTTCTTGATTGGACTAATGTATGGGACCCCACTGTTACCTCCAATTTCCACACATTATATGATGTCTATAGCACTCCGGTAATGTATATTCTGGACTCAACCAAGCACATTATCGCCAAAAGACTCGATGTGGAGTCCTCCGTTAAGTTTTTAAACCATTTGATAGAGACAAGGAAGAAATAAGGTGGAAATAAATAGAAATAAAGGGGAAAGGAGACTGATTGACATTAATTTATATTCCTTTATAAATCGTCCAGATCCAATTCGCCAGGACGATCAGGACCGCAGAACCAGCGATCCCTGGCTTTCTTAGAAACTGTTCGCTGCGGGTGTAAAAATCAAACAAAGTAGATTTTTTCCATAAGATATCACCAAAAATCCAAAATGGGGTGATTAACAGCAATAACAGTAAAATCAAACCAAAGGGATTCCACCTCAAAACGTCTGAAAAATTGCCCTTCAGAAAGGTCAAAACCGCTCTTGTCGATCCGCAGGATGGGCATGGGATATTAGTCAGGCGCTTAAACAAACAGACTGATGTTTCACCTCCATCCGACGAACTTCGAAAGTAAGCAATTGAAAGCCAAAGAAAACCAATCGCACAAGTCGCAGATAAAAAAACGTACAACCTGTTTCTGTTCATCTTGTTAATAAAGGTATGGCTGAATTTTCTCCATATTCTTTTGGCGGGTTACACCCATAATCAAAAACCAGTCGACAAGTGTCCAAAAACCCAATCCGCCGCATGTAAGAAGTTTAAGGATACCCAATCCGATATCTCCAAAACCATGCGATCGACGCCAAAATGGCCAACCAGGATCGAAATAATCAGGCTGATGGTGGGGTCCTTTAATTGCAATGTTGAAATCCAAACCCATTTTGATTCATCCAGAGAAAGGAGCCGTTCCCGGATTCCGTTAAGCTGATAACTCTCAAAATACTTTGAGTTTGTCATGATGAACATGTCGACCTTTTGTGCTTCCATCTCTTTTCAATTCAGTTTTCCTACTCATCTGGCTTTTCGGTAACGCCCCGTTTTTATTAGGTGGTTGCTGGGCTCCCCTTCAACAAATTGTCTTTATGGTTTAAATACTAAAACATACGATGACTTAACAAAATTATCAAATAAATTTAGTTGAAAAGGGGAATCTGTAACCTATTTTCCAATTGGACCAAATATTTTGATAATTAGAATATTTTTGATTTATGTGACATTCCCCATTTTACAGGTTATCAAGCAGGAGTCTGCCAATTTTGAGCGACCAATCCCTCTTACGCCTGATAGCTATGGTTGAAGAATTTATCTTTATGCCATTTTAAAGGATTATTAATGATATAATTGGTAATTATCCTTTGAATAATCGTACCCCTTCAACCGATTTGGTTTACGTTCATGAATCATTTGATTGAATTCAATATGCACATTATGAATAATTTATTCAAATCGTATCTGCCCATATTTTTCAAACTCATGAAACGATTTATTGATAGGTGTCCAGGCCCATTTAATCATTTTATCCGTATCATAATCAAGTCGGTAGAAATTCGCGTTCCAAATGGTTCCACTTACCGCGGGAACATTGGGTAGCGGATTAAACAGTGCAAAAGGGAAAAAGAGTTCGGCGCTCCAGGATTTGATCGCACCACCCATTTCAGCTTTACCACCTTCGATATGAACTTTCTTAATAACACAACGCTCATTCTCATAGTGCCAGGGAGTCCATCCGTTAATCTTCCCCTTGATATTGGGGATTAGCAAAACAAGCTCTTTATTCAAATGGTTTACTTCATATTCGAGGTAAAGCGGGATAGTTGGATCGGGATGAAAAAAAACCTCGAAAACGTCAGCCATAAACAGATTGTCAAAATCCTTGTCGTATTTAGTGGTAATTTTCTGATCGTCACCTTGCATTAGTACATAGATCCCCTTACCGGAATAGACAATTTTAAACCGGCTCTTGTCCTCCGCACCACCTGCATCCAATTTTATAAGTGGATTCCATTCTGCTTTCTGCCATTGAGGATCAGTGCCCTCACCTGTAATTTGAAAGTCTGCACATTTCCTAACTTTTAGTGGCTCTTTGCCGGATGGTTTTTCAGCAGCAGACACAGGAATATTGCCGATCGAAATCAGTAACACAGCAATTAATAAAACTTTTAAAATTCTCATTCTTAAAATATTAAAATTATTCACTATTTCTCAGTTGCATGCCTTCCGGTTTCACGTCCTTCCCAGCCACTCTTACCTTTATCGATAAAAATTTCGGTTACTGTTTTTGAAACACGGTCATCGACTTCCTCCACTAATTGCAGTCTGAGCGGATTGGTCAGTTTTTTCTGCAGGTCAATAACGGGTTGATACGGGTTTCCCCCTTTGGCCGTTTCGTACACGAGATAAGCCCATTTTTCTGAAAAGACATTCCCTTTCATGGCAGGAATCATCTGTTGCATGTTGGAGGAGAGAAAACTTAACGATAAAGCGCGCGCCCAATATATCCATGGACCACCCGTAATGTAAAAGAACGGGTTGAGTAAACGTGGTGATGACTCGAGCCCGGCATTGGCATAGCTCAGCTGGATACCTGCAAAACCAACCCCTGTCTTCGCATTGTAGAAGGTTATCCACGGAACATCGGCCTCCATCTTTAAATCGGTAAGATCGGGCATTTCGGTCACATCGTAATTGATCACCGAATCGCGGACCACATCATACCAGGCAGCATGAGTGATGAGTTCGCGTTTGATCACTATTTCACCATTCCGAAGCGCAAGACAATTCACGGTCTGGTTGATACGTAAAACCGAAGAACTGATAAAATAGGGTTGCCCGGGGAAGAATTCATATCGCACAGAAGCATCAACCTGTGGGATTTCCCGCAGATTACCCCATACCTCGCTTGAGGCGAGAACCGGACCCGAAAAGGATTTGGCATTAGGTGCCGGTTTCCAGTCAGAGGTATGCGTCCAGGGAGTTGGCGGAGTGTATATTTCAGGATTCCAATGGATTGCACCATTCGTCTCCTTGCGGTGATAAAGTGGAAAGTCGGGTCTTTTCTTTAAGGATATCTGGTCCAGATGTCCGGAGTTGGGGTGTAATACGACAGAAATCTGATCATTATCGATCTGAAGTCCGGGAGCATCCCCCTGAACGCGAAGATCGGTCAGATAGGTTTTCGCCATTGCATTTTCATTGTTGTAAAAGACCAGAAAAACGCGACTCGACTTTGCAGGGACATCAGCAAGAAAAGAGAGTCGTGCAGTAACTGTTGGAAGCCAGATCGGAACCAGTCGGGTCGGTTTCCCATCTTTATCCGGAGCCAGATCATCCTCTTTGAGATACTCCTGAATATCATACACCTGACAAGGGACCTCCGTCAACTTGTGAGTCTCGGGATCGACAGCTGCAACCCGTATTTCACGCTTAAGATCTTTCGTCTCATCGGGATAAAAAGCAAGAACCGCATCAACTGGCTCTCCTTTGCGTTCAATTCCGGCCGTTTCACTAAGCACAATAGACTTGTATCTTTTCCAGGCAGGATCAAATACGGTGGATTCCGAAGGTGCTGTAACTGACTTAATAGCTGAAATCACAACATCACTCTCTGAATTTTTCGCCGCTTTCTTCATGCGTACGGTGACCTTGATTTCATATTTAGCACCCGGCTCCCATTTGACCCACCCGATCACGTAAGGGTGGTTGTACATGGAATTATCCTGTGAAAGGCCTGCACCAGAGGGTGGTCGATGCGTCAGAACCGGTTTGTTCAGATCCTCTTTATCTGTTTCCTTATGCAGGTTGGTAAAGCGGAGCGTTTTGCCGTTCACCGCCACTTCAACCTCCATAATGGATGGACGCGGAAGTTCAAGATCAGCCTTCAGGTAGTAAAACGGAATTGCAGGGCATGGATACCCTAACTCCAGCTTACTGATTTTTAATTCATCTTTTGATGCACCAAAAACATTCAGTGTGCACATCAAAAGGAAAGTAAAAGTGAAGCTTCTAAACAGTTTATTGGTCTTCATCGATATTTTGAATTAGGGTTATTTCAAATTCGTATTATCTCACTGTAATCAGGTTTCTTTTGCGCAGTTCCTTCACGCCGTTTTCCCATCGACCACCTGTACCCCACATATAATACGAGAAATACATGGTGCTTTTCTGCGTGATCGGAACCCACGGCTGGAATTCGGTATAATAATAATGGGCATCTCCGTTGCTCGGATGATTCATCCACATGTGAAGAAACAGAGGTTGGCTGACAGGATATGCGCCAACAAAGGTGATATCTTCCTTTTCATCATATCCTGCATTCCACCCCTCTCTCAGGGTGAATAAATGACCATAATATCTTTCCGGTTTCATCCTGAACTGCTCCAAACCTTCCACAGACGGTACTGTAAAAACATCTTCAGTTCCGTGCACAGCTCCAAGTTCAAGGATAGGTTGCGGACCGATAACATTTGCCTCAGGATTTTTAAACGTGAGAGCAAACCTTATCTCGAGCAGCGGAGAATTTCCGTAAAGGGTAAACGTCTTTTCAAGTCGGTTTCCATAATAATCGGCAACCATTTTAACCTGTACATAATCTCCATGATCCTGAACCAGCGTGGCATCATAGACCTTGTGTGTCTCCATGCTTCCCTGACCCAGAAAATCTTCAAATCCACCAAACGGGTAGTACCCCCTTTCCCTGAAAGGACGCCTGTCGTCAATAGATTTCTCAGGCCAAAGTTTAAACAGCAGGTTATCTTTTCTGCTTTTAACGATATACTCGATCACCCTTGCGCCGGTTGACAATAAAGTAACCTGCACGCTGTCATTCTCGAGCCGGTATTCATTAACTCCGTCGCTGTTCAGGTCAACTGCGTATGCCCGGACAACCCCCTCAGCTTTTCCAACTCCAAGCTGACTGGTCGTTTCAACACCTAATGCGGTAACTTTTACGGTATAATCTCCTGCACCAACTTTAAGGTCAAAGAGCATATCCTGGAATTTACTCAGTGGGGCACTATTCATTTGGGTAGCGGAAAACAGGGGCTTTCCGGGTTTATCGTTGGCAAAAACCTGAACCTGGACCGGGAAAGGCTTATCGCTTGAAAAATTATGAATACTAACAGGATATTTCACCAACGGAGCATGACTGTAGAGAAGTTGATGAACTGAAATGGCAGGTGGCATATCCAGGATTGTCATGGTCGTTTTCGTCTTTTCTCCCCAGCTAAAGTTGGCAATTACCGGATTTGTTGTATTCATTCCACTTGCCAGCGGCCGAATCTTGATCCGGATTGTTTTTGAACTGCTTGCAGGTAAGGACAATTCAGACTGCCAGGCTTCATCCGCTTTCACTTCGGGAGGAAGCTGCAGATTCAGCTTGCCGGTTACAGCATGCTGATAGGTATTGGATACAGTCACCTGCAGGTTATAATCCTGTACCTCAGCCTGTATATCAATCCGATCGCCAAAATATTCCTCTAAATAGAGCCTGTCGAGTAGCAACAACTGTAATGCATTACGATAAAGTGCCGGCCCCATCATTTTACCCTGGGCCAGTACAGCCACTTCCCTGCGATCCAAAATTGCTCCCCACATCAGGTCATGGGTTAGCTTCTCCCCTTTTTTGATAAATAAAACCATACTCGGAATCAGATCACCATCCATCGATCCGGTAGCAGAAACAAACGGAATATTTTCGTTGTCGATCTGTTTCTTGTTCCCTTCAATAGCGACATAACCATCATAATGATAAGGATCGCTCTCGGCATCAAAGACTGGTCTGAACACATATCCACCTTTACTGTGGGCAAAGTCAATCCACGATTGTTTGGTGAGCATATCCTGCACCTGAAGTTTGTTGTAATCCTTGCATCCCCAAATCGGCGCAAATCCTACGTCGGCAACCACTGGGAGGTTAGCCTTCTTCATCCAACCGGCCAGCTCATCCTTCATCCAAAAATCCATATATCCGCTGAATACAAACCAGGAATTCCCTTCGTTCATCCCTTTACCGATAACCTCAAGCGGGTGGCCCTGAACACAGGTAACACTTTTCAATAATGTTTCAGCGCCAAATAACCCTTTATGCAGATCATAGTTAGCAAGGATCTTTTTCGTACTTTCAAGTATATCTTTTACCCTTCGCAAGGCCTGAGAATCGGTGGAGACAACAGCAAAGATTCGGCGTGCACCATTTTCAAGATAGAATGCATTCACCTCCTTGAAATTCGTGGCCCCAAACTGGTAGCTTTTCAATGTTTTTTTCTGCAGACTATCAGGGACAAATTTTGCTGACAGTATCTTTCCTGCTTCTGAACCGGGATCGGCAAATACCAGCACATCTCCCGAACCGATTGCCTCTTCCAATTCCTTCAGTGAAGGAGCTTCTAGTGTTTTACTGGTTGAGGAGAATAACCCGCTTACAAATCCTTCCTGAACTGAAAGACCAGGAATCTGCATATCCTCTGCAATATCAATTTTACTTTGCGCTATTGTATTTCCGACATTGGGAACTGCCATTTTAAACAAATTTCCATACCTGATCAACTCCTTGTAGTCGTTATGCCAGTAATTGGTGTAGCCATTAAACTGAACCTGGTTACTGACCTCATTTGAATTGGGTTGAAATGCTCCGTTAAAGGAATAATCATTGAGCTTTTGAGCATTTGCTGTCCCGATGGCCAACCAAAATATCAGCATCAAAAACAGAAATATACCTCTCAGATATTTCGCCATCCAAAAAGTATTTATTTCATTACAGCATTGGTTAGCTTGGGAAACATGCTTAGCATTTGTCAGGTCCCGGTTGGAAGACTGTGAACATACTTTTTTCATCGTTAAAATATTTAAGGTTTGAAGCGTTTTGAATTGGTCGGCTGGAAAATAATTCCTTCAAAACCGATTGGATAAAATTAATAAAAAATTCAAACTGAACCCTAAAAGTAATTCGGGAATAATTCACAAATTCAGGAAGATAATGATGGGCAAAAACGAATGTTTTAAATTAGCAACTTTCAGAATGTAAGCAAAAAAACTGGCACATTACCATAATAACCAATTGCAGGGTGCAAATAATTCCTATTTTTGCAGCATAAACTTCGTCCTTTTATATAGTTAGTACATAGAAGGTCATTTGTTTGTGTTCAGGAACATTAAAAATCAACAGGTATAATGAAAGTATTCAAATTCGGGGGAACTTCAGTGGGATCAGTCGAAACCATGAGGACAGTGATGAACCAGGTTGCCGACGGAGAACAAAAACTAATTGTCTTATCAGCGATGTCAGGGACCACCAATAGTCTGGTTGAGATATCGGATTACCTGGCAAAAAAGAATAAAGAATCAGCATTAGGGGTGATCAGCACCCTTGAAAAAAAATATTATAACGTTGTCTTTGATCTTTACCAGACCAAGGAAATGAAAGATGCCGGCAAAAAAGTACTTGAAGAGCGGTTTGAGGTGATAAAGTCGTATACCTCTGGTGCATTTCCGGAGGAGGGTGCACGTGCCTTACTCGCCCAGGGAGAGTTGATCTCGACCGCACTATTCACATTGCTGATGCAGGAATCGGGGTATAATGCCTTACTGCTTCCGGCTCTGGATTTTATGAAAATTGATGCCGATAAAATGCCTGATAGTTTTTTTATCAAAGAAAAACTGAATAACCTGATAAAAAAACAACCCAGAGCTGATTATTATATTACGCAGGGATTTATCTGCAGAAATGAGGCCGGAGAGATTGACAATCTTCAACGGGGTGGTTCCGATTATACGGCAACCTTGATCGGAGCTGCGATTAACAGCGAGGAGGTTCAGATCTGGACCGATATTGATGGATTTCACAACAACGATCCGCGGTTTGTCGAAAACACGAAAAAAGTTGATACCCTATCGTTTAATGAAGCTTCAGAGCTGGCCTATTTTGGAGCCAAAATCCTCCATCCACAAACGGTTTTACCCGCAATGATGAATGGCATTCCGGTAAGGTTAAAAAACACCATGAATCCGCCCGACCCAGGCACACTGATCACTTCTGAAAGTAAGACCAAGGGAATTAAAGCGGTTGCGGCCAAGGATGGCATCACTGCAATAAAAATAAGATCCGGCAGGATGCTCAATGCCTATGGATTCATCAAGAACATTTTCGAGATATTCGAATTCTTCAAGACCTCTATTGACATGATTACGACATCAGAGGTAGCTGTTTCTGTAACCATTGACGATGCGAAGCATCTTGATGAAATCGTAGCTGAATTAAAAGAGTACGGGAACGTAGAGATTGACCGTAATCAGACCATCGTTTGTATTGTAGGTAACATGATTGCTGAGGAGAAAGGGTTTGCTGCCAAAGTATTTACCTCTCTTCAGGATATCCCGATCAGAATGATCTCTTACGGCGGAAGTCGTCATAACATTTCGGTTCTGGTAAGTACGACTGATAAAAAAGCAACACTGCAGGCTTTAAGCGCTAAGCTGTTGAATTAATAGGCAATAGGCATTGGGCAATAGGCATTAGGCGTTTAGGCTGTAGGCATTTAGGTTGTAGGCGTTTAGGACCTGAAGTATGTTGCCAGGAAATTATTCCCAAAACAGCTTTATCTCATTCAGGCTTTCCAGCACCGTAGCTCCTGTGTCTGCAAGTCGTTGTCTGGATTGATGGCCATTCGCAATTAAGAGGCAACTGCAGCCAATGGCCTGTGCCACTTCGTAGTCGTGAGTGGTATCTCCGATCAACAGGGTTTGATCAGGAATCAATCCCTTGGATTCGATCAGCAATTTGCCGATTTCAACTTTTGAGCTCGCAAAATGGTTGTTTAATCCGCAGAGCTCTTCAAAAAAAAGGGTAATCCCGCAACTCTGAACGGTTTTCTCAAGTTGCATCTGCTCCATAGCAGAAAGGATAAATTGCCGGCACCCCTGATGCTGAAGATGGCTTAATAAGGGGATCACATCATCATGCAAAGTGCACGCTTCAACAACCAAATTATAGCGGGTGATAAATTGATTTGCCGGGACTTCAAAAGGCTCCGATATAAAATCGAATCCAATTTTTTCATAATAATCGCGTACAGGGAACGTAAATACCTCCAGATAGCGTTCAAAAGTAATCTGAGCCAGATTACGATCATCCAAAAGCTGATTAATAACACCGACTGCTAAATCAACGTCATTTAACAAGGTGCCATTCCAATCCCAGATGACCGATTGAAATTTCACTCCGGATTCTGCTTGCAACAATTTTCGTAACTCAGAACAGGGGTAGCGTACATTTTCAACCATAATTCCATCGCCTCTTCCCGGTCTTCATCAACCAGCTTAAGCCTTTGATGAGTTAGTTCAATAAACGCTTTCTGCTCCTCAACCGTGTAAAAGTCGATATAGGTGTTGCAATTAAAATAGAGATCGTAGGCTATGTAATTATTGGGATTAAGTCTGTAGTTTTTATAGATTTGAATATCAACATAATCAGCTAATCTCTTTAACCGATCATTGACATTTCCCTCCTTCGAAAGAGCTTTAAGCTTACTTCTGTCGATAGGAGTTCCAAATTGAATATGAACTCTCCCCTTTTGATTTTTCAGACCGCTTACCATGCTGAGCAAATCATCCTTTTCCGATTTTTGAAAATCGGGATCGGCCTGTCTCTTGAGCAGTTCTGCCACTTTTTCATTACCGCAAGGTTCAATTTCGTAAGAAATAGCCATCGGGACTATTGATAATTCCTGAAATCCACGGACAAATTTCCGTTTATTTGACATGTTCAGCATTTTCAGAAGTGCCGGAGAGGTCTGATCCAGACCATCCTTTGAACGTCCCTCACGCTGGGCTATCCAAATTGAATTTCCATTGGTGGTAACCGTTTGACGAATATATTCAGACAGAAGATGTGAAGATTCCAGCATTTGCCTGACCGGTATATTTCGCTTCACAATAAAGGAGCGATTAACCCGTGAGACATCTTCAATCCATGGATAGACAAGCAAATTACTTCCGATAGCAATTTCAGTGGGTTTAAAGCCATATTTGTAGACTTCAACATTGAGCAAGGCAGAATCAAGAACGATATCGCGATGATTTGAAATATATAGATAACTTTTATCTTTTTCCAGATTTTCAAGACCTCCAATTGTTAACTCCCTGATACTTGACAAGATAATACGTTCAAGAAAAGGAACCATAAATGTCCGCTGAAAGCTCTCAACATTTGTTGTCTGAACCATCGCCTTTCGAATCTCCTGGATTTTAGATTCATCATTATATAGATTTTGTAGAACTCTGGCAAAAACCGGATCAACTAATAATCTGTTCATGATTTCAGGAACTTCCTCATCACGATAGGGCCTGATTTCATCAAAATCGCTCAAAGCCAACATATTTTTGTAGTTTATTAATGTTTAGTAGTCAAAAACAAATGTACAAAAATAGCCGTTCAGATGAATATCTTTTGAAAAATCTTGAATTTGACTAAAAAAAACAGCTAACTATCTGATTTAATGCAAAAAAATAAATTAATTTCTAAAATACCTTTAGCTTAAAATCTCCAATTAATCAACCCTCTCAATTCAGTGCGTCGATTCCCATTGGTCACTTCATTTCCTGATCCCCAGGAGGATGCGCCAGTGTGTATTGTACAGCCTGATTTCAGGTAAAGGGAAACCCTTGAAGATGGGCTCCATTTTAAGTTGATATAAAATCGCTGACCATTCCCATGAAACTCCGGTATGGAAAAGCTATAAAGCAAATCATTTTCGTACGAATAGATCCGCGAATTGTATCCCTCTGTATTAAAGAACGAATATCTAACCCATAATTTTAATTTCCGAAAAGGTGCAAATAGAATATCCTGAAACAGGAGAAATCCCTTTTCGTACGCTTTGTTAAAATAATAACCGGCATATTCAAAACGGGCACGAAGTGATACTTTTTCGCTCACCAGATATTCGGTTTGAACCCTTAGCTTTGTGGTGACCTCATCGTAGTCAGCCTGAACACCTTCACTGGCCGATGTTTTTTGCGGTTTGGTTTCGTACTTCCACTTCACGTAGAAGGAGAACTTTCTTGTCAGTGCAATATCCATTTGAGCCATATAATCGCTCCCGCTTGATGGTGCTATGGTTGTATAAGTCAACCAGGGGAAGTGATAAAAATCAATATACCCAAAAATCTTAACTTTTGGGAATGGGCTGAACATCAAACCTGTGTACAGCCCAGTTTCGTTGTGATTCCCTGAACTCTCGGAAAGCGAACTGCCATAAAAAGCATGAAACCCCGGATCGAAACAGCGAAAATAAGTTGACAAACAGAGTTGTGGATTGGCATGCCAGACAACTCCCTGAACTCCTCCCCCTCTGCCGTTTTTGGATAAACCAGCTTCTCCAAAGATCTGAAAGTGATGTAGTGCAAGCTGATAATCAACGCCAAGATTAAGATTGTCTCGCCCTGCAAAATTTTTGGCTTTATAGCCTGAAGTTCCGGTACTCATTGGAAGATTAAACTGTTGCATCACCATCAATCCACCCAGTCGGAACCTGTTCAGCCTTAATTCACCGTACCCGCCGGCAATTTGCTCATTCAGACTTTTTTCATCCTCGGTTTCGGATAACGTGCGGTGATATCCCGAGGTTTGAAGCGATGTAAAATAACGGCTGCCGGTTGACGATTCGTTGAGAATATTGGCATCCCTGTTCTTGTTGGAATAAAAAAGGACAATTTTAAATGGTCCGTAACCAACAATTGTTGAGACACCCCTGAAAAAACGATTTTCGTCTGTAGAAGTGTAAGGTCGCACAGTTTGGCCAAACTTCAATATTCCCATGGTATTTGCTGACTTTCCCAAACCAACACCTCCACCAAAACTCACACCCTGACCAACATTTAGCTGAAAATCACCCAGGGTAACCTGACGAAGTAACCCTTCCCCTTTCCAGGAAATGAATCCTGAATAATAGTCAAAACCCAGTTTATTACTCCCGCTGAAAAACTGTTCCCCGGCGTCATTATCGGTAATCAGGCCGATTTCAAATTTTCGGGGAATTTCAAGATGATACCGGTTATACAAGGAGACTGGCAGACCGGGATATACAGCTCCTTTGGCATCAGAAACTGCGCGATATCCTTTTGCCTGGGGAAATGAGGTTTTAATCCGTGATATTAGATAATTACGTAAACTCTTTTTCACACCAAACGAATCGGAAGGGACTTCATAGGTAATGAATGGAGACAACGATTTTACAACTTCAGGGTTGAAGCCTTCAATGGCAGCCAGTTCATAGTTAGAAACAACCAATCCGTATTTTTGCCGGTAGTTAATCAGGTTTTTAATCTGGCTAAAATCCAATAGATTTAGTCGGGTCAACTCCTCTTCGTTTGCACGATTAATATTGACGGGATGTTCCGCATTCGCTGTCAAATCCTCGAGAAGTACAGAGTTGTCAATATCCACCTCATCCGATTCGGCAATTGCCTCAACGGCCTGTTCCATCTCCTTTTCCTTCTGACCATCATTGATCTGTGCGAATCCGGCATGAAATAACAACATTCCTAAAAACAGCAGGAGCCATCTCTTTATCATTTTCATTATCTGACAGTTAAAATTAAATGTGAAAACTGTAGGCACACGAATATTTCGCCATTCTTCGGGGGGAAACCGGTCAGGAAATTAGGGGATCGGGATAATGCCTGAAGAATCAGTTCAGTGAGAGGGTTATGATATAAACAATTGAAAATAAAATGCTTAAACGGTGCCTGGTCAGGTATGAGGTATGACAACGAAACTAGTGGATTCGGTGCAAATGAGGCTTTGGTCGCGGTTAATTCTTTTTCGGCAATCTGAGTTTCATGTCCGATTGAATAACCCTTTAAAAGAAAGACGAAAATCACGGAGAGGGTTAGAAGAGCAGATTTTAAGTTGTCTTGCCTCATCTAATGCCGGACGATCAAGCGCATAATTCTCCGGTCTTAAGTTTTCTGAAGAGGAATACTCAATAAACAAAAGAGGAGGCCATCGTTCGATCACCTCCTCTAATTTAAAGAAAAATAAAATAAAAAAGCGGTTTTTTTCAGTTTGTTTTGTATGGAAATTTCACTTTTGACAATTCGGCATTAGCCTCAACGATTTTAACCTTAAGCCTCTCTTTAAATTCAATAAGTTTGGTCATCAGCTGCTCATCACCGGAGGCGATAATCTGAGCGGCTAATATTGCAGCATTTCCTGATCCGTTAAGTGCGACGGTTGCTACAGGAATGCCTGGAGGCATCTGCAGTATGGCAAGAATAGAGTCCCAGCCATCAAGGCTGGCATTTATAGGTACTCCGATTACGGGCAGCGGAGTCATTGCTGCAATAACTCCCGGCAGATGGGCCGCCATCCCTGCGGCTGCAATAATCACCTTTATACCCCTGCCATAGGCCCCTTTGGCAAATTTCTCAACCTCTTCGGGTGTTCGGTGCGCTGAGAGGGCGTTCATTTCAAAAGGAATTTCAAAATCATTTAGAATCCGGGCAGCGCCCTCCATAACAGGAAGGTCAGATGTGCTGCCCATAATTATACTTACTTTTGGCTTCATTTTTTATGATTAAAGTTTGTTTTATGTTACAAAGTTTTTCCTATTTTTACACAACAAAATTAAGCTTTTTTGTACAATTGGAGACTGTTACCCGATCATCTCCGGTTATTTTTAAGATGTAGTAAAAAGAAACCCTATCTTTGTACGCTTAATTCGGGCGTCTATCATGTAGACTGAATTATTAGTTTAAGATATATGTTACCCAGTATAATATTCCCGATCCGGGATAATAAAGAGACGAATGAAACGTATTAAGCTTTGGGATGAAGAGTTTGAGATCTCGATTCCTCATTCCGAGATTCAATTAGCTATCAAGAGGATAGCTGATAAAATGAAGGTCGACCTCGAAGGTAAAGAGACACTATTTATTTGCATTCTGAACGGAGCCTTCATGTTTGCATCTGAATTAATGAAAGCGGTGGAACTAACCGATGCTGAAATCTCCTTTTTAAAGCTCTCTTCCTACTCAGGAGCCAATTCAACGGGAGAAATCAAGGAGTTAATTGGACTGAACGAGGTAATTACAGGACGAACGGTAGTAATTATTGAAGACATTGTCGATTCGGGTCAGACGATTAAAGAGGTATTAAACCAGCTCCTTTCCAAAGGAGCCCGTGAGGTGAAAGTTGCCACATTACTTTTTAAACCACAAGCCTTAAAAGTGGATATTACGCTGGATTATGTCGGTCTGGAGATCCCAAATGATTTCATTGTGGGATTCGGGCTTGATTACGACCGCAGGGGGCGCAATCTGAAAGATATATACTCGCTGGTAAAAGAACAATTCAAGAATTAATACTATACAAATGCTTAATTTAGTGCTGTTTGGCCCTCCAGGGGCTGGTAAAGGTACTCAGGCTATTCTGTTGGCCAAAACATTCAATTTAGTGCACATATCGACCGGCGATCTATTACGGCAGGAAATCGCGGCAAAAACTGAGCTCGGACGTGTTGCCGGTGAATTAATCGATAAGGGTGAATTGGTTTCTGACGAGATCGTGATTTCGATGATCGAAGCACGACTGAAAAAGCCAAGGTGTACTGTAGGATTTATTTTTGATGGCTTTCCCCGGACTGTAGCTCAGGCTCAGGCTCTTGACAAGTTATTGACAAAGCATCACTCAAAGGTTTCAGTCATGCTGTGCCTGGTTGTAGAAAAGGAGGAACTGATCAATAGATTACACATAAGAGGCTTAACATCAGGTAGATGCGACGACCTTGAAACCTCTACAATTGAACATCGCATCGATATCTATAATGAAAAAACATCTCCCCTTATCAAATATTACGATACCCAGGGCAAATATTTTCCAATTCATGGGATGGGAACAATTGATGAGATTACGGAGAATTTAACCCAGGCAGTTAAGAGGTTTCACACAAAACCACAAGCTGCTGTCAGTAAATAAATACATTCCTGATACTCCTGATTCAACGTCTGTCTGCCAAAGAGATGGGAAGTTTCAGGAGTTTTATAATATTTCGCTTTAAGAGTGTACCTTTGTCCTCTTATTTAAGTTTTTAAAATGGATTCGAATTTTGTCGACTATGTAAAGATAATGTGCCGGTCGGGGCACGGAGGACCTGGTTCACGCCACTTCAGGCGCGAGAAATTTTCACCCAAGGGTGGTCCCGATGGTGGAGATGGCGGACGCGGAGGTCATATCATCCTGCGTGGGAATAAACAAATGTGGACACTTCTTCACCTCAAATACAGGAAACACATCATCGCAGAATATGGCGGATCAGGAGGAAAATCACGTAGTACCGGAAAAGACGGTGAAGATATCTACCTGGATGTCCCGCTGGGAACAATAGCTAAAGATGCCGAAACCGGCGAGGTACTCTTTGAAATCAATACCGAAGGTGAAACGATCATCCTGGCCAAAGGGGGACGTGGCGGTCTTGGAAATACCCACTTCAAATCACCAACCATGCAAACCCCGCGGTTTGCTCAACCGGGTGAGGATTTCGAGGAGGGTTGGAAGATCCTTGAGCTCAAGATCCTGGCAGATGTTGGTCTGGTTGGTTTCCCTAATGCCGGAAAGTCGACCCTGCTTTCAAAAGTTTCTGCTGCAAAACCTGAAATCGCCGATTATCCGTTCACTACCCTGGTTCCAAACCTGGGAATAGTTGCCTATCGTGATAATCAATCATTTATTATGGCGGATATCCCCGGAATAATTGAAGGAGCACACGAGGGCAAAGGTCTTGGCTTAAGATTCCTGCGGCACATCGAAAGAAATTCAATCCTTCTTTTCCTGATCCCGGCAGATAGTCCAAACCATATGAATGAATACCAAATCCTGCTAAACGAACTCCATCAATTTAACCCTGATCTTCTGGATAAACAGCGTATTATCGCTATTTCAAAAAGCGATCTGCTCGACCAGGATTTAATGAATGACATCAGCAAGGAGATGAAAGATATTCCTCATATCTTCTTCTCATCATTTCTTGAAAGGGGACTGGTTGAGTTAAAAGATCTGATCTGGAAATCTCTCAATAGCTAAATAGTATGAAATTATGGAAATTCTTAATCTTTTAAAAAGCTGGGATAAAGATCTTTTCCTCTATTTGAACGGAATTCATAGTCCTTTGTGGGACTATTGCATGACCTTATTTACGCTGACCCCAACGTGGTTGCTGTTTTACGGCATAATCTTACTTGTAATAATCAGAAAATACGAGAAGAAATCTCTGCTTATCATTCTATCCATTGCCCTGTTGATCCTTTGCTCCGATCAGCTGGCGGGAGTGTTAAAGCATACGATTCAGCGTCTGCGGCCATCAAATGATCCTTCAATCAGTCAGCTTGTGCATCTTTTTTTCAATAAAGGGGGTGAATTTGGTTTTGTTTCCGCACATGCGGCTAATACTTTTGCGTTTGCAACTTTCTCGATGCTTCTTTTCCGTAACAGCCGGTACACCCTGTTTATTCTCCCCTGGGCTGCCTTAATTGCCTATAGCAGGATCTATTTAGGGGTTCATTATCCGGGCGATGTTCTGGGAGGAGCAATTCTGGGTATTCTGGTTGGTATACTAATTTTCAAATTACTTATTTATACTGAATTAAAACTAAATCCGGTGAACCTTATTTCCAGAAACCCCATGAAGGGGAAGGATGCAAACCGAATAATTATTACAGGGCTGTTTATAATGATTATATCCATAAGTGTGATTACCCTGTTACTTCAAAATAATCTTATTGTTGCCAGGTAAGGCTGAATACACCTAACAAGCCATACGATAATTCACAGCCACAATGCTCACACAGACAGCGTGTTATCTTAATATCTTCTTCATCACAGGCTTTTGATCAGGAGCCGGTCCACGCTTGTAAATAATCAATCCGTTCAGAAAATTGCGTAAAAGCTGGTCACCACAGGGTTTAAAATTTGGATGATCCTCTGTGCGAAAGATTGCCCCCAATTCACTCTCTGTAATATTAAAATCAACCAGTTTAAGTATTGTTATAATATCTGTGTTTTTCAGACTAAGTGCAACACGAAGCTTTTTTAGTATATCGTTATTATCCATGGGAAAGAAATTAAATGATTTGACAGCGGTACAACGTAATTGAAAGTATAAATCGTCTTTTAATCAGAATGGAATTATAAAGTCCGCGGTGCAAATTTACTAAAACCATTAAAAAAGCCACCCTTTTTGAGGATGGCTTTTAAATTGTATACCAATTATTATGGTTTATCTGGTGAAAAGCAATTCGCGGTATTTTGGTAATGGCCAGTACTCATTGTCAACAACCTCTTCAAGCTTGTCGATATGGTAACGGATTGTACTAAGATAAGGACGAACAGTTTTATCATAAGCAAAAGCTTTATCTTTTCCATGTTCAATCAGATTGGCAGCCTTGCGGGCATCTCTCATCTCGTTAACCTGTGCTTTAATTGTGGAGATATGTCCGGAAATTTTCCGGATCAAATCCAGACGGGCACCTGCCAGCTCAGTAAATTCCTCTTCAGAGAAAATCTCTTTCAGTCCTCTTACATTGTCGATTAATGTGGTCTGATAAGAAATGGCAGTTGGAACGATATGATTAATTGCGATATCTCCAAGTACACGTGATTCAATCTGGATTTTCTTCATGAATTTCTCCATTTCCACCTCAACACGGGCTTCAATTTCGATAGAAGTAAATATTCCAAGATCAGAGAATACTTTACGTGATTTATCAGTAAGGTATGCTTCAAGTGCTTCAGGAACGTTCTTGATATTGGTTAATCCGCGACGTGCAGCCTCATCAGCCCACTCCTGACTGTACCCATTACCGTCAAAGCGAACCGACTTACATTCAATAATGTATTTTTTCAATACCTGGAAGATCGCTTCATCTTTCTTGATATCTTTCTCAATCAATGCATCCACATCTTTCTTGAACTGAATCAACTGGGAAGCCACAACCGAGTTAAGGGCTATCATTGCAGAGGCACAGTTCGCAGATGAACCCACAGCGCGGAATTCAAATCTGTTTCCTGTAAATGCAAAAGGAGATGTACGGTTACGATCGGTGTTATCTAAAAGGATCTCAGGAATACGACCAATATTGAGTTTAAGTGACGTTTTTTCGTCAGGGGTCATTTTCCGGTCATTCACATTATCTTCCAAAAGATCGAGCATCCTGTTTACCTCTGTACCAAGGAAGGAAGAGATAATTGCAGGTGGTGCTTCGTTAGCTCCTAAACGATGTGAATTGCTTGCAGATACAATGGAAGCACGCAGTAAATCCTGATTGTCATAAACCGCTTTAATTGTATTTACAATAAAGGTCAGGAACTGAAGGTTGGATTTTGGGTTCTTCCCCGGAGAGTAAAGGTTTACTCCGGTATTTGTTGAAAGTGACCAGTTATTGTGTTTTCCTGAACCGTTGATCCCGGCAAATGGTTTTTCGTGTAACAGTACGCAGAAACCATGATGACGTGCAATCTTAGCCATCAGGTCCATGATCAACTGATTATGGTCGTTAGCAAGATTTACTTCTTCAAATATAGGGGCAAGTTCAAACTGATTAGGTGCCACCTCGTTATGACGTGTTTTGCAAGGAATACCCAGCTTATAGGCCTCGTTTTCAAGGTCTTCCATAAACATGGCAACACGTTCAGGAATTGAACCGAAATAATGATCTTCCAACTGCTGATCTTTCGCAGAAGAGTGTCCCATTAAGGTACGACCTGTAAGCATAAGGTCTGGTCGTGCATAATACAATGCCTCATCGACAAGAAAATATTCCTGTTCCCAGCCAAGGTTTGCATTAACCTGGGTTACATTTTTATCAAAAAACTGGCAAACTTCAACGGCAGCCTTATCGACAGCGTTTAGAGCCTTTAATAATGGAGCTTTATAATCGAGTGCTTCACCGGTATAAGAAATAAATACTGTAGGAATAGAAAGTGTTGTACCTACAATAAATGCAGGGGAAGAAACATCCCATGCAGTATAACCTCTTGCTTCAAAAGTATTACGGATACCACCGCTTGGGAAAGAGGAAGCATCAGGCTCCTGCTGTGCAAGCAATTTACCGGAGAAACTTTCAACTACACCGCCAAGTTCTGAATGATCAATAAATGCATCATGCTTTTCAGCTGTACCATCAGTTAATGGATGAAACCAGTGCGTATAATGTGTTGCACCATTTTCCATCGCCCATGCTTTCATTCCAATGGCTACCTGATCCGCAATCTTACGATCAATGGTTGTTCCATTATCAATAGCATCGATAATCCCTTTGAACGATTCTTTTGACAAATATTTCTTCATCTTGGGGCGGTCAAAAACCAACATCCCATAATAATCAGAGGTGAGGTTTTCCTCCCTTTTCACCGCAACGGGTTTTCTGGAATTAACAACCTCTAGAGCCTTAAATCTCAATGTAGCCATAATTAGTGATATTTAACGATTAAATTTACTTTTCTAAAATTTTTGGCTAAAATACACTTTTTTCAAATTCACCCCCGTTTTTTATCCAATATTTTTAAATATTCATATTATTTTAACATTAAAGCCTGAAATATCACGAATATCATGGATGTTTTTCCATTTTCATCTTCATTTATATCAGTTTTGATGCTTTCAGAGCCTGATACTTCATTTTAAGATCACCCCTTTTACTTAAGAATTAATTAAAATGGTGGTAGAACCGGATTACACACCTAATGCCATTGTAAAAGTTCTCTAAGAGGAAGTTTTCATTGGGTGAATGGATGGCATCCGACTCGAGGCCAAAACCCATCAAAATAGTTTTTGCCCCTAATATTTCTTCAAAAGCCGAAATAATAGGGATGCTTCCTCCGCTCCTTACCGGTACCGGCTTAATTCCATATACATCTTCATAAGCCGCCTCTGCGGCACGATAAGCGGGAAGATCAATCGGACAGACATAACCTGGCCCTCCATGCAGTGAGGTAACCTTCACCTTAATGGCGTTGGGAGCAATCGATTCGAAGTATTTTACAAATAGATCAGCAATTTTATGATGATCCTGATCCGGGACCAGACGCGCACTGATTTTTGCATAGGCTTTTGACGGAAGGACAGTTTTCGCTCCTTCACCCGTATAGCCACCCCATATTCCGCAAACATCAAATGCAGGACGGATTCCGGTGCGCTCCATCGTGGAATAGCCGGTTTCGCCCTGTATCGCATCTACGCCAATAGATTCCCTGTATGCGATCTCGTCAAATGGGGCCTTGGCCAGCATCGACCGCTCCTCTGCTGATACCTCCTGTACGTCATCATAAAAACCGGGAACAGTTATTTTATGCTCATTATCTGTAATACCTGCGATCATCTTGCACAGTTCGGTCACCGGATTTGCCACTGCCCCACCAAATAATCCGGAATGAAGGTCCCGGTCCGGACCCGTTACCTCGACCTGCCAATAGGCTAAGCCACGCAAACCAACTGTTATCGATGGAATATCACGGGCAATCATCCCTGTATCTGAAACCAGGATAATATCAGTTTTCAGCAGCTCTTTATGCTCGAGGCAAAAAGAGGCCAGATTTGGGGAACCAACCTCTTCTTCACCTTCAATCAGAAACTTCACATTGCAATTCAGGGTATTCGACCTGACCATATACTCAAAAGCCTTGGCCTGGATAAACGATTGCCCTTTGTCATCATTGGCACCGCGCGCCCAGATCCGGCCATCACGAATCTCCGGTTCAAAGGGGTTACTGTTCCATTTATCTATCGGATCAACCGGCATCACATCCATATGAGCATAAACAAGGATTGTCGGTTTTGATACATCCATGATTTTTTCTGCAAAGACAACAGGATTGCCCGCAGTTTGAAAAATGGTTGCACTATCAGCACCGGCTTCGGTAAGAATTTTAACCCAATAATCGGCAGCCCGATCCATTTCTGAACGCTTCTCGCTCAATGAGCTGATTGACTGAATCCGGATTAATCCAAATAACTCCTCCAGAAACCGATCCTGATGACTGGAAATATATTGATTTATTTTGTCCATATTTTTTTAAGATTATTTTCGGCAAGATAGTTATTCCCTGCTAATCAACTTAAGATTTATACCCATAATTATTAAAAAAAAGGGCCCGAATCCGGACCCTTTTCAACTTTCTTAAACAACTCTACTAAACTTAAACAAACTTATTCTAATTCAATATCTTATTCAATCACCTCGTGTTTGATCCGGTTGAATATCCAGAAGATAATCGGGAAGATGAGCAGGGTGAGGATCGTGGCGGTAATCAACCCCCCAATGATAACTACAGCCAAAGGCTTCTGACTCTCTGAACCAATTCCGGTGGATAGTGCTGCAGGCATAAGGCCGATTGATGCCATAAGTGCAGTCATGATTACCGGTCGCGTTCTTACCTTTACTGCTTCCAGGATTGCACTGTTAAGGATTAACCCTGTCCGGATATTCTTATGGAATTGAGAAATAAGGATAACACCATTTTGAATACAAATACCAAAAAGGGCAATAAAACCGACACCTGCAGAAATTCCAAAGTTTATTCCGGTCAAATGGAGCGCCAGGATACCCCCGATGAGTGCAAACGGAACATTGGCGATAACCAGTGAAGCATCTTTAATATTTCCGAACATGATAAACAGAAGCAAAAATATTGAGATAAGACTTATTGGCACCACTTTAATAAGGCGGTCAGTTGCACGGACCTGGTTTTCAAATTGACCAGCCCAACCAATATTATATCCGTCAGGAAGTTTAATTTCACCTACACGTGCTTGCGCCTCCTGAACGGTGCCTCCTAAATCCCGATCACGCACAGAGAATTTGACTCCAATGTATCGTTTTGTATTGTCGCGGTAGACAAATGCAGGACCGGTAATCTTACTTATGGTACAAACCTGTTTCAGCGGTATCTTAGTTCCGTTTAAGGTCGGCACTTTCAAATTGGCAATATCATTCTCATCCTTACGGTACTCTTTATCGTATCTGACTCGGATATCAAATTTCCGTTCGCCCTCATATTTTTCAGTAGCTGTCTTCCCGCCAAAAGCCATTTCAAGCACTGTCTGGGCATCCGTTGGTGTAACTCCAAAAGCGGCCATTTTTTCTTTATCCAAAATAACGCTGATCTCGGGTTGTCCAAGGCTTCGGATTACCCCAAGTTCATGTATTCCTTTGATATCCTTCATTTTTTCGATCACCTGATTAGCTATTACATCAAGCTTCTCCAGATCGTCACCAAAAATTTTAACTCCGTTGTCCGCCTTGAAACCGGCTACCGCTTCCGAAACATTGTCGCTTATGGGCTGGGCATAACTGTAAATGATTCCCTGATAATTCTGTAACTTTTTATCTATTTGATTGATAAGCTCTTCATATGATATTTTACTCTTCCACTCCTCCCGGGGTTTTAGGTTCACTGCCATTTGAATATAATAAAAGCCGCAGGGGTCTGTCCCATCGTTACTTCGCCCTGTTTGTGAAAGAACGCCGCTCACCTCATCAAACCCGTTGAGCAAATTGCGCAATTCTGCGGCCCCCTTAACCGTCTCTCCAAGACTTTGACTCATTGGAAATTTGGCATCTACCCATAGGGCACCCTCATTTAGTTGAGGCATAAATTCGCTTCCCAGGAATTTCGTCGACGCAAAAGTAAGGAGCATCAGCACTAAGGCTGCAGTCAGACTGATCCGCTTGTGTTTGAAAGTCCAGGTGAATGCCTTCTCGGTGATGCGATTCCAGAAATTAACAAAGAAATTATCTTTTTCCTTCACATTCTTGTTCAAAAGTACATGGGTTAAAACCGGAACAAGGGTTAGGGTGAAGATTAAGGCACCCAATAAGGCAAATCCAAGCGTATAAGCCAATGGGGAGAACATTTTCCCTTCAACCTTCTCGAACGAGAAAATTGGAAGCAATGCCATAATTATTATTAGCTTGGAAAAGAAAATCGCTTTCCCGAGTTCTGTTCCATTCTGTTTAATAATACTTCCCTTAGCCAGTTTATTAAACTTTTCGTCACCCACCTTTTTTCGTAAATGATCCAGCGTGACAAACAACCCTTCGACCATGACTACCGCTCCATCGATAATAATCCCAAAATCGACTGCTCCCAACGACAATAAATTCGCGGTCATCCCCTTTAATCTGAGACACAGAAAGGCAAACATTAAAGCAAGCGGGACAATTACAGAGACAATCACAGTAGTTCGCCAGTTTGCCATAAACAGAAATACGATGACTGTAACCAGGATAATACCTTCCAGCACATTATGCATCACTGTATGCGTTGTGGTAGTCATCAGATCGTCCCGATCGTAAAAAGTTTCCATTTTCACATCTGCGGGCAGTATCCGTGTGTTTAACTCACCGATCTTATCTTTCACACGAGCTAAAACTTCATGCGGGTTTTCCCCCTTCCGCATCACAATAATCCCTTCGACAACATCATCGTTTCCATTAAGCCCTACCTGGCCAATACGCGGAAGTGAACTTTCGATTACCTTAGCAATGTGTTTTACCAGAATAGGATTTCCATTGGCATACTTTACAATGATATTCTCGATATCTTTGGTTGATTGTAACAGTCCTACACCACGCACGACATAGGCTTGTCCGTTTTTTTCAATCACATCACCCCCTACATCAAGATTACTTTTACTCACTGCATCATATACTTCCATTGCTGTAATGTCATAACTCGACAGCCTGTTTGGATCGACGCTGATCTCATAGACCTTTTGTTGTCCTCCAAACGCCACCACATCGGCAATGCCGGGAACTGCACGCAATTGACGTTCTACCACCCAATTCTGAAGTGTTAAAAGGTCACGGGTATCCCGTTTATCGCTTTTTAAGATATACCGGAAAATTTCCCCTGTCGGTCCGTAGGGTGGCTGCACATCAGGTTCGACACCATCGGGTAACTGAATATTCCGGAGCAGATTATTGACCTGTTGTCTGGCAAAGAAGTCCTCAACCTCATCCTCGAAAATGATATTGATTATGGATAGTCCAAACATGGTTGTACTACGAACACTTGTTTTACGCTGCACCGAGTTCATCGCAATCTCGATGGGAGTTGTGACAAACCGCTCAACCTCCTCTGCGCTCCGACCATTCCATTGTGTAACTACAATGATCTGTGTATTAGTGACATCCGGGAATGCCTCAATAGGCATCTGTTTAAATGCAATTACACCTGCAATGACCAGGATACTTACCCATAAAAAAGTAAACATCCTGTTTTTCAGCGAGAATGCGATTATGTTTTTTATAAATTTGTTCATAGCCCGTTAGTCGTTTAGTGCATCGTAAATAAGAAGCTGATTGTGAGTTATAACATTCTCCCCCTCCCTCAGACCTGAACTAATGTAAGTAAGGTCACCTACCTGCCGGAAAACTTCAACTTTACGCGTTTCGATATTAAACCGGTCTTTATACGTCATCACAAAATTCCGGCTTTTATCAAAAATAACAGCACTGGATGGAATGGCTAACATTTTCTCTTTTAGGGTATTGCTGATTTTTACAGTCGCCTTCATTTCCGGTTTCAGGAGAAAATCAGGATTGGCAAGCTTGATTCTTACCTGCATCGATTTGGTCTCAGGATCGATAATATTAAATATTTTATCGATTTTCCCGTTAAACACCTTGTTTTGATAGCTGAATGTTGTTACCTGCGCATCAAATCCGAGGTCAATTTGCTGAATATCGGCCTCACTGATGTTCGCAATGGCCCACACTTCATCAATTTGA
>CAIVCR010000051.1 GCA_903904515.1 uncultured Bacteroidia bacterium
GAATTGGTAACAGTGGTAACATTACCCGTTGAGGTCACCTCTCCCGTCAGATCGGCATTTGTGAGTACATGACCGGCAGTAAGCCCGGCTGCAGTTCCTGTGATATTTGTTCCAACCTCTGCCGAAGGGGTTCCGAGGTCAGGTGTGACGAGGGTAGGAGAGGTTGCTCTTACGACATTTCCTGAGCCAGTTGTGCCAATTTCCTCCAAATTACCAGCACCCGGAGAGATTCTTCCGAGTACTTTGTCTGATCCGCTGACATTTTGGATTTTGGCATAGGTCACATTCGAATTTAAAATCTTAGGGGTCGTGACGGCATCGTTGGAGATGGTTAAGGCAGTGGCACCTGTGACGTCACCAGTATGAGTGGCATTGGTAACAAGATCGCTGTAAAGAGAATTGGGTGAGTTGTCACCGGTATTAATCCCCGACAATGTTGCATCAGCCGTAACAGTCAATTTTTCTGAGACGGTTCCGCCGGAGATGGTGAAACCTGTGGCTGCAGCGGTTGGGATTAATCCGTTAATGCTGTTTGCAGTTGCAACCCCAAGGGCTGGAGTCACCAGGGTCGGAGAAACGCTCATGACGAAGGATGATCCGGTGCCTGTTTGCGAACTTACATGGGTTTCATTTCCGGTGCTTGTGATGACGCCGGTTAAAGAGGTAATAAATCCGGCATTGTTAATCAAGTCGTTTGTACTCTTTGGAATAAATGGCTTGTTAAGTATCAGTGCATCTCCGCTCGCTGCATTCCAGTCGGCATTTACATTTACCTCTGCACCTGCTGCAATTCCAGCCAGTTTGGTTGCATCGGCAACTGGATAACTTATTTTGAGGTTGTTGGCTATTACCGAAGGAATATTGCTTACACTTTCCTGAAAATCTTTTACCTGTGCGGCATTGATTGCGATCCCGGAACTTTTGTCCCATGCAGTGAAGATGGGATCCACCTCTGCTGTAATCCCTCTGCTTCCATTGGTTAATTTGTCAGCCGTTGTAGCATGGAGGGCATAGGGCACACTTAACAATTGCCCGGTCCCCATTTCAACCCCATCAACTGTCACCCGAATGTAATAGGTGCCGTTTCCCCAGTCAATTTCAGCGATGGAACCTTTAACCGGGTTGCCAAGACCTATCTCTAAGTTAATCAGGCCAAATCCATCTGTGGTGGTCTGGTGATTTTCTGAAAAGACAACAGAACCTTTGGCACTTCCCTTGAGAATGTCAATAAGAATATTTGTTGAAATGTTCGCTTTAATATTTCCGCGGGTATCTCGCAATACCGCCTGATATTTGATGCTGTTTGGAGATTGCCCAAAAATTGTTCCTGTTAGCAACAGGCAAACAAAGACAGTTAATATACTTTTCATCGGTTTATAGGTTAGGTAAATTTAAAAGAAGGAATACCCGGGGTCCACAATTATCCCGGTAGGTGATTCCGAAATGATTGGAATATCAGGTAATTCATTTTATTGTTTTATTATTTTAAAGGATTTGACCTCCTTTGTTCCATCTCTTACAACCAAAAAATAGATACCAGTTGTCAATTGTTGCACCGCCAGATTGGTTTCGTTGCTTTCCACATTTTTCTGAGACAACAATTTTCCGTTCACATCATAAAAAAGGTATTGCAATCCGGCTAGATTCACCCTGTCTACTTTAAGTTTTAAAAAATCACTGGTGGGATTTGGGAAGGCAGAAATAGTAAATCCAAGATCAGTCATTTCATTCACAATGGATATTGAAATAGTTGTCTGGTGAAAGCCCTCTGTCAGTGTTATACTTCCCACTGAAAGAGTTTGGGCAACTCCTTCGCCCAGCGTATAGGAGAGACTTCCATTTGCATTCGAAAAAGTACTCCCTGCGGCAGCTACTACTTGCTGAGCCATAGCATTTGAGCAATAAATTACTGTCAAAATCAGTAAAAGTTTTTTCATGTTATAACATTTTTCCGGTTGCAGTGATACTCGTTGAGATGTTGCTATAGATTTCCGTATAGGTAAATACCAGGGTAGTGCCTGTAAGTGCTCCTGAACCAGAAATTATTTTGGAATTTGGCAGTGTTTGTTGCGGAATGGTCAGGATGGTTCCATTTACGGTACCTGCAGCAGTAATTCCTATCCCATAATTGCCAAAATTATTTATTAGGATCCCGTTTGCGGTAGTAGATGACTTATAAATAGGTATCGAAAAAACAGGTTTGCTCATAGGCACATTGTTTTCTGTCCATGTTTCATTTAAATTGTAAACTGCTACAAAAAGATCCCGGGTATCGTAATCAGATTTGCACCCACTTATTGTTACAGTAGTAAGAAAAAATAATAGGAGAAGTGAACGTTTACGCATTGTTTATCAATGTTAAAAGGTTGGTTTTGGAGTCAGGGGACCTATTAATTATATGTTATCCAAGCGAGAAGACACGCAGGTAATAATTTTACTTCTATTGCAGTATATTTTTTATTATGTTGATTGTCTTATACTTAGATATACCGATGTAACGTCGCACTGGCAAAAAGGTTTTAGAATACTGCAACAAATTTTTCAGGACAGATGATTTTCTTAGTGCGGGAAGTGGGAAGGCATTTCGTTCCTGATTTTATTGGGTTGCTGGCAGGAAGGAGGGAGGTGCAAATGGTTTCGGCTACTAACAAAATCATCCCGGCATACCCAGATGTTTATGGTAGCAAAAAAAAGTTTATTGAATTTGACTTCAATAAACTTTCTCAATTACCAATTCCGCAAAGAAGTTGGAGCTTTCACCGCATTTAAATGTTATTGAATTTCAACAGCCGATTGGATGATGAATGTTGGTGGCGGGCATACACAGATTTTTTCTGGCAAGAAAGTGCAAAATAGCAGTTTTCAATCCACCTAAGCATTTTGAACCAATCAACCCGTCACAACTTAGGCAATTCCCAGGGTGCCCTGTAATTAGCTTTGATGAGCAGATCTGCTTCGGGATCATTTTTAAAGCATTGTTTGTCACCATCCCAGTTTACCTGACGCCCCAATCTGTAGGCTATGTTTCCGAGCGACGAAATTCTCGCGATATGAGCCCCTGTTTCGATGTCACAATTGGGCTTGTTTCGGGTTTTGATACAATCCAGAAAATTTTTCACATGCAGTTCAAGGCCTTTGCCGGTGCTTGGTTGCGGCGGAACGGGAACAAATCCTTCCTGTGCCGAAGTGCTTTTGGTTTCTGGCATGACTACCCATCCATTTCTGTCGACCACTAGCGTGGCATATTCTCCGATAAAGGCGACACCATGGCCTCTGCCATAATTTTGGCCGTAAATACCAATGGTATGGTCCCAGACGATGTTAAAATCACCAAAATCGTAGATGGCCATCATCGTGTCTGGTGTTTGCATGGCATCCGTTGGAAAGGCATATTTGCCTCCGGAGGCCATCACCGATTTAGGAACATACTGATTCATCCCATAAAGTGCATAATCCAGAAGATGAACGCCCCAATCTGTCATCAGACCACCGGCATAATCCCAATACCATCTGAAAGTGAAGTGAAAACGGTTCACGTTAAAAGGGTGCTTGGGTGCGGGTCCCAGCCATAGGTCGTAATTGACACCATCGGGTACGGGAGAATCAGCAACCACAGGTATGGAGCCTTTCCATCCGACGTAAGACCAGGCGCGGGCCGATCTTACCCGGCCCAATTTTCCGCTGTGCACATATTCAACGGCACTCTTCCAGTGTGGATCACTCCTTTGCCATTGGCCGACCTGAACCACTCTGTTGTATTTGTGCGCTGCCTTTACCATCAGGTTACATTCTTCGATGGTGCGACCGAGCGGTTTTTCGCAATAAACATCTTTCCCGCTCTGGCAGGCATAGATCATGGGCAGACAATGCCAGTGGTCGGGGGTTCCGATTATTACCGCATCAATATCTTTCCTGTCTATGACTTTGCGGAAATCCTCATATAAATCGGGTCGCTTGCCCGTCATTTTTTCGACTTCTGCGGACCGTTCACGCAATACGTTGCTGTCAACATCGCAAAGGGCAGCGCAGATAACACCCGGTTGCTGCAGGAAAGCGGTAAGGTCATTAAACCCCATCCCCTTGCAGCCAATCAGGGCCACGACAACTTTGTCGCTGGCAGAAACGCAGGAACTCAGGGCATTTGACATCACGGCGATTCCGGAAGCAGTTAAACCTGCATCCATAATGAAATTTCTTCGACTGCTAGACATGAAGTGAGGAATTAACTATTGTTGAAAAAATAGACTTGCCGGCTTTAAAAAATTTTCTAAAACCGGCCAAATTTAGGTAAAATGGATGAAGGATCAGAAGATAAAAGTTTTTTTCTCTAAAATAACAAAGGATTTTAAGACTTAAATTCAGGAAATCCCCGAATTTAAGTCTGGAAGACTGCTGAAGCATATAATTCCATTTTATTAGGGTGACTGGATCCTATCTAAATGGAGTAGAGGAGCTAATCAGTTGGATGTTAGTAACTGAATTTTTATTATAAGCATAGGCTTTTCTTCTAAATAGTGTGAAATAATTCTAAATAAGCAGTTGCCAATTTTATGGTAACAGTTGAATTAACTGGACATATGCACAAATTGTTATTTGTTTTTAATTTGTTGTAAAGAGATGTATATTAATTGATAATCAATGTTATGTTTGTTTATATTTAAACTAAATAAACATAACATGAAAACAATTTTAACTTTTGGACTTGTAATTTTGCTCCATCTTGGTCTATTTGCTCAAGAGAGCAACAAACCGTTGTATTTGTTGTTTGAATTTATGCAGGTAAAGGGAGATCAAACTTCTGAATATCTGAAAGTAGAAGATTTTTGGTCAGGCATTCACCAGCAAAGGATTGCCAACAAAACCATTTTAGGTTGGGACCTTTGGTCCCTAACTCCGTCCGGAAAAGAGCAAGGCTCGCAATATGTGACGGTTACCCTTTTCCCAAGTTTGGCCAGTATGCTTGAGTCGGTTGAATCATTGGATGTTATGGGTCTTGCCAAGAAAGCCTATCCAGCCAAAACAGACAAAGAGCTGGGGACCATGTTTGATAAA
>CAIVCR010000052.1 GCA_903904515.1 uncultured Bacteroidia bacterium
CCCTTGACAGAATCCGCCCGGCTCAATCTGGTAGGCTCATTAATTTAACTGTAACGGCGAGCCAGATGCCATAATAAATCCGGAAGGCACCGGTCAAAACAAATGATTCCAGAAATTATCTCCGAAGTTCAGATTTCTTATTCTTCCATTATTAAAGCGCGTGACCGTATGAAAATTACTGGCTCAACTGAGTCCTACTGCGCTTTTAAATTGTTCTGGCCCGCTTATGACCATATTGAATTCATGTATATGCTCATGCTTAACCGCCAGAACCAGGTTCTAGGATATCATCAGATTTCCAAAGGTGGTATGACCGGAACAATAATAGATATCCGGGTTGTTTTCCAGGTCGCTCTCAAAGCCTGTGCTACTTCAATCATTGTTGCGCATAACCACCCGTCAGGTAATCTGGAAGTTAGTTCAGCAGACCGAAAGATTACCCAGAATCTTAAAGAAGCCGGCCTTATCCTTGAAATTCCCCTGCTTGATCACCTGATTCTCTCCTCTGAAGGCTTTTATTCGATGGCTGATGAAGGTATTCTTTAACCAATAATTTACAAACCGGCGTGCCAGAAGCCAAAATAAGTCCTCCGGGCGGGAGGCAATAAAATTATGGATTTAAACGATTGGAAAATCATTGCAAGTTACACCCGGATGGAAGCTATTGCAGATGGAATTCAGGTGCCTATTAGTCCGGATATTGTCAGTGAAGCAGGTATCAAATTCCCGGTTTTCCTAACACGTGGAGTTTATGACAAGTATGTACTGGTCCCCTTTGACATGCCTCATCAGAATGAGGATGGTCGCTTGTGGGATCTCCTGTATATGTTTTCACTCTCAGCCCGAAGATGTTCAGGCGCTGACTTGAAGTTTGGATTCTGCTGCCAGCTTCCCGATAAAGGTGATTGGACCAAATACGAAAAGGTGTGCGAAGGGAACCGGCAGCTAAGGGAGGTAACCCTCAAAGCTGTGATTGGTCCGCTTGACCTGGATGATCCATTACCAGCGATCACAATTATGTTTCCTGATGAAGATTAGATAGATTAATTAACCGGCGTGCCAGATGCCACAATAAGTCCTCCGGGCGGGGGGCAAACTCAATGACAGAAAATCAGTTTCTGGAAGAACTCTCTTTTTATCAGCGCAGATTTGAACGGTTACATCGAGCCATAATCAAGGATATGAAGCAGTATATCCACAAAAATCCGGCTTATGACAGCACTTTTTACAAAACAGTTGAAGGCTATTCAGCAAATATTACAATCACCGGCGAATGGGTTAAGCTTCTAAGAAGTTATAGTTCAAATAAATACAAGAATTTCTTGCGATTTCCAAATGAATTTATTGGTAACAATGGCGTGCCAGAAGCCACAATAAATCAGCAAGGCAGCTGTAAATCGAATGTCAAGATATGCCAATGATCCAAGAATGATCAAAGCTAAGTTTACCTCTTGTTGCTCAAAATGCAGGGCTAAACTTTCCAAAGGTGTCAATATCTACTATTGGCCCTCTTCCTGTGAAGTGTTCTGCATGACTTGTGGCGATGCTTCTTACCGGCAATTCCTTTCTTCAGCTGCAGATGAAGATGTTTACAATGGATGCGGTAATCCGTATGCAAATTAATTTTATCCGCTGTGCCGGAGGGCAAATAAGGCCTCTGCACAGCGGTATTTTTTTGTTCTTCAAAATCTCCCAGGATATACCCTGATTGCTTTTTTCTTCTGAAAGGGATCAGCAAACTTCAATGCAACCTTATTAGCCGGCAATTGTCGTATTCCGGTTATTTTTCAGCCGTTTAGTCACCACCTTTTCGACTTATCCTGGCAATTCACAAACTGATCTGTTTTTTTACAACGGTGGGCTGTCCTGACCATTGTTTTCTGCCGAGAGTAGCTCATTCATGGGGTAACTTTAGATTGATCCCTTAACCTAACCCTTTCCCAACTATAGATTGATCCTATTTTACTGGTATTTTAAATCAAATTCAATGCGAAGATAGAATGCCCCATCCGGTAACGGTCCCCTCATTCAAGAACTTTCGCGGCATATCCTCAGTCGCTTTGTTCTTTGCGGTATTCCACGGTTTCTTGACTGCCCTTCAGTGACACCCTTGAAAAATCTTGCATATAATTTTCACTTAAAATTAAGTATCATGAAAAAGTTTCAAAAACATTTTGTAGGAAAAGGCAAACA
>CAIVCR010000053.1 GCA_903904515.1 uncultured Bacteroidia bacterium
CGGTATCTCCTGTTGGACCTGTTGGACCGGTATCACCTGTTGGACCGGTAGCACCATCTGCACCCATATCGCCTATTGTGCCATTATCACCTGTTATACCTGTTGGACCGGTATCACCTGTTGGGCCTGTTGGACCTGTTGGACCGGTATCACCTGTTGGACCGGTTGAACCGGTATCTCCTGTTGGACCTGTTGGACCGGTATCACCTGTTGGACCTGTTGTACCGGTATCACCTGTTGGGCCGGCAGTCCCTGCAGGAACATCAGCCCAATAAGCATTAGTGGGATCTGAAAGGGCTAAAACCTGGCCTGCATTTCCTGCCTCTTTAGGATAGGTAACTGCGCCAATTGTCACGGTGCCATCATTTGAGAGGTGCATCGATTCAACATCATTCGAACCATCAAAATAAGAATAGGCTAAATGCCATAAAGTGCCAGAACTCTGATCAGTTTTTATTCTAAATTCATTATACCTGTAACCAAATCCCAACGTTTGAGTTCCGCTTACCTGATTTTTATCCCACGTTAAATGACTGTCATCATTATTTATTTCGCCTATTTGAAACTGTGAGGATGGATTAGCTGTAAAAAAACCCACTTTACCCGTCGTATGGTCAATAACAAGGCTATTCGTATTTACCGCTAAATCATTAAAATGACCACTACCCCCAGTTATAGTTTCATTAACATTAAGCGACCCCGGAATTCCGACCTCACCAGTTGTAGAACTAATCGTTAATCGATCTGTTAATGTGCCACCATTATTATGCGAAAATTGCAAATCGGTTGCCAAACCACTAGACAGTCCATGCCTAATTGCCCATCCATTTGCTCCATGCCCGAGATTTAGCGAATTGTAATCGTCTTTCCACCCATAATTAAGGCTTGGGGTATCCCCATACCCGCCAACCTGCAGCGTTGTTCCCAGACCCGTTGTGCCAGTTCCTATCCCCAATCGCTTATTCACATTATCCCAATACAAATTACCATTGTCCTGATCGAGAGTTGTTCCATTCGAAAATGGGATCGAACCATACGATAAAGATGCCCCGGCAAGTGGAGTAGAAACGGCAATCCAATCCGTTCCGTTGAAAACATAAAACCCCGGGGTACCGTTGGTCTGGTAGATCAGGAGTCCGGTAGCAGGAGATGAAATCAAATCCCGCTGAGCCTGAGTCATTCGCGGGGCCAAAAGACCCTTGTTGGTAGAGGTCACATCGAGCTGCGCCGAAGGATCGGCAGTGAAAATGCCAATACCAACCTGAGCCTGGGTAGTGAACCCAAGGATAAATAAGCCCCCAAAGAGGAGAGATCGTAACATTGCTTTTTTAATTGACTGTACCATTTTTAGAATTCTATTTAATTTTATACTTATAAGCTTATCCAAAGTTCCCGATATCAAACTCATTTTTAATTACCGACAACTTTATCCAGCTAAAGGTCGTCGAAAAGAGAAATAGCATGGCTGACAGATGCAGCAAATGCAAATGAGGCAGGCCCCGGAGAAATTAAATCCGGGCTATTAAACGTTTCAGGAATGGTTAGAGGCCTTGGTTTTAAACGTATTCGCACTATTTAGTAAATATTTTGAATCGGGCTTTGCTTAACGGGATTAAATATTTACAAAAGTGCTCAAAGATAGATAATATTATTATAATTAAGACTAAATAAAAATAAAAATTTACGAAGTAAAATAAATATTTCCAGTGAGCAACTCTTGCTCGCACAACATGATAAGCAACAGAAAGGGCTGATTTCGCATTTTACACTTTAACGTTATGTTAATCCGCCAGCTGTCCTAATGCTGGGTTTAACCAGCGCTAATAAGCTTCCCGGCACTTCAATCTTAGATTGGATCCGCCCGGATTTATGTCCAAACCGCTTAATGCCAATATGCTTGAAATTGTGTTATCGGATCATCCGGGAGAATTTTTCCGTCTGCATTAGCCTTTAAAATAGAATGAGGTCGCTGGCATAAAATAGCCCATCGGCCTTCTGCCGGTCCCGGTGAGTTCGCATGTCTGTTGCAAGGTTAGCCATTTATTTACATTAGGTATGACTCTGGCCGGAGTCACACCTCTCTCATCTTCAATGGATTTCTATAGACGGTCAAATCCGCGGGATTTGAAAAAAAATGATCAACTTTACAATTCAACTTATCAGAATCTACATGAAAAATCAACCTTCAAGAAGCGAAGCTTTTGCCCTGTTATGCCGGTATAACAGCCAGGATAGCCTGATCCGCCACGGACTAACCGTTGAAGCAGTAATGCGCTATTTTGCAGAAGAATCAGGAGAGGATATCGAAAAGTGGGGAGTGATCGGCCTTTGTCATGATCTCGATTATGAGCAATTCCCGGAACAGCACTGCGTGATGACCCGGAAAATCCTCGAAGCTGAAAACTGGCCCGAAACCTATATCCGCGCCATTGTCTCCCATGGCTGGGGCATCTGTTCCGATGTTGAACCCATTGAACGGATGGAAAAAACCCTTTTTGCCATCGATGAACTTACCGGTCTGATCACCGCCTGTGTTTATGTGCGGCCATCCAAAAGTATTCTTGACCTGACTACCAAATCGGTGATGAAGAAATGGAACACCCGGACCTTTGCCGCAGGGGCCAACCGCGAAGTGATCTCTAAAGGTGCCGGAATGGTTGGAATGACCGTTGAGGCGCTCGTCGAAGAGACAATTCTGGCGATGCAGGCAGCAGCTGAACTGATCGGATTAAAAGGAAATCTATGACACTTTATTTTTAAGATTAAATTGATTTGTAAAATCTAAAACAATATGCCTCATGGCTTGTTTATTAGGTTATAAATCATTTAATTATCTGTGTCTGTGATTGTGATTCCTTACTTGAACGATTCCTCTTTTACGAAAGAAAATTTACTATTTTCTGTCCCACGTCAGCCTAATTCTCAGGTAAAACACGGCTTAAAAGGTCCGATAAATATTTTTAATCTAATCAACATAGCAACATAATATATGTTATAAAAATGAATATTCTGAATAATCAATTTGATGTTGAGGAGGTTTTAAGCCTGCGCCACAAAGCGGAAGTTGGCGGCAACCCTACCGAAAGACACCGACCTACAACTAACTGTTGGACAAATGATATTCACCCCATTTATTAATTTCTAAAATCAAATCATTTAAAGTTAGACCAAGAGGAGTGACAGAATATTCAACTCTTGGAGGAACTTCTGCATAGACTTTACGCAAAATTAATTTTTCTTCTTCCAATTCTTTTAGCACCTTGACAAGCATCTTAGGTGTAACCTCTGGAATTGCCCTTTCCAACTCTTTGTACCGGTGCAGTCCTTTATTTACCAAAATGCTTATGACAACAATTTTCCATTTACCACCTATAACTGACATAGCATGACTGACAGCGCAAATATTTTTTTTGTTTTCTTTCATTGCTAAATATTTGATTATAAACTATACTTTCTAAAAGCATACCAATATACTTTATGGTAACCACTTGTAAAAGTATAGTAATGACTTTACTTTTGCAACTCACAATAAAAAAATAAATAGAAAATGAAGATTTTAAAAACAGTTTTGGTTGTTCTTTTCGGACTACAATTTACAGCAATTGGTATTATGAAATTAGTTATGCCTTTCTTTGGCTTTAATATGTTTTTGGATAATATGGCTAAACTTGGCTATTCCCACACAGGAACCATTATAGTTGGCATAGTGGATTTACTAGGTGGTATGGCGCTGTTATTTCCAAAATTTAGAGGATACGCAATTATTGTGTTAACACTTTTATTATCGGGTGCTTTGGGCGCGCACATTACCGCAGGTGATAGCTTAGCTACAATTTTGGGCGGTGCGGGTTTTTGTTTAATAGGTTTTGCCTTTATATTTTTTGTTGATAAACCATTTTCCATTCAAGACAACAGAAGCAATATCAAAATTTCGTAATGAATAATCATAAACAACCGTCCCTATTTATTTCTCACGGAACAATTTATGAAGTATTCAAAAGCAATCAGTTAAATTTTTTACCTTTAGTATTTGCTAGTACTTTCGGTGGACACCCAACAAAAATTCACGAAGCATTTCAATGGAAAAACCTTTCTGTGAGTGCTTTTAAGTTTGACTAAATATATTCCAGGAAAGAAAAGGGCAACGGTAATAAGTAAGGCTTCGTGTGGTCTCGTACCTCGACCACACGAAGCCTTACTTATCAGGAATGGGGAATTGATTTTGTTGGAATCGATAACGGCCACTCCGGTATTGAACTTTTGAGATCCTCAAACCGTTTGATGTAATTCTGGCCGATTACCACATGCCATTTCTTAATGGGCTGGAAACAATAAGGCTTATCAGGGAAAGTGCGAATCTGATACCGGAAAATTGCTTATTTCTATTGGTTTAACCGAAACATTTACCTTCCCGCTTTTGTTATTCCACATATTGATTTCTTGATTGGAACATTTTATTGTTAAAAGCTTGGAGTGTAAAATAAACTTTTAACTTTGTGTATCGCCTTATTGATTCTTCCTCAAATTATTGTAGCATGAAAATAGAACAGCGTATTTATTCCGAGTCCTCGGGTTGGGAAATAAAAAGTGATAATCACCTGGGAAAAACGGCTCAGCTTGTTTTTTTATTTGGCAATAAAGAGTTGCTAAAAATGCAACAGCATATCGATTTTATAAAAAATAATTATCCCTCCGCACAAATTATCGGGTGTTCCACATCCGGTGAGATCTTTCAGGAAGTAGTTATGAACGTTCATATTGTTTGCACTGCGGTTTGGTTTGAAAATACCCCTGTTGAAATTGCAAAAGTTCAAATCAACAAGATGGAAGATAGTTTTCTGGTTGGCGAAAAGCTGGCTGAAAAGCTGGATAAGGAGAATCTTGTTCACGTGATGATTTTATCTGAAGGGTTGAACATTAATGGAAGTGAGCTGACTAAGGGGTTGAACAGCAAGCTCAACAACAGGATTCCTGTTACAGGTGGGTTGGCAGGCGATCAGGCAGACTTTAGCGAGACGGTGATTATACATAATAAGGCAGGCGAGAAGAACCTTGTGTTGGCGATTGGGTTCTATGGCGATCATTTAAAAGTTGGATATGGCTCGATGGGAGGTTGGGACTCGTTTGGTGTTGACCGCGAAGTGACAAAATCAGCAGGCAATATCCTCTATGAGCTTGATGGACAGCCGGCTTTGGAACTCTATAAAAAGTATCTGGGAGATCATGCAGTAAATCTTCCGGCCTCAGCTTTGCTTTTTCCGTTAAGTTTTCGGTTGAAAAATTCGGAGACATCACTTGTTCGTACTGTTCTTGCGGTTCATGAAGAGGATGGAAGCATGGTGTTTGCAGGCGATATTCCTCAGGGTGAATATGTGCGGCTAATGAAGGCAAATAACGACAAGCTTATTGATGGTGCAAACGGCGCTGCAGAAATGTCATTAACCAGTCTTAAAGGTTTGTCGCCCGATCTTGCCATTCTGATCAGTTGTGTGGGACGAAAATTGGTGCTGAAGCAGCGTGTGGAAGAAGAACTTGAAATTATACGGGAGTCAATTGGTTATGATGCTGCAATAACCGGATTTTATTCCTACGGGGAGATTTGTCCGATCAAACCGTTTGACCAACATTGTGAATTGCATAATCAAACTATGACTATTACACTGTTTAAAGAGGTCTAACTTACTGCTGTTATGGGAAATAATATGAATAAACTTTTATTGCGTCAGATCAAGCGGCATTTTGGCTCAGTAGATAATATTCCCGATAATTTAGTTGGAATACTTAAAGATATAAGCAATACCTATGAAAGTTTTGATGATGACTCACATCTGCTTCAGAACTCCATTGAGATTAGTTCCCTGGAACTCAGGGAGGCCTACCAAAAACAACGGTTGGATGCTGAAACCCAAAAGCGGACGATCAATAAAATAAAGGAAGCGATTTTTGCCCTTAATCCGGACGACAGAACAAACGTCGTTGAGGGAGATAGTAGTTATTTATTCGAATCGCTGATCAAATTGATCGAGGAACGCAAAAATGCAGAGGAGGAGATCCATAAACTTTCAAAAGCGGTGGAGCAAAATCCGGCTTCTATCGTAATCACAAATACAAATGGTGACATTGAATATGTTAATCCGAAGTTTTGTGATTTAACCGGTTATACCCGGGAAGAGGTTCTGGGTAAAAATCCCCGAATATTAAAGTCTGAAACCACCCCTTTTGAATTATTCATCGAACTTTGGGATACCATACTTTCGGGAAATGAATGGCATGGAGAATTGCAGAATAAGAAGAAAAACGGAGAGCACTACTGGGAATCGGCTTTAATCTCACCAATCATTAACGAAAACCGGCAAATCACCCATTTTATTGCCATTAAAGAGGATATTACGGAACGAAAAAGGGCCGAAGAGGAACGGATACGACAGACCGGTTTGATAACCTCATTACTCGATTCCATCCCTGATATTATCTTTTTCAAAGATACCAATGGAGTCTACCTGGGGTGTAATCCCCCCTTTTCTGAACTGGTTGGAAAATCAAGAAATGAGATTATCGGTAAAACCGATTTTGATCTTTTTGACCGGGAGGCAGCCGATGCATTCAGATTCTTTGACAAGGAAATGCTTCTTGAAAATATTCCCCGACATAATGAAGAATGGATCACCTATCCTAACGGAAGAAAGGTCCTTATTGACACCCTAAAGACACCCTACTGGGCTGGAGACGGTACCCTGATTGGCATTCTTGGAATCAGCAGGGATATCACCAAACGAAAAGAGGCAGAAGAGGCGTTGCAGCTTAGCAGTCAAAAATGGGAAGCCATTATTTCTGCCTCACCCGACGGAATCGGAATGACCTCGTTAGATGGTAAAATCCAGCTGATGTCTGAGAAATTAGCCCTGATTCATGGATTTTCAATTGAACAACGAGATAGCTATCTGGGTAAAACCATTTTTGATTTTGTCGATCCTTCGAATCATACCTTGCTTCTTGAAAATATTCAAAAATTACTTACCGGAGAGAAGAATTCTAAAATTACCGAGTATATTGCGGTAAGACAGGATGGCAGCAGATTTTTTATCGACGTTAACTCCACGATCTTGCATGATGCAAAAGGTAAGCCGGAAAGCATTCTCTTTGTAGAGCGCGATATTACTGAACGTAAACTCGCCGAAGAAGCATTGCAGACAAAAAGCTCCTTGCTCGAAGCACAGACCAATGCTACAATTGATGGGATTTTAATTATTGGCAACAATCAGAAAAGATTACTGCTTAATCAGCGGGTCATTGATCTTTTTAATGTTCCTCAGGATATTGTTGATAATGAAGATGACACCTTTTTGCTTAATCATGTGATGGGATTAAATAAAAATCCTGACGATTTTTTGGAAAAAGTACTTTACCTCAATGAGCATCAACAGGAGATTAGTCATGATATACTTGAACTCACTACAGGTAAGGTACTGGACAGGTATTCTGCCCCGGTTACGGGTAAAGATGGGAAATACTACGGGAGAATATGGACATTTCGCGATATTACGGAAAGTAAACAGGCAGAAGAATTACTCCAGAATGAACGGGCACTGTTCAGGACCATCATCGATCTGATTCCGGATGCCGTCTATGTAAAGGATACCTATGGGCGTAAGATCCTGGCAAATCCCAAAGAGCTTCAATTTGCCGGAATGAGATCAGAGCATGAGATCATTGGTAAAACGGATACTAATTTATATTCGGATATTGTGGCAAAGCGTGCACAGGAGGAGGATGATTTTGTGCTTCAAACAGGAAGGTCTATTCTGGATGCAGAAGGAACATTGATCGATAAGGATGGTAAACTACATTGGCTTCTGATATCAAAAGTTCCCTTGCGTGATGTCCATGGCAAAATTACGGCCTTAGTTGGAGTAACGCACGATATTACTGCTCATAAAAAATCAGAGGACGACCTTAAACAAATATCTACCCGCCTCTCATTGGCAACACGGGCCGGAGGAGTTGGAGTCTGGGATATGGACCTTGTAAATAATTTCCTCCTGTGGGATGATCAGATGTTTGCGCTTTACGGCCTGGACCGATCATCGGCAGGCGAGGCTGACCATGCCAGAAGGAGAGGGATTCACCCCGATGATGAAAGCCACGTTGAGAGCCAAATCAAACTGGCTATAAGCGGTGAGAAAGAATTTGATACCGAGTTCCGGGTAGTATGGCCGGATCGTTCAATCCATAATATCAGGGCGCAGGCAACTGTTCAACGCGACAAATCCGGAAACCCGCTCAATATCATTGGCACTAATTGGGACATTACAGAACAAAAAAATACCGAAACAACGCTCCTGATTGCCAAGCTGGAATCGGATAGTGCCAATAAAGCGAAATCAGAATTCCTGGCCAATATGAGTCACGAAATCCGCACCCCGCTTAACGGAGTAATTGGATTTACAGACCTGCTGTTAAGAACCCCATTGAATAAAGTCCAGCAGCAATATGCCAAGAATGCCAATACTTCCGGCCATTCACTACTGGGAATCATCAACGACATCCTCGATTTTTCCAAAATTGAAGCTGGCAAAATGGAACTTGACCTGATTAAAGCCGATATTATTGAACTGGTTGAATTATCGTCAGATATTATTAAGTATCACGCTTCGCAGAAAAACATCGAATTGTTACTTAATATTCAGCAGAACTTACCCCGGTTTGCGGTTATTGATCCAACCAGATTAAAACAGATCCTTGTAAATCTCTTGTCGAATGCCATTAAGTTCACCGAATCCGGAGAGGTCGAATTAAAGGTGACTTTTACTCAACTAAATGAATATTCAGGGAAATTTACTTTCATTGTCAGAGATACCGGCATCGGAATCAACCAGGAGCAACAAAAGCATCTGTTTAAGGCATTCTCGCAGGCAGATAACTCAACAACCCGAAGATTCGGAGGAACCGGACTGGGACTTACCATCTCGAATATGCTTGCCGAAAAAATGGACAGCAAAATTGAAGTGGTGAGTGAACCAGAGAAAGGTTCTACCTTCTTCTTCACCCTTAAAACAACGTTTGAAGTGGGTGGTAAATTGGATCTTGGTAACCTGAATGCAATGAAACGGATTTTGGTCATTGACGACAATTACAATAACCGGATGATCCTTGAGCATACCTGTCAAAACTGGGGTATCGAATTTGTTGGAATTGAAAATGGGAATTCAGCAATTAAACTTCTTAAAGAGTCAGACCATTTTGATGTTATTATAGTTGATTATCAAATGCCTGAGATTAATGGGCTTGATACGATTAAACTGATCAGGAATGAACTAAATCTCACCCCTGAAAAACAACCCATTATCCTACTGCATAGTTCATCGGACGATATTGAAATTTATGAAGAGTGTAAAAAGATGGGGGTCATATTCAACCTGACCAAACCTGTCAAGTCATCCGAACTATTGCATTATTTGAAAAGCGTACATATTCAATCGAATGTCATCTTGTTGAATCAGGAAGATTCGCCCGTTACCGAAATTTTTCAACTTGTAAATGAGGCCGCACCGGGAATCCTTGTTGCGGAAGACGTAGTGATTAATATGATTTTAGTTACCACCCTAATTAAACAAATGATTCCCAATGTTATCATTTATGAGGCTAAAAATGGAATTGAGGCTTTTGAATTATCGCTGTTGAAAAAACCGGATTTGATTTTCATGGATATCCAAATGCCTGTGATGTCCGGTATTGAGGCGACATTAGCTATCCGAAGCTATGAATTTTCACAGGGTGGTCGTATTCCCATTATCGCATTAACAGCAGGAGCAGTCAAAGGGGAGAAGGAGAGGTGCCTGGAAGCCGGCATGGATGATTTTTTAACCAAACCCCTTGAGCTCAAAAGATTGCATAAAGTTCTGGATAAATATTTAGCTCAATTTTACAGGGAATCTAAAGAGGTAGGGGAAAGGGTAATTGAAAGTAAAGTCAATTTTCACTTTGACCGGGCAACATTGATGGAAAGTATTGGAAATAGCCAGATCATCTTCGATAAACTGCTTGAAGCTGCTTATATCCAGTTTTCTCATGATTTGAAGGTATTACGAACTGCAATTACGGATCAAAATCTGTCGTTGATTCAAAAGACAGCGCATTCCATAAAAGGGGCTTCCCTGAATATGTGGTTTAGCCATTTGGCAGAATTGGCCATGGAATTCGAATTAAATCTTGATAAAGAGCATTTTGTAGATTTGAACATGATCTATGAGGAACTGGTTCAGGAATGGGAGCTCGTTCAGATTCTATTAAAGAAGGAGTAATACGAAACAATTTTTATTGGCTTATTATTTTTGGTTTGCTAACCTGATCAACAAGGTAAACAATTGACTGATGCGAAATTCCTGAATGCAAGCTCAGTCCGATTTCACAGGTGCGACTTGTTGAATAGCCTTTGCTGATGTTGCCGGATAACTGATCTTTAAGTTCACGAAGCCCATGCGTATTGAGTTCTGGATACGAAAATCCGCGATCACCTGCAAACCCGCAGCAATTGGTTTCGGGAACGACAACTTTTGTGGCGCATTTCCGCGCCAACTCTTCCAGCTTCCCTTCTAAACCCATTTTTTTCATGCTGCAGACAGGGAACACCGTAATGGTTTCCTTTAAAGGGGTTATCTCCAGATGTGGAAGTAAAAAGTCAATAATAAATTCCGTTGATTCATAGAGCTTTAAAACAGATCCCATATTCTCTTTCATCGTGAAGAGGCAGGGACTCATATCACACAGAACCGGATATTTCCCGTTTTCACTTGCCTTAAGCAATGCTTCCTCAAGTTCTTTCGATTTCCTGTTACCTGCTTCAGTATACCCTTTGCTCAGAAAAGCCATTCCGCAACAGTGTTGATTTAAATTCTCAGGATAAATAATCCCGAATCCCCCTTTGTGAAGCAGTTCCACCATTTTTTCGGAGAGCTGTTTCTCTCCGCGGTGCTCATTTGATACCCCCATCGCCCTGTTGATACATGACGGGAAATAGACCACCTTACGTGCCGAATTTGTTAAGATCGTCTCCTTAAGATCAATCGGTCTGGCGCCCAGTGGCATATACCGGTTCCAGAGGGGAATGCGGTTTCCCGACAGAACACGTAATCCGCCAGAAATGCGTTTCATAACCGATGTACCTAAAACAAGGTGGAAAAATCCTACTAATGAGAGCATCTTTCCGACTAGCGGAACAAGCCTGCTCATATGGGTTGCGATATATAACGCTCCCTTTGGTTGCGGACCAATCTCTTCGCCCCTCAATGATTTTATGAGCTTTCCTGTATCAATTTTAACGGGACAACTTGTGGCACATAATCCGTCGGTAGCACAGGTATCATTGCCCGAATAGCTGAAGTCTTTTACAAGGGCGGCTAGCATATGAGGTTCCTGGCCTGTTTTCGCGAGGTTTTTCATCTCGCGGTAAACCACAATCCGCTGTCGCGGTGTAAGGGTTAATTCCGCGGATACACACGCCGGTTCACAGAAGCCGCATTCAATGCATTTATCGATTCTTTCATGGGCCGCAGGAATCGGCTTGAGATTCTTCAGATGGGCTTCGGGATCGCTGTTGATAATCACACCCGGATTGAGGAGGTTCTTCGGATCGAAGAGATTTTTGATATTCTTCATTAGCTGGTAGGCCTCTTTCCCCCACTCCAATTCAACAAAAGGGGCCATATTGCGTCCTGTGCCATGTTCAGCCTTAAGTGATCCGTCATATTTTGAAACCACCATTTCAGCCACTTCAGCCATGAATTTCTTGTAACGTTCTATCTCCTTCGGGTCGCCAAAATCCTGGGTAAAGACAAAATGGAGATTTCCTTCAAGTGCATGACCAAAGATTACCGCTTCGTGATATCCCCATTTGCCTAAAAGTTGCTGAAGGTCATGGGTTGCCTCTGCCAGTCGGGGTAATGGGAATGCTACATCTTCAATGATTACGGTGGTCCCGGTTTTTCGCATGGCTCCGATAGAGGGAAACATCCCTTTTCGGATATTCCAGAGTAACTCATATTCGGAAGGAATTGCTGTAAACCGGATGGGTACTTCAGACCGGATTGATTGAATTGTGGCAAGTATACTATTTATCTGATCGTCGAGCTGAACCTGTTGAAGTGCCCTTGTTTCGACCAGAATAGCACATCCCGACGGATTTATACTTTTCAGGTATTCAGGAATTCCGGACTGATCCTCTACCGCGCGCAGACCCGCCCTGTCGATCAGTTCAACAGCTGAAACAGGCGCAGTCTGCAGCAATGTAACCGCCTTGCATGCTTGTTCAATACCGGGAAAAACCATTAATGAACTGGCTTTGAAGGGGTGCTCCACCACTGTTTTGTATGTGATTTCAGCAATAAATCCAAGTGTTCCCTCCGATCCGATCATCAGATGCTGGATGATATCAAAAGGGTCTGAAAAATCAATCAGGGCGTTAAGGCTGTACCCTGTCGTGTTCTTCATCTTGTATTTATGGAATATCCTTTCCGATAGGGTTTTATTACTCTTAACACCATCAGCCAGTGCTGTAATTTCTCTGACCAGTTGCGCATGTGTTTGCTGAAATTGCAGCCTGCTTTCGTGATTGGCGGCATCGAGAACTGAGCCATCGGCAAAAATAATTTTCATACTGTCGAGTGTCTTGTATGAATTCTCAGCAGTTCCGCAGCACATTCCGCTTGCATTATTTGCGGCGATGCCTCCGATCATGGCCGCATTCACCGATGCCGGGTCAGGGCCTATCTTTCGTCCGTAAGGTGCCAGTAACGCGTTTACCCGTCCACCGGTTAATCCGGGCTGGAGTCTGATTTTTAATCCATCCTCTGCAATCGTGTATTTTTTCCAGTGATTTCCTGCTATAACCAATACCGAATCGGAGATCGCCTGCCCCGAGAGACTGGTACCGGCAGCACGAAAAGTGACGGGGATATTTAATTTGGCGCTCTCTTTTAGGATCATCGAAACTTCTGCCTCATCCCTGGCCTTGATCACAATTTTGGGGATCAGGCGGTAGAAGCTGGCATCTGTACCGAAAGCAAGGGTATGGAGCGGATCATGAAATATCCGTTTTGAATCAATAACCGTGGTAAGCTGCTGAAAGAGCGTTTTGTAAATCCCTGTGAGCATATTTTATCGTGCTAATTGGCGTTGGAGTAAAATTAGGTAAATAATTTGGGAGACTCATCAGATGCGTTTAATAATTGGGAAAGACCTAATCTAATATATTTGAATGGGTTCAATTATTTATCGAATATTTCGTAATTTTAGAATAAAAATATTTTTATAACCCTTTAATTTAAGGGTTTAAAAAATTTTGATCTTCGAGGTTTCGATTACCTTGATAATCAAAATTAAATACACAAACCCCAATAAATCATTTCGCTGATGTCACAAAAAGAAACACCACTTCTAACAGGAAAGTTTTATCACATATACAACCGGGGAGTAAACAGTTGCAACTTATTTCAGGATTCCAAAAATTATGAACACTTTCTGAATTTATACGATAAATATATTTCACCTATTGCCTTTACTTATTCCTGGGTACTTATGAAAAACCATTTTCATCTGTTGGTGAGCATAAAAGAAAATGTGGCGTATAAATATTCAAGCGCTGACAGGTCAATTGACCCTGTCAGGTTTGAGGAATTAAAATGGGAAACGATCGACCTGTCAGCATGCGATGCATCTGACAGCGTCAACGGTTGCAGTGACGAAAACTAACGATATCAAGATTCCCAATCCGGTCCTGCATTTCTCCCACCTGTTCAATGCTTACAGTAAATACTTTAACAAATATTCTGGGCGGCACGGGGCATTGTTTGAACGCCCATTTGATCGAAAAGAAATTACAGATAAAGAATACTTCAAAACCTTGGTCATATACATACATAATAATCCGGTCCATCATAAATTTACCGATCATGCAATGGACTACCCCTGGAGTTCATATCTCACCTGTATTTCTGTAAAACCTACACATCTGCAACGAGATACCGTTATGGGTTGGTTCGATAATGAGGCAAATTTCAAGGCCATTCACAATAAAGCAGACGATTTTAACGACCTGGAACAGTGGCTGGTATTTTAACGGGAAGTAGATTTGAACCCCGGTCTGAGCGCTACTGCACGTGGCACCCGGACTCTTAGACTTTAAATAGTTTTAATGGTGTAAAAATAAAAAAAGGTTCTCCACATGGAAAACCTTTTTTTGTTTTGGCGTAGGAATGTAAATTCTGGTGATCAAGGAATTTAATCCTGGCCAGTCTGTATATAACTATAGTTCAATTAAATTGCCGCAAACGTATTTGATTTTTCGTCCTCGAACTGATAGAGCAGTGTGGATAAATACCGTTCTCCGGTGTCGCAAACAATGAAGACAATTTTCTTGCCCTTGTTTTCAGGTCTTTTAGCTACCTGAAGTGCTGCATAAGCAATTGCTCCTGAAGATATTCCGATCACAAGACCCTCTGTGCGGGTTAATTCACGGCTGGTTTCGATGGCCTGAGCATTGGTTACCTGTATCACTTCATCAATCACAGAAACGTTTAGAATGTCCGGTATAAATCCTGCACCAATTCCCTGGATCTTGTGTGGACCAGGATTTCCACCCGAAAGGACAGGTGAGTCTGTAGGTTCTACTGCAATAATCTGAACTCCAGGTTTTCTGGCTTTTAAAACTTCGCCAACTCCGGTTATTGTGCCACCGGTTCCAACGCCGGCAATGAAAATATCGACTTCTCCATCGGTATCATTCCAGATCTCTTCGGCCGTTGTCCTGCGATGAACATCAGGATTTGCAAGATTTTTAAATTGCTGAGGGAGAAATGAATTTGGGGTTATTTCGGCTAATTCTGATGCTCTTCTGATGGCCCCCTTCATCCCTTCGCTTCCGGGAGTGAGGACAAGCTCAGCACCCAGGGCTTTCAATAAGTTTCTTCGTTCAAGACTAAAGGTCTCAGGTAAAAGGATAATTAAACGATACCCTTTGGCTGCAGCAACAAATGCAAGTGCGATACCTGTATTTCCGCTTGTCGGCTCAATAATTACAGAGTCCTTATTCAGTAAGCCTTGTTTTTCAGCGGCTTCTATCATCGCAAATCCAATGCGGTCTTTTACACTACCGGCGGGATTAAAAAATTCGAGCTTCCCAATAAGCGTAGCTTCAAGGTTGTGCTTTTTGTTGAAATTAGATAATTCAAGTAAGGGAGTATTCCCAATTAAATCGGTAAGATTGGATGCAATTTTTGTCATGGCTTTCTTTATTATTTTATGATACAAAAATGGGGGTTAAGATCTGGGCTGACAATCCCATAAAATGCGTATTTATTATACCTGCTTTATGGTATATATGCGGCTTTTCAATTTTAAAATCATTCTTTCATTGGGATTTTAGGTTTCAATCCATTAATATTGCAGCTAAGAGATTCAAAATAATGATTAACGAACAAAGTTTCAAAATACGAACCATCCGGCCATCCGATAACAGTTCACTTGCGCAGATTATCCGGACTACTTTAACCGAGTTTGGTGCGAACCATCCAGGTACGGTCTACTTTGACGCTGCTACTGATTCACTTTCTGAACTTTTCATGAAAGAGAAATCAACCTATTTTGTTGCAGTGTTGAATGGTGAAATTGTCGGTGGAGGTGGGATTTTCCCCACTGAAGGTTTGCCCGGCGACACGTGCGAACTGGTTAAGATGTATTTATTGCCCGAGGCGAGAGGGAAGGGGCTGGGCAGATCAATTATCGAAAAATGTCTGCAATACGCCCAAGATTTCGGTTTTAGAAATGTTTATATCGAATCGATGCCGGAATTAAAACTGGCTTTAACCATTTATGAAAAATTTGGCTTTGAATATTTATCCGCACCTTTGGGACACAGTGGCCACTTCGGCTGCGATTTATGGATGCTTAAAAAATTGTAACAAAACTTATCTATGCCCGAATTAAGCAAGAAACTGACTAATTTTACCGATTCAGTTATCCGTCGGATGACCCGGATAGCTAATCAACACGGAGCTGTAAATCTATCGCAGGGTTTCCCCGACTTTGATCCGCCGCAAGCTTTAAAGGAGGCGTTGGCCAATGTGGCATCAGGAAGTATTCATCAGTACGCGGTAACCTGGGGTGCTCCCAATTTCAGAAAAGCCCTTGCGAAAAAGCAATCCTTCTTTATGGGTATTGAAATTGACCCGGAAACCCAGATCGCAGTAACATGCGGCAGCACCGAAGCGATGATTGCTTCAATGCTGACTGTTTGTAATCCCGGTGATAAGGTAATTGTTTTCTCCCCGTTTTATGAAAATTATACCGCTGATACGATCCTGTCGGGGGCAATTCCAATTTATGTCCACCTTAAACCACCCTATTATAACTTTGATGTGGAGGAATTGGAAGCTGCTTTTCAGCAAAAACCAAAGGCCCTGATACTTTGTAATCCGTCAAATCCGAGCGGCAAAGTGTATACTTTGGAGGAGCTTCAGATTATTGCTGCCTATGCGATTAAATATGACGTATTTGTAATTACCGATGAAGTGTACGAACATATTGTATATGAGCCATTTCATCATGTTTATATCGCTTCTCTGCCCGGAATGTTTGAACGAACTATTTCATGCAGTTCACTTTCAAAGACATATTCGATCACAGGGTGGCGCTTAGGATATGTTATTGCACCTGCCTTTATCATTGACGGGGTGCGCAAGGTTCATGATTTTTTAACCGTAGGGGCTGCTTCGCCACTGCAGGAAGCAGCTATAACAGCTCTTGAATTCGGACCCGATTATTACCTCCAGCTGCAGAAATCTTATACCGAAAAGAAGGATTTTTTCTTAAAGGGACTTGATGATTTGGGACTGAAATTCACGATCCCGCAAGGAGCTTATTATGTGATGGTTGATGTCTCTGAGTTTGGGGCCTCCAATGATGTGGAATTTTGTGAATGGCTGGCCTGCGAGGTTGGTGTGGCAGCAGTTCCGGGTTCTAGCTTTTTCCAGGAAGAGGTTCACCACCTGATCCGTTTTCACTTTGCAAAAAACCTTGAAACCCTCTCCTCCGCTTTAAAAGCCTTGGAAAATCTCAGGCCGCTGGCAGAGAAAAAAATATGGTCCAAACAAACTCTTGCTGATTAAACAGCAACGAGTTGTTTGACCAAATGATTGGAAAGGAGAGTCTCAAAAATAGGATGGGTAGGAATCCATTCCGCTTTTTTTGAGCCCTGTTATTTATTGAAATTCCAAAACATGTAAGCGATGGAGAACTGCAGTGCTTTATTTTTGTAGGTTCCAGGCAAAGTGGTACTAAGATTAAGATTTGAAATACCGAGCTCATAATTAACACTTGCGACTAAAGGGCCAAATTCGAATCCGGCTCCGGCGCCAACTCCGAAATCAAAGTTATGCAGATAATTGTAGGAATAAACATCCTGTATGGGAGTTTCAGGAGTTGTTTGAATTTTCACAGATCCGCCCAGGCCAAGCCCCATATAGGGACCACCCTGAATGAAAAATTTTGATTTCCCGATCAAGGGGAACTTATAGGCCAGATTCAGCGGAATATCCAGATAACTTAGTTTTACTTTCCCATTGAGAAACACCCCCTCTGTTCCTGCCAATACAGGTGAATTCAGGTTATATCCCTTTAAAGAATAGAGAAATCCTGTATTTAGGTAAAGATTCTTCACCAATTTAAAATCAGCGACCGGACCTAATTGAAAACCCGTTAACGATTCGGGGGAGTAACCAACACCATTTTGAGTGAACGACATATTGGCCAAATTGATACCGCCCTTGAATCCAATCGATTGTCCATTTGTTTCATGCACCAAAAATGCAAATGCAATTACTAAAATAAGTTTTGTTTTCATTCCATCATTAAAATTAATTTTGCCTACTCTTAAGTTTTTCAGCATTCACTCCTTGTTGATCAGAAAAAATATTTTAATCTCCAATAAATCAATAGATATCATATTAAAACTATTGTTAATAAATGTAAAATAACAAACCCCCTTTTGACTATTTGGCTTTTCTAAGTGGGTGGATTAAAATAAATTTCAAACTACTCGCTTCCAGAGTTGGATCCGTGCGGGTTTCTCCTAGTGTTATCTTTTGGAATCGAGAACACAAAGTTGATTTTTTATAGTTTATTGTACTAATCCCTGGTTAAAACTTTCGTTGTAATTGTTCATGTCATTAACGTAATAAGTTACAATTTTAAGATAAAACTTTAACTTATTAGGTTGCGTGGTATTGAGGAAGAATTACGGGGTTTTGACAAGTAGCAACGCGATAAATCCCGATGAATCTACCTGCATAGACTCATCAGTATTTGCAAAGTTCATATGAATGAAGAACTTAAGGCTATGTGTGACCTGGAATGAATTAAAATGGGTTTTGTGATTATTATTAAGATTAGAGCCCGTTTTACCAATTTTTTTTAAACGGATTATCTGAAACCTTTAAAATCAAGAAAATACATTTGGGCTATTAAGGTTCTTTCAATTAGTGATTTAAGTTCCAAAACATGTAGGCTACTGATATCTGAAGTACTTTGTTATTGAATGTTGCCGGGATTGTTGAATTGGAATTCAGGTTTAATAGCCCGAGCTCATAATTCAGAGAGGCAACAATAGGACCCATTTCTATACCTGCTCCTGCACCCACTCCGTAATCATACGAATTAAGATTATGGTATTGGTAAACATCCTGGAGAGGAATTCCAGGTTTTTTAATGGTTCCACCTAAGCTCAAACCAACGTAAGGGCCTGCCTGAATAAATAATTTATATTTCGGGTTAACTGGTATTTTATATGCCAGGTTAACCGGGAGTTCAAAGTAGCTTAGCTTTGATTTTCCGTTAAAAAAAGAGGCATCCAGCAGCTGAGCATCATTCACCGACTTCAAATTAAATCCTTTTAATGAATAAAGTATCCCCGTATTCAGATATAGATTTCCAGTAAGTTTAAAATCAGCTACTGGTCCAAGCTGAATTCCGGTTAACATTGCAGGAGAATATCCTGCACCGTTTTCTGTAAATGTCATGTTGGATAAATTCAAACCCCCTTTAATTCCAAATGTTTGGGCATTAGCGAATTGCGCCAATACGATAAACACAATTGCGAAAATCAGTTTTGTTTTCATTCAATAAATTTTTTAGACTACTATTTTCTTATTACGCATTAGTATTAATCCTGCTTTTTAAACAGGAATCAGAAAGATTTGTACACAATAATAGTGCCGAATTGTAATTTCAAGCGTTACTATTGTCTTAATCTTAATACGTGGTGTGGATAGCGATTCTAAGTCTGATTTTTGTCTGATCAAACAGTGGAGGATTAAACTTTTAAATATAGTATTCGATATTATCGATCCAGCCTGCTTTAATGGCAATCATGATTAATTCAGAGGCGTTGGAGACCTCCATCTTTCTGAAGATATTTTTTCGGTGTGTGTTTACCGTATGATAACTTATATTTCGCCTGGCAGCGATCTCTTTGGTTGTCAGTCCGTCAGCAATCAGTTTTACAATCTCAATCTCTGATGGGGTGAGTGTTTTAGAGTCTTCAGAGCTATTTTTACTGTCGCTTAAATCGAGAAAAAGGTCGAGAATTTCGTCTGAATAATATTTTCTTGACTTCAGCGTTGATTCAATGGCTGAGAATATTTCATCCTTATCTGAAGTCTTGTAAATAATGTTTTTAATCCCGACCCTGTTCAGATCAGCAAATTCCTGTTTGCTGATTGTGTTGGTAAGGATCAGTATTGTCAATAGAGGGTTTTTTAGTTTGATGGTTTTAAGGTCATCCAAACCATCAAAATCAACAGTTGCAAAATCGGTAATTAACAGTTCTGCAGAGGAACTTTGCAGTAACTTTAAAAGGTCATTTTTCGTTGAGGCAATTCCGACAAGTGCATAGTTGTTATCGGATACGATTAACGACTTAAGCGCTTCTACAACGAGAAACTGTGAATCAGCAATAATGATTTTATTTATCTTCTCCATATCTATTCTACAGGATACAAACGGGTATCAAAAGTATTTTGTCCTTTTAATACCTGCTCATAGTCCAATTTTTTTAGAGCCGCAAGATAATTAAAATCAACCAATTTTCACTGAAGTCATCGCAAGAGAACCCATTACAGCTTTATCATTAAAAAAAGATACCGGTTCATTGGTCCCCTTTAGTGCCAATGTGTAAAGCAATGGCAGGTAATGTTCGGGGGTCGGTACTGCCAACTGCACTTCACGACCAAGCAATGTATAGTTAATCAGTTCTTTATGGTTGTTGTTTATAATGAGTTGCTTTATCTTATCGTTGGCTTGGATTGCCCAGTCGAATCCGTATTCAGGTTCATTCATTTTATCCCATGCGACCATCCGGAGGTTATGGACAATATTCCCGCTTCCAATGATCAATACCCCTTTATCCCGCAGTGCGGAGAGCTCTTTTGCCAAATCGTAATGATATTGGGGAGGCTTGTTATAATCGAGGCTCATTTCAATTACAGGAATATCGGCTTTAGGATAGATATTACGGATAACACTCCAGGCTCCATGATCCAAACCCCATTTTTCATCGAGCTCAACTGTAACACTTGTTAAACTTCGCTTGGTCTCAAGGGCTAACTCAGGGCTTCCGGGAGCGGGATATTGAACTGCGAATAATTCTTTTGGAAAACCACCAAAATCGTGAATGGTCATTGGTTTTGGCATTGCGGTCACCAGGGTGCCGTTGGTCTCCCAATGGGCCGAAATACATAATATCGCTTTTGGTCTGGGGAGTTCTTCACCGAGTTTACGCCAGGTACGTACAAATTCGTTTTCTTCTATGGCGTACATAGGGCTTCCGTGACCTACGAAAAGTACGGGCATCCGTGCCGATTTCTCCCCTGAATTCATTAAATTATTCAATGCGTTGGTCTCCATGATATTTGCAGCTAGTGGGAACAGCATAGCCGACCGCATAAATGATCGTCTGTTCATGTTATTAATTCTATTTTAAGGCGAATATAAGTAATCGTAATTATATGATTTACCTATTTGCCAATTTTAGATGAAAATCAATTTGCAATAATTTTAGAACACAGATGACACAGTTTAAACAGATCATCACAGAATTGACTTAAAAACAGTGTTTATCCGTCAGATCAGTGTCATCAGTGTTCCGATTTTTTATCAACCAAAGTTGTTATTCCCCTTTTTTTACCAATTGAACATCACAATCAATTTTCACCTCGTCGCCAACAAGGACTCCACCGGTTTCCAGTGCAGCATTCCAGGTTAATCCCCAATCTTTGCGCTTAAGCTTTCCCGTAACTGAAAATCCGGCTTTCACATTACCCCATGGGTCTGAGTTAACGCCTCCAAACTCCACTGATAGTGTGATCGGGTTGGTAATGCCTTTGATGGTTAGGTCACCTGTAAGTTCATATAAATCGTCGCCAAGGTCTTTCAATCCCGCACCGTTAAATGTAATTTTCGGAAAATTCTCAACATCGAAGAAATCACCACTTTTTAAATGGGCGTTTCGGTCTGCGATTTCAGTATCAACGGAGGCGGTATTCAGTGAAAGGGAGATCACTGATTTGGAAAAGTCGTTCCCAACGGTGGTTACTTCGCCTTCAAATTCCCTGAAACTTCCTAATACGTTTGAAATCATCAGATGTTTTACCTTAAATCCGATCTTACTGTGTGTTGGGTCAATTGCCCATTTTGTTTCCTGTGTGCTCATAATTTGTCTTTTTTATTGTTTATTTCTACTTATTTCTATTTATTTCCTTTTACTTCAATTTCCTTATTTCCCTAATCCCAGTTGATTCATATAGGTTTGATTATCCCGGAACAGTGACTCTTTGAACATACTTCCGTTTCGACAATGCAAAGGTGCACCAATCCCAAGGGTCGGTGGTAACAGTATTTAGAAAGGTTGTGGTACTTTTAGGAAATAATGGCCCTGGTCATTTCGCGGAACCGGCTTGGGGTGACCTCCATTTTAGTATGAAATACCCGTGTAAAGTACGATTTTTCGTTATAACCCAGGTCGTATCCAATCTCGGAAACTGTTTTGTCAGTGTACAACAGCATCCGTTTAGCCTCCACCAGTTTCCTGGTTTCAATAATTTCAGAAACGCTTTTTCGAAAGTTGTTTTGGCAAACTATGTTCAGGTTTCTCCCTGACATATTTAGTTTATTGGCGTAAAAAGCGACCCCTTCGTTGCAATGGTAATTTTCTTCGAGTATTTTGAGAAAATTATTGAAGGTAATGACCTGTGAGGCTGTAGTCACATTGTCGGCAGGAGACCTTCTCTTTCGCTCTGCATCGATCATGGCCACCAGCCCTCCTAAAAGATGCTGGATTGTTAGGTGGTCGACAACTTCACGATTATATTCAGTGTTGATGATTTGGCAAAGAGCGATAAACTGGTTGATGCAGGTTCCTCCCGAGAGGGGTATATTGGTTGAGGTAGCGAAATTGGAGTAAAAGCTCAGTTTTGAGTCGGGGATAAATGCTGTTTTATAATTGATTACCCAACCACGCAGATCCTTTTCAGGGATGAGCTTATGCATTTTCCCCATTGATACATAACAGGCAACCGGGGCTTCAAGAACCTCCTTCTTAAAATCGATGAAATGTTCCAGACTCCCCTGGGTAATAATAATCAGCTCTTCAAAATCATGAAAATGGGCTTCATAATCTCTTGAGCGAAAATCATCAATGAGCTCTTTTGTCAGCTCGAACAGGTGAAAAGGCTTATCCATATTATTCATTGCAGAGTAAGCTAAGAAGTTTAAATATTTCCGAACGCCTGCTCCAGATCATTGATAAGGTCGGTTATGTCCTCTACTCCGACAGAAATTCTGATCAGCGAATCTTTAATTCCTGCCAACTCCCTCTCTTTTTGTGTTATCGACGAGTGTGTCATAAGTGCAGGGTGTTCGATTAGCGATTCAACACCGCCGAGGCTTTCTGCGAGCGTAAATAATTCGAGGCTTTCAAGGAATTGAACGGCCTCCTTTTCTCCCCCTTTTATTTCGAATGAGACCATTCCACCATAACCACTCGCTTGCCTGGCATTCAGAACGTATTGCGGGTGAGAGGGGAGCCCCGGATAATAAACCCTTTCCACTTTTGGGTGGTTCTCCAAATAAGTTGCTACTGCCAGAGCGTTTGACTGATGTCGCTCCATGCGAAGTGACAATGTCTTTAATCCGCGCAAAACCAGATAGCAATCGAAGGGGGAGGGGACCATCCCGAGGGCATTCTGGTTGAATTTTAGTTTTTCGAATAGTGCATCATTGTTCAGCATAACAGCTCCGCCAATCACATCGCTGTGTCCACCGATATATTTTGTCACGCTATGAACCACAATGTCTGCACCCAAAAGTATTGGATTCTGGAAATAGGGGGAAAGAAACGTGTTATCGACAATCACGAGAAGGTTATGGCGATGTGCAATTTCAGCTATGGCAGCGATATCGCAAACTTTGAGCAACGGATTGGTTGGCGATTCAAGCCAGATTAACTTAGTGCGTGGCTGGATAGCCTCTTCGACAATCGATGGCTGTGCAGCATCCACAAGAGTTACCTGTAAATCATATTGTTCCTTCCATTGATTTAGTAGTCGTTTGGTTCCACCATACAGATCGTCAAATCCTATAATATGATCGCCCGGTTTTAATAATGTAAATAGCAGGAGTGCCTCTGCTGCAAGTCCGGATGCCAGGCTAAGCCCATATTTTGTTTGTTCAAGCGATGCATACCGTTTTTCGAGTGCAAGCCTGGTGGGGTTGCTGGTGCGTGAGTATTCGAATCTCCCATGATTCATAACCTTTTTGCGGGCGAAGGTTGAAGAAAGGACGATAGGGGCCACTACCTCATTATTGCTCCCTTCAAGATATTCAGGTTCTTCGCCTACATGAATAGATCGTGTGTCGAATGAATGGTTTTGATGCGTCATAGGATTTATTTTATTGTTTTCTTTGCGGCTTTGCGTCTTGGCGTGATAATAAAGGAATAAATTATAAGCAATGAAACGCAACTTTGAGCCCTCTTTATTATCTTATCTTTGATCAGGATGCAAGACTTTCGTCCTTTTAAATTTAGCTATTCCTTCACCAGACTATCAATTAATCCGTTGAATTCTATTTTGAAATCTTCGTAGAATTTCCCTGTTGCAGGGCCGTTGAAGCCGGTATGAACTTTTCGGACCTTCCCCTTCTTATCAATGAAAATCGTTGTTGGAAATGCGGAGATGCCATTTAACGCAGGTAACGCCTTAGAAGCATTTTCAGTTCCCGATTTTCCGGCAAATAGAATCTCATATTCGATGCCTAATCGGTTTTTTAGGCTGGAAAGGGATATCTTTGCCGATTCAAAATCGTCCTTTCGCTCAAATCCCAACCCTATAATTTCAATGCCACGCTGATGATTTTCTTTGTACCAGGCAGAAAGGAAGGTGTTTTCGTCGAGACAATTGGGGCACCAGCTCCCCAGAATGGTAACAATTACCACTTTCCCTGTATACCGGGAATCGGATAGTGAGATTAGCTTCCCTTCAAGATTCGGAAATGAAAATTCAACAGTTGAATAGCCCTCCTTAAGGTGAGATGCAGAATAGGGATCAGGTAGCGCAGCCCTTGGATTTCGTTTTCCTTCCAGTTTGGAGGTTTGGCGAAGGGTAATAAATTCTCCTGTGAAGGTGCTGTCATTGATAAATTCACCTTTCACCAGGTAGGGTGAGGAGCCCCCAAAAGTGGACAGGGAAAATCTCTTCCCGTTTACAACCCCTTCCAAAAAGCGGTAGTCGCCTGTGGATTCAAGGATTGATCCCGTTAGGATATCCCCCTTCTGGATAAAGTTGCCCACCGTTTTTGTTGTATTCTCCCCGGAGATTATATTAACATCCCAGGTGCCTGTCAACGAAACAAGTGGCTCTCCGCCACTTTTAGGAAATCTTGGCAGGGCACCATATTTCGCATTGAACGGTACAGAGGTGAGTTTTTTCGTTGAGCTTCCCTTGATAAACTGTCCGTCAATGGAATTCTCCGTAAACTTTCCTTTCAGAACAACGTCATAAAGATCAATTGGAATAGAGACCGTATCGTTGCTATAAACAACCTTCTTCAATTCAAAACGGTCCTCTCCATTGATCAGGAATATTGAAGTGCTGTCAATTGTGCCTCCTTTAACCTCAAACAGAAAGGGAATTTCATTTTCGCGAACTGAGATTACTCCTCTCCATAAACCCGCTTTCAGTTGTTTGGCAGGAGGGTGGCAGGAGGTTATTAATCCGGTGATGAAAATTAATCCAATGAAAATTACAGTGCTTATATTTCTCATAATCAATTATTAGTATTCCCTGATAGGAATTTTAAATGGATTACGGAAATTACACTTTTATCTTGGATAATAGCGAAGTGCGCTAAATCCAACCAGTTTTTTTCTTTTTTCATCCCACAACCTGAGTTTGAGAGAGCGCAGACTGCTGAAGAAGGTGACAGGTTTGACTTCCTGAAAAACGGAGTTTTCCTTATAGCAGGAGGGAAGCTTGTAATTGGGAATTTTAGGACTCAGATGATGAATATGGTGAAACCCGATATTTCCGGTAAACCATTGCAGCACTTTAGGGAGTTTAAAGTAGGAGCTCCCTCCGAGAGCTATCTCTTTATAATTCCATTCATTAGCGCGCGTCCACACTACATTCTCATACTGATGCTGAACATAGAAAAGCCATACTCCGTGTACTGATGCAATATAGAGCACAGGTAGCTGAATCATCAGATACTCTTTCCAGCCAATCACCCACATTCCAAGTGCGATGGCGGCGACAAGCGCCAGATTGGTAAGATGAAGGTACAAATGCTCCTTTCTGCTCATATTCTTTTTGGATAACCGATTTTGAACCACAAAAACCAGGAATGGAGCGATACCAAAAAGGAAAAGCGGATGACGGTAAAACCGGTATTTAAATTTCCCCCAGCGCGATAGTTTCAGGAATTCTTCAACGGTGAGGGTATTGACATCTCCAACTCCCCGTTTATCCAGGTTACCTACCGTAGCATGGTGCTCCTTATGCTCGTGGGTCCATTTGTGGTATGGGGTAAAAGTCATTATTCCGGTAATAATACCCACAATCCGGCTGAGCAATTTAGACTTAAAAAACGATCCATGGCCGCAATCGTGGAAAATAATAAAAATCCGTACCAGGAACCCCGCAGCAAAAACGGATAATAAAAGGGTTAGAAAATAGGAGACTTTAAGACTCCAGACCATAACGGCCCAAAGTAATAAATAGGGGACAACTGAATTGACAATTTGCCACCAACTTCTCACAGGATCTGAAAAATTGTATTTTGAAACAATTTCTATCCAGGAGGGAGAACTGGCTGTTTTGATATTTTCAGAACTCATTATTTTAAATTTATCTTTTAACCTTGAAAAATAACTTCTATCAGAAATAGCTTACGGAAATCCGGTCAGTAAGGGAAGGATCGCCACAAAGGTAATGTCTGAACGGGTGAATTGTTCAATTCTGAACCAATTATTTGATGAACAATCCCATGTTAATAACTGTAATATTGTATATTGCATTGTAATTAAAGCATATCCTGATCGATTTTTGAATCCTTTGTTAACTAACAAAACTCTGATATGAAAAGAATTGCGATTTTTTGTGATGGAACCTGGAATACTCCCGATGAAAATGTGGATGGAAAACTGTGTCAGACTAATGTGGTTAAAATGGCCAATGCACTTTCAGCGCTTTCTGCAGACATGATACCCCAGTTGCTCTATTATGATACCGGAATTGGGAGCGAAGGCAACCTGCTTAACAGGATTTTTGATGGTGCGACAGGAACCGGAATCTCGGAAAATATATTGCAGGCATACCGTTTTATTATTAAAAATTACGAGTTTGGTGATGAACTCTTCTTCTTTGGTTTCAGCCGGGGTGCTTTTACAGTGCGTAGTTTGGCTGGTTTAATCAGGAATTCAGGGATTTTAAAAGGCGAAAATATCGACAAAGTTGATAAAGCTTACCGTCTTTACAAATCCCGAAAACCTCAGCACCAGCCCCGGGAAGTGGAGGCAACACTGTTCAGAAAGACTTTTGCCGTTTCGGAGACCACAAAAATCAAATTTATTGGGGTATGGGATACTGTTGGTGCACTTGGAAATCCATTGGTGTTGAACGGCATTTTAAGTAAGAAGAATGGGTTTCACGATACTGATTTATCGACCAGAATAGAAAATGCGTTTCATGCACTGGCCATTGATGAGAAGCGGAAGAATTTTGAAGCAACACTGTGGCATCAGCAAAAAGATGCAGGTGATCAGGTGTTGGAGCAGGTTTGGTTCCAGGGTGTTCATGCAGATGTTGGGGGAAGTTATGTCGAGAGTGGCTTGTCCGATATTGCCTTAAACTGGATGTTGGATAAGGCACAGCGGTGTAACCTTCAATTCGATCCTATTGAGATAAATCCGGATGCTTTATCAAAAAGACATGAATCGTATACCGGTTTCTACAAACTACAACCGCCTCTCTACCGACGGATGGGAGTTAAAGATCCCACCAAGGGTAAAACCAATGAGAGTGTTCATCCATCGGTTATTGAACGTTATCAATGCGATACAACCTATCGTCCGGAAAACCTTGTTACCTATTTCAACGAATATCCTTTTTGATTGTCATTCAGTGATTGTTTTATCAGGAAGACCTAAAACCTTATATGCTCTATTCTTTTAATAATAGCCCCATCAGGGTTGTTTGCCATAGAATAACGGAGATCAACCACGGTTTATCTAAGCCTAATTAGTGCATCGCCTTAATCTTCGAAACCAAAAGGGTGATGCAAAATCCGAAGATTCCGATTACAGCAAACGAGAAGGGAAAAGCGGCGCAAATATTTTCACCCTCTTTTTTTACTCAGTTTAGTGAAATCTTCAACATTCATTTGAAGGTCTTGTCTGGTGATTTTGAATTGCAATAAATTACTTCGCTGTCAACAGAGGTAATTTAGACATCGTTACAGGGATAGCTGATGGAGGCTTAAAAATTTGCTCGTTGGTTTAAATTTCCTGTTTTCTTCAAGATAAAGAGTTATAGCCTCTTTGATCCGATCATTCAGTTCTTCATGAGTTTTTGCCTGAGTATGGCAACCTGGTAGCTCAATTGCTGAGGCGATCAAGTAACCATCCTCCCTTTGCTCGATAATAATATTGTATGTTTTGTTCTGTATATCGCAATTAAATTGGTTTAATCAATCATTTCAGTAAGGATAACTTTAAATCTTGCTGATTCTTTATTTGAGAGTTTTCCTAAATCTGCAATTTTATCTTCTCGTTTGAGAGTAACAATCCGATCAACTTTGATTATTGAATCGGCCCTTAAGTTGTTCGTATTATCAGGCGATAATGAAATTTCCCTACTTGAAATTTCAGAAGGAACAACAGAACTTATGGCAGAAACCACGAGATCTTTGTATTTATCTTTAGTCTCCGTTATAATTACAGCTGGCCTGACTTTTTTATTTGTTAGATCGGCAAATGGGACTGGAATCAATATTATTTGGCCAATCTTCATTTTTCAGTAGTTTCTATAGTAAGATAATCCTGATAAATATCCTCATTCGAATCTTTCCAGAATTCGAACCCGGATGTTTGTGCTGAAAAATCCCGCATGTCGTCATCCGGTAACTCTTCTATAAAAGTAACCACTACTTTGTATTTCTTTTTTTCAGTGATCTGATCTGTAATCTTAACAGATCTGCCATCATATATACCATTTACTGAAAGCATAACCTTGGTTTTTTACAAATATAACCAATTTCAAATTGAGTTCAAATACAACTATGAAGGTTTTTATGCTTCATCATTAATTGATTAGTGCATCGCCTTAATCTTCGACACCAAAAGGGTGATGCAAAAACCGAAGATTCCGATTACAGCAAACGAATATCTTAAACCTGCTGCTGCTGAGATATATCCAATCAAAGGTGGTCCCATCAGAAAACCGAGATAGCTCAC